>CANFSZ010000007.1 GCA_947449835.1 Opitutia bacterium
GGTTTCATCGACTTGGTCACCAAGCGTCCTTACTTCGACGGCACCAAGGGCTCCGTCAGCCTCACCATGGGCTCCTACGACACCAACCGCTGGACCCTCGATGTCGGCGGCCCGCTCTCCAAACAGCTCGCTTACCGCTTCAGCTACTCCGGTGAAAACTCCACCGGCTACTACGTCGACGGCCACAAGAAAACCGACTCCTTCTACGGCGCGATTACCTGGCGCCCGAACCAAGTTTACGAACTGTTCGTGAACAGCCAGTGGTTCTCCGCTAACTACACCGAGAACTGGGGCATCAACCGCGTCACCCAAGACCTAATCGACAACGGTCGCTACGTCACCGGTATCAATATCAATAACGGTGCCACCGCCACGCCTTCCGACGCGCAGAACTCCAAGTACGTTCTCGGCGGCGGTAACACTATCGCTTGGGGCCCCACGGTTAAAATCAACCGACACACCCGCCTCTTGAAGCCCGGCAACGAGTCCCAAGGAGACGAATACAACTTCCAAGCCATCCAGACCGCCAAACTCAGCTCCGAGCTGAACTTTAAAAACACCTCCTACTGGAACTACACAAAGCGCAACACGCTTTCGACCTACTATTACTCGGAAATCATCGACCCATCCTGGTTCGCTGAAAATCGCACCGAACTCATTCTCACCCAGAAGAACTACACCATCAACGCCGGTCTCGATCTGCGCTATCAAAAGACCAAGGCCTACGACGACTACTTCTTCGAACCCGCCAACGTGTGGGACATCACCAAAGACCGCTCTGCAATCGATGTTTATCGCTCCGACGCCTTCAATAGCGGCGGCAAAGGCTTCGCCGTCCCCGGCTGGCCCGGCCGCTACGCCGAACCCGGTCTATTCAACGGCGACACCAACGACAGTAACGCAACCACCTTTGGCCCCTTCGCCCAAGGCACTTACAAGTTCAGCGACGAGCTCAGCACGGTCGCCGGCTTCCGTCTCGACCACCTAACGGCCAACGTGCGCGAGCCCCTGCTCCCGCCCTACAAGAGCGCCGATATCAGCGTCGATATTCCCAGCTACAACGGCAGCGTCATCTACAAGACCACACCCAACTCGAGCCTCTACTTCACGTATAACTACAGTGAAAACACCTCCGGCGCTGTCGGCAACGGTGGTGGTATTACCGGTTGGAACGCGGCCGGCACCGCCCTCGACAAAGAAAACTTCACGCAGCCCAGCACGCTCTACGAACTCGGCGCTAAGTTTGCCCTCATGCAAAACAAGGTGTTCCTCAACTTCGCCGTCTACAACCAAGAGCGCACCGCCAAGAGCACCAGCTCCACGGTCATCTCGAAGTATAAATACAAGGGCTTCGAATCGGAGTTGAACTACCAACCCAACAAGCACCTCTACGCGACGATCTCCTACTCCTACATCGACGCGAAGCAGTCGGCTCCCTACCAGTACGGCCTCTTCGGCGGCTTCTCCGAATTGCCTCCCGCCAACCGCGCCAACCCGACCGCCAACATCGGCTCCGACGTCAAGGTCTCCGGCCTCCCAGAAAACCTCTTCAACGGCCTCATCTCCTACACCTTCACCAACGGTTTCGGCCTCAGCGCCAATACCGTTGTGACCGGCAAGATGAACAACAACGCCGCCGGCTCCCTCGTGATCCCGCTGCAATACACCCTGGATCTCGGCGCTTCCTACAAATTCAAAAAGTGGGATTTCCGCGCCAACCTGCTGAACGCCACCAACGAGGAAAACTGGTCGCCACCGAATGCCGTCTACGGCAACGGCTCGATCCTCGCCCTCCCCGGCACGCAGCTCCAGATCACCGCCAAATACAGCTTCTAAACCCTTCGCCTCACGCGAACGTTTAGAAAACCTTCAGCCGCTCCCTCACCGGAGCGGCTTTTTGCTGCTCGCCCTCAGCCACTCCCGCCCGCTCCACTCAGGACGACATCAACCCCACTGGCCCGCCCCCTGCTAATCTTACCGTATGTCTGCACCCCAGCCACCTAGCGACCTTGCGTCCAAATCTACTCACCTCGTCTACGCCCTCGAGGCCCGCGTCCCGCTCGGGCCCGCGCTGCTCGTCAGCTTCCAACACGTTTCGGCCATGGTCGTCGGCACGATCACGCCCGCCCTCATCCTCGCCGGCATCCTCAAATTTTCTCCCGCCGATACCGCCTACTTAGTCAGCATGGCGCTACTCGCCTCGGCCGTGGGCACGTTTTTTCAAACCGGTCGCTACGGCCTCGTCGGCTCGGGCTTGCTCAGCGTCACCGGCACGAGCTTCGCGTTTCTCGGACCGCTGATCCAAGCGGGCCAAGCCGGCGGACTTGCCCTGATGTTCGGCATGTCGCTGGCCGCCGCGCCCGTGCAACTCATCTTCGCGCCGTTTCTCCCCAAACTTAAAAACCTCTTCGCGCCGATCGTCTCAGGTGTCGTCGTTTTGCTCATCGGCCTGTCGCTAATTCCCACCGCGATGTTTGGCATCGCCGCGCCGATCGCCCCCGGCGCGCCCGCTTGGGGCGGAGCTTTAGTCGCTGCCATCGTGGTCGCGGTGATGCTCATCGCCCAAACCACGGGCCGCCCTTGGGCTCGCCTCGGCAGTGTGCTCTTCGGTCTCATCGCGGGTTACTTGGTCTGCGGTTTCGCCGGGTGGCTCCAACCGCCCGCGCTCGGCGATGGCACGTGGATCGTGATCCCGAAACTACTCCCGCACCACTTGGCTTTTAGTTGGGCGCTGCTGATGCCTTTCGCGTTTATCTATCTCGTTTCCGTCCTCGAAGCGCTCGGCGACATGACCGCCACCGCGCAACTCTCCGGCCTCGACACGCATGGGTCCGAGCATTGGACGCGGCTGCGCGGCGGCATAATCGCCGACGGGCTCACGAGCATCTTCGCCGCGCTTACCGGCGGTTTCCCGAGCACGACCTTCGCCCAAAACAACGGCGTGATACAGATCACCGGCGTCGCGAGCCGCCGCATCGGGCCGATCATGGCGTTGATGCTCGCCGCCCTCGCACTTTTCCCGGCGGTTGGGCGTTGGATCACAGCGATGCCGGGTGCAATTCTTGGCGCGCTTGCGCTGATGCTCTTCGGTCTGGTCGCCGTCTCCGGTCTGCGCCTCATCGAACGCGCTGGGCTAACGTCGCGCAACGGCCTGATCATCGCGCTCTCGCTGGCCGTCGGCCTCGGTGCGCCCACGCAGGCCGCCTGGATTAAAACGCTGCCCGGCGTCATCCAAGCCCTTCTCGACTCCGGCATCGCCGCCGGCGGACTCACTGCGCTCGTGCTCAACCAGATCTTGCGGGAGCGCACTTGAGCTGGCGGTGCAGATCACCGCGACGCGCTTCGCGCGATAATACCTTGTCGGACCCGCGCGATTTCACCGAAACTCGGCGTCACGGATGAAGTATTTCTTCTCACTCCCCACCCTGCTAGTGGCCGCGTTGCTCAGCATCGTTGTTTCGATCCCGTTTCTACCGTTTGCCGCACCGGCTAGGGAGCAATTTCATTTTGATATCACCGTAACGAGTAACACCCCGGGCTCGGCTCAACTCTTTTTTGACGTGGGTCGCGGCATCAACGAAGCCGACTCCACTCGCGTCACGATCGAAAATAAAACCGGCCCACAATCGCTGCATTTGCCACTTCCGAGCGGAACTTATCGCGCATTCCGATTCGATCCTATTGACCGCACCGCCGAACTAACGCTGAGCGAGGCCGTCATCCGCGCCCACGACGGCCGCGTGCTGCAACGTTTCGCACTGAGTGAATTTACCGCGGACAATCAGATCCATTCTCTAGTGACCAACGGCGACGCCCTTCGAGTCATCACCACGCCCGGTGCCGTCGATCCCAATCTCGGCCTCCGCCTTGCCTCCCCGTTTGAGCTTGTAACCACGATCGGCCAAAATTTACGCGTCAGTCTCAAAATCACCCTAGGTGTTTTCCTCTTCGTACTCGCCACCGTATGGTTAGTCGCTCGCTCGCGCGATCCACTGCGGCGCGGCTGGTCGTGGCTCGCGGCCCGCCCGTTGCGAGCGGTCTCGCTGGGGGCTTTGCTTGCGGTGGTCGCCAGCTCTTACCCCGTGCTGTTCTTCGGCAAAAGCATCGTCTCGCCCAACAATGGCACGATTCTCCTATACGAAGATTACCCGACCCTGCCCGGCAACCGCGACCGCGCCACCGCCAACGTCGCCGGCGCTGATATCGGAGCAATCATGTGGCAACACATCCCGCTATCAATGCTGCAGCGCGACGCTGTACTGCGCGACGGCGAGCTCCCACTCTGGAACCGCTACAATTCCGCCGGCACCGTCTTGCTTGGCCAGGGCCAATCGATGTTCGGCGACCCGCTGCATTTCCTGGTCATCCTCGCCAACGGCGCGACGTGGGCTTGGGACTTAAAATACCTCATCGGCAAATGGCTGCTCGCCTGCGGTCTGGGCGTATGCGTCTTGCGGCTCACGAGCCATCTGCCCGCCGCGTTGCTTGTGACCTTCGCCGCGGATTTCGTCGGATTCTTTCCCTTTCGCGTCAATCATCCCGCGTTCTTCAGTTTTTGTTACGCGCCGTGGGCGCTTTATTGTTGGCTGCGCATCAGCACCGCCCCGCGCTGGACGATCGCGGCTCGCTGGGTAGCCGGCCTGATGCTCGCCAACGGGATGTTGATGAACAGCGGCACGGCGAAAGAAGCCTACATGTTGTTGCTCACGCTCAACTTTGCCGGCGCCTGCACGCTCCTGCTCGCACCGCTTTCCGGCAGCGAGCGGCTGATCCGTTTCGCCCTCGGCGCTTGGGCCGGAATTATTTTCCTCTGCCTAGGCGCGCCGGTCTGGCTCACGTTTCTCGATGCGCTGAAAGAAGCCTACACGAGCTACAACGCCGCCACCGCGTATCAGCTCCAACCCAGCCTCGCCCTCGGCTTTTTTGACGAAATCCTCCTGCGACCATTCTGGGTTAACGAAACCGTTTACAACCCCTCCGCGAATTTCTTGTTCCTCACCGGGCTGCTGGGCTTCCTCGTTTATCTGCGCGCCGTTACGCTCAATCGCGTCGTGCTGGCGCTCGCCCTCGCCGCGTTGGTGCCGTTGTCCATTGTCTTCGGACTCATACCGCCGCTCTGGATTATAAAAATCCCGTTCCTGGGCAACGTCGCCCACATTGATAATTCCTTCGGTATCGGGCTCATTCAACTGCTGATCGTGCTCGCTGGGGTCGGCTTCGCCAGCGCCGCGACGCGCCTCAAGCGCCCCGAGGCCCGCGCCGATCTCGGTATCGCCAGCTTGCTGTTAGGCGCGCTCGTTTTCCCCTACATCGCTTTTCGGCAAACCATCCAACGCAGCACGTTCTCTTACCTACATTGGGGTGAAACATTGCCCTACAGCTCGTTTGTCTGGGGCAGTCTCATCGTGCTGCTCCTCGCCGCGGTCGGCTTCATGCTGATCGCACGTCGCATCCTCACCCGCGGCCCCACTGCAGCCACGCTGATTTTTGCCCTCACGTGCATGGTTGTGATGCTCTGGCGCCACGGCTGGCACGCCGGCGTGGGCTTTGAGGGACGCGTGGTCGCTCCCGCCGCCCGTGCCGACTTCAACGCTGCATCTCCCGCCATCACCGCCCTCCGCGCCGATCAAAAAAATGAGCCGTCGCGGGCATTCGGTTTCCAAGGTAATCTCTTCCCGGGCTGGAACGATGTTTACCGCCTAGAAGGCCTTAACGGCCCCGATGCTCTCATTAACCCACACTATCGAGAACTGATCGAGGCCTGCGACTTTGTGCGCATCTGGGATTGGCGCATCTACCAAGAGATTGGCCCCTACGCACCGCTTCGCCCCTACTATGATTTTCTCAACGTCCGCCATTACCTCGACTACCACAGCGGACAACCTGCACTCGCCACTCTTTTCACGAAGATCTTCGATGGCGACCTCGACGTTTACCGCAGCGAGTCCGTCTGGCCGCGCGCCTTTTTCACCGACCGCCTCGCCACCTACGGCACGGCTAAAGACTTCGCCAAACTCATCGCCGCCAGCGACGGCCGCCCCTTCGCCGCCATGCAGGCCGGCGACCCCGCCCTCCGCACGGATATTCCCGCCACCCTCTCTACGCGTATCGTTACGCCTGCGCGCAACTACCGCATCACGACCAACACCACGGCATTCGACGTCGACGCTGCCGGCCCCGGCCTCGTCGCCCTCACCGAAGCCTGGTTGCCGCACGACTTTCGCGTCACCCTCGACGGCAAACGCGTAGATTACTTAAGGTTAAATCACGCCTTCAAAGGCGTCTTCATTCCCAAGGCCGGTCTCCATCACCTCGAGTTCACCTACCGTCCCCAACGCTTCACCCTCGCCCTCAACCTCGCCACCCTCGGCCTCGGGCTCTTGGGCCTCAGCGCTTGGCTCGTGCGGCGTGCTGAAAAAAAGGGGTAGCCAACCCGCCCTCGCTCCCACCACCGTCAACGCGTGTCTGCTCTCCCGCCCACACCTCTCACTCTATCCGTCATCGTCCCCATCTTCAATGAGGCCGCGACGCTCCGCACTGCGCTCGACGCCATCGTCGCCAAATCCGTCGTCGGCTGGGAGATCGAATTAATTTTCATCGAAAGTAATTCCACCGACGGCTCTCGCGCCATCGTCGAGACTTACCGCAGCCACCCACGCGTCACGCTCCTGCTCGAAGATAAACCTCGCGGCAAGGGCCACGCCGTCCGCGCCGCCCTCGCCCGCGCCACCGGCAGCTTCGTTCTGATCCAAGACGCCGATCTCGAATACGATCTCAACGACTACGAAAAACTCCTCGCGCCCCTCGCCTCCGGCGAACGCACGTTCATCCTCGGCTCCCGCCACGGCCCCGGCGACGGCTTCGCAATGCGCAAGTTCGACGACCAGCCCTTTCACGCGTTTCTCCTCAACTCCGCGCATTGGACGTTCACGCTGCTCATCGATGTTTCCCTCGGTATTTGGCTGAAAGACCCCTTCACGATGTACAAAGTCTTCCGCCGCGATGCCCTTAACGGCCTCACGCTCAAGTGCAACCGCTTCGACTTTGATTGGGAGCTGCTCATCAAGCTAATCCGCGCCGGCCACCGGCCTATCGAAATTCCCATCAGCTACAACTCTCGCTCCTTCAAAGAGGGTAAAAAAATTCGCATGTTTCGCGACCCGCTCACGTGGATCGTCGCTTGGGCCAAGGCGCGCTTCGGTCCGCTCTGAGTTTTTAACGCTCTTACCGCTTACTCATTAGTCATGGCTAAAACCCTACTTGTCACCGGTTCTTCCGGCCTCATCGGCTCCGAAGTCTGCGTCTATTTCGCGCGCGAACTCGGCTACACTGTCCACGGCGTCGACAATAACCAACGCGCCGTCTTCTTTGGCCCCTCCGGCGACACACGCTGGAACCAAAGCCGTCTCGCCGCCGAGCTACCCGGCTTCGTCCACCACGAGCTCGATATCCGCGACCGCGCCGGCGTCCTCGCCCTCGTCAAAGCCGTCAAACCTTCCGTCATCGTTCACACCGCCGCGCAACCGTCGCACGACCGCGCCGCCGCCATTCCCTTCGACGATTTCGACACCAACGCCGTCGGCACGCTCAACCTCCTCGAAGCCGCTCGCCAAGCCGCGCCCGAGTCACCGTTCGTGCACATGTCGACGAACAAAGTCTACGGCGACGCGCCCAACCGCATCGCGCTCCGAGAGCTCCCCACCCGCTGGGATTACGCCGACCCCGCGTACGAACACGGCATCGCCGAAACCTTCACCATCGACCAATCGAAACACTCGCTCTTCGGCGCCAGCAAAGTCGCCGCCGATGTGATGGTTCAAGAATACGGCCGGTATTTTAATCTCCCGACCTGCGCCCTCCGCGGCGGCTGCCTCACCGGCCCCAACCACACCGGCGTCGAGCTCCACGGCTTCCTCAGCTACCTCGTGAAGTGCAACCTCGAGGGCCGCGAATACCGCGTCTTCGGCTACAAGGGTAAACAGGTCCGCGACAACATCCACTCGCTCGACGTCGCCCGCTTCATGGCCGCTTTCGTCGCCGCCCCGCGCGCCGGCGAAGTTTACAACCTCGGCGGCGGCAAGGCCAACAGCACGTCCATTCTCGAAGCGTTCAAAATCGCGGAAAAATTCACCGGCAAAGCGCAGGTCCACACCTACGTGAACGAAAACCGCGCCGGCGACCACATCTGCTACTACAGCGATCTGCGCAAAATGCGCGCCCACTATCCGTCGTGGGATATCACTCAATCACTCGAAGAAACGATCCGCCAGATCGTCGAATCCTGGAAAAAACGGAACGCCCCCTGATTCGCTTTTTTAGTTCATGACCGATTTTAAACACTTCTTTGGCGTCCCGCCCTCCGATCAAAACGCCCTCGATCTCTTCGCTGGCGAATGGTCGTCCTCGCCGCCCGCCTGTCGCCCCGATTTAAAAGCTGGTGCGACGCCGTTGTTTGATGATCCGCGCATGCAATGGGCGCACGACCGCTTCAACGAGATGGGTCTCACCGGCGGTTTCGCCGGTCGCGACGTGCTCGAGCTCGGGCCACTCGAGGGCGCGCACACGTACCTCATCGACAAACTCGGCGCCACCAGCATCACCGCCGTCGAAGCCAACGCCCGCGCTTACTTGAAATGCCTCATCGCCAAAGAAACCTTTGGCATGCCCCACGCCCGATTCCTCCTCGGCGATGTGCTTTCCTACCTGCACTCGAACGAGCGCACCTTCGACATCACGATCGCCTGCGGCATTCTTTATCACCTTACCAATCCCGTCGAACTCCTCGAGCTTCTCGGCCGCCGCAGCAAAGCGATTTTCCTCTGGACGGTTTTCTACGACCCCGAATTCGTCGCAAAAAACCCCGTCCCCGGTGCCAAGTTTTCCGAGGCATTGCCCATGGAACACGCCGGCTACAAACACACCGTTCATCGTTTCAACTACGGCCCTTCGCTCGACTGGAAAGGCTTCTGCGGTGGCGGCGAGATTTACAGTTATTGGATGGAGAAATCCGAAATCGTCGGAGCCCTCGAAAAATTCGGTTTCACCGATTTCCGCATCGAGCAGCATCCGAACATCCACGGCAGCGCGCTCATGCTTGCCGCCCGAAAGGCATAAAAAAACTTCCGGCAACGTCCGGAATTTTTTACTTGGAGACAGTCGCGCGAAATTCGCGCTGAGGCTCAATTCACCTCGATAATATTAGCCTTCTTGATCCGCGTGGAGCCGACGCCGAGGGTCTCAGCGAATTCCAAAGTGCGGATTTCTTCGGAAACATTTTCAAAGCCATTTTGCCGACGCGCCCGATCGATCTTGGCGCGCATGAGCGAGTCGAGCATCACCGGATCGGTACTAAGCCAGAGCAACGGCTCGGTCTTGCTGTAGAGCGAATTAAAGAACGGCCCGCCGATGTATTGGTAATGCTCGAGGCTCGTAATCGTGAACATCCACGTCTGGCGTAGCTCGGGGATCGCGCTCATTTCCGCGACGGCGGCAGGCGCGTTGGCCGGTGAACGGAAGAAACGCGCGGTGTTGGAGGCGTTCCAGAGCGTGGCGTTTACGAGCGCACCGTTGATGCCGAGGATCGGGTGATCGGTGTAAACGGGTAAGTTGATCCAAAAATCCGCATCGAAGAAAAGCGGTGTCGCGAGGAAGCTCTTGCGGTCTTCATCCTTGGAGGAGTTGTTCGCGAAATCTTTCGTCTGCGATTCAGCGAAAATCGGGTCGAAGCGCTGAGGAAGCGGGCTGTCGTAGAACCACGCCGGATCGTAGAAGCGGCCAGACTCGAGCACGTAGATGAGGTTGCCCTTGAACGGCGTCTCGCCCGTCACGAGCGACGGCAGATATCCGGTCATGCGCAGGCGCAGTTGATTCAGCCCCACGAGAAAAATGTCAGTGTTGGCGAAACCGCGTTTCACGAGCGCACGAATCACGCCGCGCACGAGGGGCAGCGGCGTCGCCATGCCCGCGCCCGAATCGGTGTAAACCTTGAGGCCCACTTTCTTTTTTTCGCCAGGGACCAGTTTTTTACCCGTGGATTGCTCGAACGTAGCGATCAGGGCTTCGACTTTTTGTTCGTAGGCGTAGTCGTCAAACGTCGGCAATTTCGCCTGCCAGACCGGCGCGATCGGCGCGGCCGCGACGGCCGGAGCTTTGGCAACCGCCGCTGGAGCCGGCGACGGTGGGCCGTCAGCGGCGCGCGCGACGGAAATCGTCGAGACTAAACTAAAAACGAGCAAGGCGATGATGGGAAAACGCAGCATGAGTGAAAAGTAGGTCGCCCGCCGTCGGACAATGTTTCCTTAATAAGCACGAAACTTGACAGCGCCACCCTCGGGTTGAAAGTGCATTCTTCGATGCGCTTCGCGCCCTAGTGTTGCGGGGTATCGCTCGCTCCTTCCTGCAACGTCCATGCCCGCCATCAAACCCAGCTGCGTCCGCGACCTCAAACTACGCGTCAATCTTGCCGACGTCGTTTCGCGCGTCGTGACATTGCGCAAGGCCGGCGGCGCGCGACTTAAAGGCCTGTGCCCCTTTCACAACGAAAAGACCCCGTCTTTCAACGTCGATACCGACAAAGGTTTTTTCAAATGCTTCGGCTGCGGCAAAGCCGGCGATGCGATCAGCTTCGTGCGCGAGACCGAGCAGTTAAATTTCACGGAGGCCGTAGAAGCGCTTGGCCAACGTTTTAACATTCCTATCGAATACGAAGCCGGCTCAGGCGGCCCGAGCCGCGAAGAACGTTCGCTGCGCCAGGAAATCTACGATCTGCACGAGCACGCCGCTGAACATTTTCACCAAGCCTTCAAGGCCCAAGACGCGACCGGCGAATTTATGCGCAAGCTCTGGCATGAGCAGCGCAAATTCCCGCTCGAGCTCGCGGACGAATTCAAAATCGGCGCGGCCGATGCCACGGGCAGCGGCCTCGGCGCGGCGTTGCTGCGAAAAAAATTCTCGGAGTCCGCGCTGCGTCAGTGCGGGCTGTTTTTCATTTTCGACGATGCGCTCCTGACCGGCGCTGCGCTGCGTCCGCGCTTCCGCGGGCGCTTGATGATTCCGATTCGAGATCACCAAGGCCGCGTGGTCGCCTTCACCGCGCGACAGACGGAACTCACTCCGCCCGACGATCCGGCGCACGAAGCGAAGTACGTAAATTCGCCCGAGACACCCATTTTCACGAAGAGCAACTTGTTGTTTAACCTCGACCGCGCTCGCTCGCACGTCGGCGACGGTCACCCATTTGTGATCGTAGAAGGCCAGCTCGATGCTCTCCGCTGCTGGTCCGTCGGCCTCAAAACCGCGATCGCGCCCCAGGGCACTTCGATCACCGAGGGCCAACTCGTCTTGTTGCGGCGCTACCACACACAGGTAGAATGCTTCTTCGACAGCGACAGCGCCGGCCAAAAAGCTGCGCTACGTTTTCTACCGATGGCCCTGAAAGCCGGGCTCGAAGTGCGTTTTCTCACGCTCGCTGGCGCTTCGAAACTTGATCCCGATCTACTTTTTCTGGAACGAGGCCTGCCCGCCTACGAAGAAGTCCGCCGCGGCGCCCAGAGCGCGATGGCGTTTGCGTGCCGCGCGACGTTGCCCGATCCCGCCAACGCCACTTCCGAACACAAAACCCGCGCCGCACAGACGCTTTACGAACTGATTGCCGCGGCGGAAAGCCAAGTCGCGCGTTCCCAATTTCTCTCCGAGATCGCGATCCACCTGCGTCTGCCCCTGCCGGCCCTCGCCGCCGATTTCCAGACCACCCTCGCTCGCCAAAATCGCCAAGCGGCCGCCCGCCCCGCCGCGGTGACTCCAACTCAAGCCCCTGCCCTCGTGACGGATACCGCGGAGCATCATCTTCTTTTGCTGGCGCTTAACCACGAACAACTCGGTCGCGCCCTCGCCGCCGCAATCCCGCACGATTGGATCGACACCGGCCACATCGCCGGCGCCTTGCTCAACCGCGTGCTCGCCGAATTCGAGCAAAACAGTTGGCCCGGGCGCGAGCACCTCGAGGCGCTGCTGGAAACGCCCGAGGAACGTACCCTCGTCGCCACCCTGATCTTTAACGCCCTCGAGCTGGACGACCCCGCCAAGGTAGCGGCCGCCGGTTTGCAGCAATTACGCGCCCGCGCCCTCGAGCCCCGCCTCCGCCAAATAGAACTTGCTTTGGCCAACCCCCAACCGGACAGTAATTTTGACCCTATTTCACTCTTGAAAGAACGCTCAGAACTTCAACGTCAGCTCCGTCAGCCTATCACGCTCAATCTCGTCGGTTGAGCGTATTTTTGCGTTTTTTAAGACTTCAGCACATTCATTATTTATGCCGCGCAAAGCCAAGTCCGCCGTTTCCGCCCAATCCGAAGCCGTTGAGGCCGCCCTCAGCCGCCAGCCGAATGCCCCCGCCGATTCCACCGAGGGCGTTCCCGCCGTGCCCGGCAGCATCAACGAAAAAATCCGCCAACTGATCCGCCACTCCAAGGAACAGGGCTACCTCACCTTCGACGACATCAACGAGGCCCTCCCCGAGTCCGTCGAAAACCAAGAGGAAATTGATAACGTCCTCTCCATTTTACAGAATTTGGAAATCGAAATCCTCGAGCCCGATCAGGTCGAAGATTTCAAGGCCCGTCAGGAAGAGGCCGAAGAGGAAGAATCCCGCACCTCGCAAAACGACATCCTAGACGATCCCGTCCGCATGTATCTGAAGCAGATGGGCCAAGTCCCCCTGCTCACGCGCGAACAAGAAGTCGAAATTTCCAAGCGCATCGAAAACGCCGAAGCCAAGGCCATGGACGCGCTCTTCGTCGCCTCCGCCGTCGGCGCGCACATCGGCACCCTCGGCGCCAAGTTGATCACCCGCGAGGAACGTTTCGATCGCATCGTCATCGACAAGAAAATCGAGTCCCGCGACGCCTACTTCAAGGGCCTCGAAAAACTCGTCGAGCTCACCCAAAAATCCGAAGCCGGCACCGCCGAAGCCTGGGCTGAATACGTCAAAGCCCGCACCGAGGCCGACCGCAAACGCATCCACGCGAAGTTCAAAAAACGCGAAAACATCCTGCGCGGCACCTTCGGCAAATATTTCTTTAAACTTAAAGTCTACGAGGAATATCTCGAAGCCCTGCGCCCCGCCCTCGAGGAAATCGAGACGCTCCTCGCCCAACTCGACCGGGCGAAGCACCCCAAGACCAAAAAGGACGCCGCTATCGACACCAAGGCGATCAACGCCCGTCTCAAACAAGTCGAAGCCGCGCAGCGCATTGTCCCAGCCGACCTCCTCAAGGTCGTTGCCCAGACCAACGTCCACATCCGCGAGGCCCACCAAGCCAAGACCGAGATGGTCGAAGCCAATCTTCGGCTCGTGATCTCGATCGCGAAGAAATACACCAACCGCGGCCTCTCGTTCCTCGACCTCATTCAAGAAGGAAACATGGGCCTCATGAAGGCCGTTGAGAAATTCGAATACCGCCGCGGCTACAAATTCTCCACCTACGCCACGTGGTGGATCCGCCAGGCCATCACCCGCTCCATCGCCGACCAAGCCCGCACCATTCGTATCCCGGTCCACATGATCGAGACGCTGAACAAGGTCATGCAGGTCCAGAAACAACTTCTACAGGAATTCGGCCACGAGCCCACGCCCGAAGAAGTAGCCGACGAGATGAACCTGCCCGTCGAACGCGTACAGCAGATCATGAAGATGGCCCAACAACCCATCTCCTTGCAGTCCCCCGTCGGCGACGGCGACGACACCTCCTTTGGCGATTTCATCGAGGATAAATCCGCCGAGAATCCCTACGACATGACCGCTTATTCGCTCCTGCGCGAAAAGATCATCGACGTCCTCGACACCCTCACCGAACGCGAACGCCGCGTCCTCTCCCTCCGTTTCGGTCTCGTCGACGGTTACAGCCGCACCCTCGAAGAAGTCGGCAAACAATTCAAAGTCACCCGCGAGCGCATCCGCCAGATCGAAGCCAAAGCCCTCCGCAAGATGCGCCACCCCACGCGCATTCGCCAACTCCATGGCTTCTTCGACGCCGAGCAGATCGACAACGCCCAGAACCTGCTGAAAGTCGCCGCCACCGCGCGCCTCCCCGGTCTGCCCGGCGGCCCCGCGATGCCCGGCTTCTTGCCCACCATCCCCGGCCCGAAATCCTCATAAAGGAGATCTCGACCGATGCCACGCACCGCCCGCGCGCTCCTGCCGCTGGCGGTGTTTTTTTTGCTCAGCGGCTGCGGCACCGCGCCCACGCCCAAAACCGCCAGCACCACCGCGGCGGAGCTCGCACCGAGCCCGAATCTTTACGTCGGCCGCATCCTCGCGATCGACCTCGAGCGACGCTTCGCGTTCGTGGCACTCACCCCCTCCGCTCCACCTATCGCCCTGCAACCCGACATGGAGCTGCTCGCGCGCAACGACGAACTCCGCCCAACCGCGAACCTTCGCACCAGCAGTCAGCTCCGCGGCCGCACCTTGGGCGTTCAGATCATCGCCGGCCAACCGGCCGTCGGCGAGGAAGTTGTGTTTCCCACCCTGCCGTAGACGAGTTGAGCACACCCGCAGACGTGCTTTCCCTCTTTACAGCCCCGCCCTCCAGCCTACGTTGCAACCACTATGACCGCTGCTCCTATCATTCTTGCTGGCGTCCTCGGACTCGGTGCCCCCGAGCTGATTGTAATCCTGATCATTTTGTTGGTGCTCTTCGGCGGCTCCAAACTTCCGTCCCTCGCCAAAGGCCTCGGCCAATCGATCAAAGAATTTAAGAATGCGGCCAAGGATGAACCCATAAGCGAGAAGCCCGCCGATCCCAAAAAGATCGAAACGCCTAAAACGCACGGCTCAAACTGAGCCGTTATCCCACCACCACCCAGCGCGTCCCACCCGACGCGCTTTTTTTCATGCCCTTGGCCAGCGCGCACCTTCGGATCCGTCACGCCCTAAGGCTTCACGCCGCAGCCGTAAACCCACATGGGGCGCGTCGCGACTTTCACATCCTTGAATCCCGCCCGACGCAGAAACGCATCGATTTCCGGCACCGAAGAACATTTTGAAATATGGGAAGGCCGCGCACCCGGAGCGATTTTCCGACTCGCCTCAAACATCGCCCAGCCCGCGTCGGAAGCGATATCCGCGTTGTCACAATAAAAACGCCCACCTGGCTTCAAGACCCGCATCGCCTCCAAGACATACGTGTAGCGATCCCATTCCTCCAGGTGCATGAACACGACCGTCGTGTAAACCACATCAACTGAAGCGTCCGGAATCGGCTGCAAATCGTAACCCGAAATTTCCTGCAAGCGCGCGTTCGGCAGGCCGATCAAGCGCCGCCCCGCGAGCGTGATCATATTGGGCGACACATCGCAACCGATCCACTCGCGCACGAGCGGCGCTAGGACTCGTCCGACGCGACCGACGCCACAGCCGATCTCCAGAAAAATATCATCCGGCTTGATGCCCGTCGTCGCCCGCAAGATGGCCAACGTGTCCTCCGCATCCGCGTGAAATTTCTCCTCATCGGTGTAACCCGACACGACCATGTAAGCATCTTCCTTCGTCGTGGAAAGCGACGTCCAGACCGCCTTATAATCTGCGCGCAGTTGACTCATGCCCGTCGAGCCAACCCCCGCCCGCCAACCGCGTCAAGCGAGGCGCTCGCTCAATCCGAACGCAAAGCCTCGACCGGACTCAACCGCGACGCCCGGATCGCCGGATAAAGCCCCGCCACCACGCCCACCAAACCACTGAACAAAACTCCGATCGCCAACGCCGCCGGCGAGAGCTCAGGACGATTCGCCTCCACTACGATTTTTTGCAGCGCCTTGATTAGAAACACACTCGCCACCATTCCCATCACTCCGCCCGCCGCCGCCAGCGCAATCGACTCGCCCAAAATCTGGATCAAAATGTCCATGCGCTTCGCGCCGAGCGCGCGCCGCACGCCGATCTCGCGCACGCGTTCGTTGATCGAAGCCAGCATCACATTCATAATCCCGATGCCGCCCACGATCAGGCCGATCACCGCCACGCCGCCGAGCGAAACGACATAACTCCGCCGCGTCTCCTCGAAGCGTTGCAGCAAATCTTCGCGCGTTTCGAAACGGATATCCTGAATCCCGCGATGTGTGTGCGTGAGCACGTTCGCGATTTGCTGCAACACGATCGGGATGTCCGCCACATCGGCGACTTTCACGTTGAGCACATCCACATTTTCATCGAGCCGGTACAAGGTCTGCAACGTCGTCAGCGGTATAAACACCGCCTGGTTTTTTGAACTGAAACCACCGCCCATGCCACTTTGGTATTCGCGTAAAACGCCTACGACCGTAAACGGCTGGCCATTGATCGTTACGACGCGATCCAACGCATCCGTACCGCGCGGAAAAAGTTGATCGACGATATTCGAACCGAGCACGACCACTTGCGTCTGCAGCTCATTATCCAATTCGCCGATCGTCCGCCCCATCTGCACATCAAAACGATCCATCACAAACGTCGCCGGCAACACGCCGCGGATATTTTGCCACGTTGCGCGGCCTTGAAATGAAACCCGTCCGCCTCCTGGTATCGTCACCTCCGCTGTGACGTTTTGCGCCAGCGGCACCGCGGCCAAAATCGCATCCACGTCATTGAGCGTTCGCCCTGGAGAAAGTTGCGCGATCTCCCGCTGGGCCTCGGGCGCGGGCCGCGACATCACGCTGATCCGCTCGATGCCGCCGGTCTCATAAATCATCGTCTCCATCCCGCGCAAAAGTCCCTTCACCACGCCGAGCATGCCGACGAGCGCCGCCGCGCCCAACATGATCCCAAACAGCGTGAGAAACGAGCGCAGCTTATGCGCCAGCACCTCGTTCCAACCACTGCCGATGCCCATTAAAATCTGGCGCATAAAAACCTCAGGGACCGCCGCGTTTCTGCGTCCTGGGCTTGGCCGGCGCCGCAGGTTTTGCGAGTGGAATTTCGCCTTCGAATTCCGTGGGCCGCATCAAAGCGACTTCATCCCCAACCTCGAGGCCAGAGATGATATGTACGCGCCGCGTATCCGCGATTCCGATATCGATGCCGCGCACTTCGAATCCCTCGCCCTTGCGCATAAAAACATAGCGCACCGAGTCCGCATTGGAAAACACCGCCGAGAGCGGCACCGCGTTCACATCCTGCACCTGCGCCAAGGTGAACATCACCGTGGCCGACATCCCCGGGCGCAGACGCGGATCGGTTTCATCGAGCACGACATCCACGGGAAACACTCGCGTCCGATCACCCAGTGATTCACTCGCAAATGTGGCGATGCGTTTGATCTCGCCGTTCATCATCATGTTTTTCAGCGAATCGACCCGCACGCGCGCCTCGTCGGCGACCTTGAGTCGAGCCACATCGATCTCGTTGATGTTGGTGCGCACCATCAGCGCGCTCAGATCCGCAACTTCGCCGAGTAGCGTACCGCCATTTTGCGCGGCGGCGCTGGTCACCAATTGACCTTCCGTCAAATCGCGCAGCAAGAGCGTCCCATCGTGCGGCGCGCGGATAATCGTCTTGTTCAATTTATCGCGGAGATTCGCCGCGCGAGCGTTAAACACCGCGGAGTCGTTTTCGGCGAGCGCGAGCGCGGTGCGTGCTTCTTCGTAATCCCGCGTCGCGACCAAGCCGCGATTCTGCAAATCTTGTTGGCGCTCAAAATCCCGCCGCGCTTTTTGCATCTTTAATTTTGCAGCCTCGATGTTGCGGTCAGATTCCTGCAGCTGCGTGAGCACGTCTTGTTGATCGAGCCGCAGAATCTCATCCTCGCGTTTCACGTGCTGGCCGTCGATGACCGAGATTTTTGTGATGCGACCGCTGATTTCCGCGCGCAACTCCGTCGAGAACACCGCGCGCAACCGGCCCACAGCCACGATTTCTTCGGCGATATTCGAGGTCTTCACGCGCGCGGTCGGGATTTTTTCCTCCCGCTTATTGCCAAATAATCCCGGGCTAATCCGCTGCCACAAAATCTTTCCGCCCCAAGTGATCCCCGCTGAAAATACCAGCAACACGATAAGACGCGTGACGTTTTTTTTCCAACGAGACGAAGACAGGGTGGACAGCATAAGATAACTCAAGGGTGACGGGGTGGTCACATCAAAGCCGCGAATCCCGCCGGGGAAAGAAAGATTATCCAATCACGAAATGAATGCGCTCACGTCCCTCCAAGAAACCACCTCTCGTCACGCCAAAAATCTTCCCCCGCGCCGATTTTTCCTCAACTTAGCCCCATGCGTATTCTCATCACCGGCATCTGCGGCTTCGTGGGCGGCACCCTTGCGCGCGCGTTCGCGGCTTCCGGTGCCGGCCATGAATTATACGGCTTCGACAATTTCATCCGCCCCGGCAGCGAGACCAACCGCGCCGAACTCAAAAAACTCGGCGTCAAAATTTTCCACGCTGATCTCCGCTCCGCCAGCGATCTCGAGTCGTTGCCCGCCGTCGACTGGGTCATCGACGCCGCCGCCAATCCCAGCGTGCTAGCCGGCGTCGACGGCAAAACCAGCTCCCGTCAACTCGTAGAACACAACCTCAGCGGCACGATCAATCTACTCGAGTTCTGCAAAACGCATCGCGCCGGCTTTATTTTATTGAGCACAAGCCGCGTGTATTCGATCCCGCCGCTCGCGAGCCTGCCCGTCGAAGCCCATGCCGATGCATTTCGCCTTTCCGCCGCCGGCCCGCGGGCCAAAGGCGTCGGCCCAGCCGGTATCGCCGAAGAATTTTCCACCGCCGCGCCCGTCTCGCTTTACGGCTCCACCAAACTCGCGAGCGAAGCACTCGCCCTAGAATACGGCGAGACCTTCGACTTACCGGTTTTTGTGAATCGCTGCGGCGTGCTCGCGGGCGCGGGTCAATTTGGCCGCGCCGACCAAGGTATTTTCGCCTACTGGCTCAACGCGCACGTGCGTCGCCGCGCGCTCAAATACATCGGTTTCGGCGGCCACGGCCACCAAGTCCGCGATTGCCTCCACCCGGGTGATCTCGTGCCGCTCCTACTCAAACAATTCGCCGCGCCCAAACTCGCCGCCGCGGATCGCCTCGCCAATATCGCTGGTGGCGCCCGCTCCGCGATGTCGTTGCGTCAACTCACCACTTGGTGCGACGCCAAATTCGGCCCACACGCCGTCAGCTCGGATCCTGCGCCGCGGCCGTTCGATCTGCCGTGGGTCGTGCTCGATAGCGCGAAGGCTACGCGCCTTTGGTCTTGGCAGCCGCAGACGCCGACCGTCGCCATTCTTGAGGAAATCGCCGCCCACGCCCTCGCGCATCCGGAATGGCTCGAACTCTCGGCGCCGCTCTGATCTTCGTTTTGCGCTGATCGTTTTGTTTTAATTTTATTTTTCATGTCCGCCGCCGCTTCTTCCTCCGCTCCGCTCACGCTTTTCTCGGTCGTCATCCCTGCGCGGGACGAAGAGGAATCGCTGCCGTCCACCTTGGCTGCGATCTACGCGACGTTTGCCGCGGAAAAAATCCCCCACGAAATCGTCGTGGTCGACGACGGCTCGAAAGACCGTACGTGGACCGTGCTCCAAGAGCTCCGCGCTGCGATCCCGACATTGCGCCCGACGCAAAATCTCGGCCAACACGGCTTCGGCCGCGCCATCGTGTGGGGGCTTGATCAGTCGAAAGGCGACGCCGTCGTCATCATGATGGCCGACGCCTCCGATGCTCCGTCGGACGCCGTCAAGTACTGGAAACTCCTCGGCCAAGGTTACGACTGCGCCTTCGGCAGTCGTTTCGTTTCAGGCGGTAAGGTCGTAGATTATCCGCGCGTGAAACTTTTTGTGAACCGCTTGGCCAATTTCCTCGTTCGCATCGGCTTCAACATTCCGCTCAATGACACCACCAACGCTTTTAAGGCTTATCGGCGCACCGTGATCGACGGTTGCCAGCCGTTTCTCGCGCCGCATTTTAATCTCACCGTCGAGATTCCGCTCAAAGCGATCGCCCGCGGGTACACGTTTACGATCACGCCGATTTCTTGGCACAACCGCAAGTACGGCGAGGCGAAGTTGAAGATCAAAGAAATGGGCAGCCGCTATTTTTTCATCTGTGCCTATGTGTGGCTCGAAAAATACTTCAGCCGCGGCGATTATCGGCGACGCAGTTAATCACGCCTTCGCCTACACAAACTGTTTAAGCCTATCGTTTAGGCGAAATTCAACCTACGCGCACGCGCGGGTCAGCAGCGCGGGTTTTCAGCCGATGGTTTCAACGTGACCTGAAGGTAACATTCGGCGCCAAATCGGGACTCGACCTAACCGGCGTAAAACTCAAATAGTAGAGGCTCGTCCGAGTCGTTTTTAGACCAACCAAACACAGAACCATGAATATCCGTTCCTTCCTGCGAAATACCGGCGCGCACCTTGTGCGTTTCGCCGCCCTCGCCTTAGCGCTGGCCGTGCTCCCGAGCATGTTCGCGCAAGGTATCACGACCGGTGGCCTTGACGGCTCCGTCACCGACGCCTCCGGCAAAGCCCTTGCCGGCGCGACCATCGCCGCCCTTCACGAACCGTCCGGCACCGTCGCCACCACGACGACCCGCGCCAACGGCCAGTACAATCTCTCCAACCTGCGCATCGGCGGTCCTTACACGATCACCGCCACCGCCGCCGGCCAGCCCACGCAGACCGCCAAAGACGTCTACGTCGATCTGAACGAAACCGCCTCGAAGGATTTCTCGTTCAAATCCGATATTATCCAACTCGAAAAATTTACCGTCGGCGCCGAGCGTGACACCACCTTCGGCAGCGGAAAAATGGGCACCAGCACCACGCTCAGCGACAAAGAAATCGAGAACATCGCCAGCGTCCGCCGCAATGTCCAAGACATCGCCGCGACCGACTCGCGCCTCGCCCTCATGTCCCTTGACCAAGGCGGCCAGCTCAGCGCCCAAGGCCAAAACTTCCGCTTCAACTCCTTCACCGTCGACGGCGTGCAAGCCACCGATCCGTTCGGCCTCAACAGCAACGGTTTCTCCTCCCTCCGCAGCCCCATACCGCTCGACGCCATCCAGAGCTTCAGCGTCGATCTCGCCCCCTACGACGTCCGCCGCGCGGGCGCCACGGGCGCTTACCTGAATGCCGTCATCAAATCCGGCACCAACCAATTCCACGGCAGCCTCTACTACGAGCGCACCGACCAAGATTGGCGCGACAAGAATCCCGTCACCCAACTCAAAGAGGCCTTCAAAGAACGCACCTACGGCATCACCGTCGGCGGCCCGATCCTGAAGGACAAATTATTCTTCTTCCTCGCTTACGAAGATTTCCGCCGCGAAGCCGCTGCGCCACAGGCCAACTTCATCCCCAACGCCGCCGATGTCGCCACCGTGGTAGCCCGCGCCAAAGCCCTCGGCTACGAAGCCGGTGACCTCAGCGCCAACAATATCGCCTTTCAAAAATCCGCGATCGCCAAGATCGACTGGAATATCTCCGGCGCTCACCGCCTGACGTTCACCTACCGTCGCGTCCACGGCCAAGACGTCGCGTTCCCGAACTACACCGGTTCCACGACCACCTCTTTGAGCAATTACTGGTACGCGCAGCCCCGTAACACCGACAGCTACACGGCCCAGCTCTTCAGCCAATGGACCCCCGACTTCCGCACCGAAGCCAGCCTCTCCTACACGGAATACGACGGTTCTCCGTCGAACAACGGCAAAGCCTTCCCGCAGGTCCAAATCCAAAGCCTCAGCGGCACGCGCCTCGACACAGGCGCCACGATCACCAACGGCGCCATTTTCCTCGGCACCGAGTCTTCCCGCCAGCTGAATGCCATCACCTCGAAAGAGACGAACGGCAAAGTCTCAGGTGAATACTCGCTCGGTAATCACAACATCACCTTCGGCGTCGAAGACGTTTCGACCAAATACACCAACGCCTTCGTCCAATACACCGACGGTTACTACACCTTCGCCAACATCGCCAGCTGGGTCGCCGGCACGCCCCCAAGCGCCTACCAGCTCGCCAAGCCCTATCCTGGCTTCACGGTCAACGACGCCATTGCGAAATGGCGCTACGATGCCTACGCCGGCTTCATCCAAGACAGCTGGAAACCCAACTCCCAGCTGACGCTCCTCGCCGGTCTCCGCTACGATTACCCCTACGTCCCGGAAAAACCTCCGGTCGCCGCGGGCTTCTCCTCGGCTGGATTCGTCACCGACACCGGCCGCGCCGTCACTGCCAATAACACCACCAACAGCGGCAACGCCACCCTCGCTCCTCGCGTCGGTTTCAGCTACCAATTCAAGACCGAGCGCAAGACACAGCTCCGTGGCGGCGTCGGCCTCTTCCAAGGCAAGAACCCCGCGGTCTGGCTCTCCAACGCCTACTCTAACGCCGGATCCGTCGCCAACGTCACCGCGACCACCGCGCAGCTCCCCGGCATCGCCTTCAGCTCCGACGTGAACAACCAACCTGTTCCCACCGGCACGTTGTCCGCCCCAAACATCAACATCACCGATCCCGACTTCAAACAGCCGTCGATCTGGAAGGCTAATCTCGCCCTCGACCACAAGCTGCCATTCCTCGACACGACGCTCACCATCGAAGGCTACTACACCAAGAACGACAAGATGCCCAACACCGTATTCTTGAACTACCTTCTTTCAACGCCCGCCAACGGCGCCACTACGATGCCCGACGGCCGTCTCCACTACAACGGCACGATCACCAACGGTACGAGCACCAGCGTTAACGGTCGCCGTCGCGTCGCCACCGGCGGCCCCGTCGGCTCCGGCTTCGCCGACGTGCTCTACCTCACCAACACCGATAAAGGCTACAGCAACGGCGCCACCATCGGCCTCAAGCGCAACATGAAGAACAAATGGGCTTGGGGCTTCGACTGGACCCGCGCTCACGCCACCGAGGTCAGCCCGATCACCTCCTCCACGGCCAGCTCCAACTACTCAAACCGCGCCGTCTTCAATCCCAACGAAGACGAAGCCTCGACCTCCAACACCAACATCCGCGACCGCTTCGTCCTCACGCTGGCCCGCGAATTTGAGTTCATCCAAGGCGCCAAGACCACCATCGCTGCGATCTACCAAAGCCGCACCGGCCACCCCTATTCTTGGGTGTTCCGCGGCGACGCCAACGGCGACGGCTACGCGTTCAACGATCTGCTCTACGTGCCCACCGGCCCAACCGACTCCAAAGTCGCCTGGGCCAGCACGGCTGAGCGCGATGCGTTCTTCGCCTTCGCTGACGCCAACGGCCTCATGAAATTCGCCGGCTCGCATGCGCCGCGTAACAGCCAAACCTCGCCATGGACCCAAAGCCTCGATCTCAAGATCACCCAGGTCATTCCGGTCTTCCGCACGGTCCGCGCCGAGCTGTTCGCCAACTTCCTAAACTTCGGTGGCCTGATCCACAAGGGTTGGGGCCAACTCGAAGAAGTGCCGTTCTCCTACCGCCGCGCCGTCGCCGGAGCCACCCTCAACCCGACCGCCAACGGCGGCGCGGGCCAATGGAACTACACCTTCAACGGTGGCACCCTCGACGGTATCCCGGTTGTCGCCAACGACACCCCGGTGTCACGCTGGCAGATCCAAGCCGGCATGCGCATCAAGTTCTAAAAATCGGTTCCACCGATCACCATTGGCGGTTGCCCTCGGGCAGCCGCCTTTTTTTGTGCCCGTTAATAAAGCAACCTTCGCCGATCAACGCCGGCGCAACCACGCCAGATGCGCCCGCGCATCGCGATTATCCGGCTCCAGCCGCAACGCCGCTTCATCCTGCGCGATCGCCGCGGGCACGCGTCCCAATTTTCCCAGCGCCAAAGCCAGATTATGATGCACCTGCGCCACCCCCGGCAGTAGCCGCAACGCCATTTCATAATGCGGTACCGCTTCCGCCACCCGTCCCGCGCTCACCAAGGCCAACGCCAAATTATTCTGCGCCGCCGCCCAATCAGGCCGCAACCGCACCGCCTCCGCCAGCGCCGCCACCGCCTCCGGCCCGCGCGCCAAGCCCAACCAAATATTACCTAAATTATAATGCAGCTCCGCCACCGCTGGGCGCAACCGCACCGCCCGCGCCAGCGCCCCCGCCGCATCGATCGGCCGCCCCACGCGCAACCCCGCATCGCTCAAACCCAACCACGCCTCCACCCGCTCCGGCTCCCGCCGGACGACCCGCTCAAACGCCACCACCGCGTCCGCCCCACGGCCCGCCGCCAACAAAGCTTGCGCGAAATTAAAATCAATAGCGCCGTCGTCCGGTTTTAAACGCGCCGCGATGGCGTGATGCTCGAGCCCTTCGGCCCTGCGCCCCAGTTGATCCAACACGTTCGCATAATCATTCTGCGCATCCGCGTAATCCGGCTGCAACCGCACCGCCGTCGCATAAAATTCCGCCGCCTCCGCCCAACGCGCCTCGCGCACGCGCACTTGGCCCAGGCTCGCGTGCGCCCGCGCGTTGCCCGGCATTTTTTTAATCGTATCCAGCCAAATCGATTCCTCCGTCCCATAGTCCAGCGTTCGCTCAAACGTCCCCAAGCCCAACGCCAGCGCCAGCACGCCAACACCCGCGCCAAAAATAAAACCTCGGCCGAGTCGCGCCAAACCGATCACCGCCAACGTCACGAGCGCAACGAGCGGCAAGTACATCCGATGTTCCGCGATCGTCTGCGTCGTCAGCGGCACGAAACTCGAACTCGGCGCCAAAATCACAAAAAACCACGTACCCAAAAATCCCCAAACCGGTCGCCGCCACAAGGCCCAGCCCGTCGCCGCCAACAATCCCAATATCAAAATTCCCTGCGCCCATACTTCACCTACGCCACGCACCACGTTCGTTCCGTAATCCAACACCAACGGATGCGGCCACACCGCTAATTGCAGATATATCCCGAGCGCCCGACCTTGCGTGAGGAGATAAGTCCAGCTGCTCATCCCTAGGCCAAACCCCACCGTGCCCGCACGTGCCTCCGAACCAGCCATCAACACGCCGAGCGGAATCCAAGTCAGCGAAAGTGCCGCATAAAATTTCCAACGCGCCCGCCACGCCGCCCCAAATGTCCCGGCGATAAACGTCCGGTCATATAAAAAAACCAAGAGCGGCGCCGTCGCCACCAGTTCCTTGCTCAACACGCCCGCGCCACACGCCGCCAGGCCGACCCCGCGCCACCACCCCACGCGCGGTGAATCCAATGAGCGTTCAAACGCATAAAAAATAAGCAGGTAAAAAAGTCCTGCCAGCAGCTCGTTGCGCTGAACGATGCAGATCACCGACTCCGTCTGCAACGGATGCACCAGCCACAGCAGCGCCACCGCCGCCGCGATTTCTTCCGCACGCCGCTGCGCCACGCTCTCCGGCCCGCACCTCTGTAACGTTCGTCTTAAAAGTCCCCACAGCGCCAACCCCGCCAGCGCGTGTATAGTGAGATTAAAAACGTGATAGCCCGTCACCTCGAGTCCGCCCCATGCGTAATTGAGGGCGAGCGAGAGATTCACCAACGGCCGAGCCGTCGCGCCCGCCGCCGAGACCGGCGTCAACAACACGGGCGTGAGTGGCCACAACTGGCGGATCGTCGCGTTCCGCTCAATCGCCGGATGATCATCGAATATCAACGGCACCCGCAGGCTCGACCGATAGGCGAACGCCACCGCCGCCAAGAGCACCAGCCCAATAAAAAAACGCCACCGCCGCGTGGCTAGTTTTGCACGTTGGGGTCGAGGCTCGTTCACGCGAGTCGAGCAAACCGTCTTCGCCGCGGCGGGAAACTCAATTCTGCCGCGGACCACACTTTCGTAAAAATCATCCAGCCACCGCGCGCGGCCGATTTCGTCACACACTCGTCGCGCGTTCGCCATCTTACTGAAACATCGCCGCGCTAGATTAAGGCATGCGTTTCGTATCGCTTTTTTTAGTAGCGCTCGCCCTCGCCACCCTTGGCCTCCCTCGCCTCCTCGCCCATGCCCGCCAGACCCCACCCACGCCCGCAGAGATAGCTTGGTCTCGCGCAACGATGAAATGGGATAAACTCAACCGAGATGCCCGCAACCTTCTCCCGCCCCGTCCGCCCGCACCCGCTGGTGTGACCGATCTCGAGTTTACCGATTTCTACGGCGCGGTCATCGGCGACCGCGGCCTCGAACTCACGGCCAAAGTCCGCGCCCTCGCCGGCCAGCAAGTCCGCCTCGTCGGCTTCATGGTCCGCCAATCCCTCCCTACGCCCGGCGTCCTGTTACTCGCGCCCCAGCCCATCCAAGTCGACGAAGTCGAATATGGCGCCTGCGACGACCTGCCGCCCCAGATCGTCCGCGTCTTCATGCCTCTGCCTACTGGAACTCAAGTTCCACTCACCCCCGGCCCGCTTCTGCTCACCGGCACGCTTGAAGTCGGCCAACAATCCGAGCCCGACGGCCGCAATTCCTTCCTGCGGATTCGTCCCAACACGCCCGCGCTCACCCCACTCGTCGCGAGCCGCACCGCCGTCACCACCACTTCCTCCGCCAGCTCACAACTTTCCTCCCAACCATGAAATTAAAACTACATCTCCTCTCGCTCGTCGCGCTCAGCGGCCTGCTCGCCACTGGTGCTTTTGCCGCCCCAAAAGTCTCCCGCCTCACCCCGCCCAGCGCGCTCTTCACTTATGGTGATGCGAAGCCACCCATCATCGCCCGCTTTTTGCCCGGCCAACGCTTCGACCTGCAAGCCACCATCTCGCCCGACGCCGGCGCGCTGATCGTCGGCGCCCAATTCATCGTCGATGGTGCCCGCCTCAGCGGTTCGGTCACCCTCGCGGCCGCTGACGTCTCCGGTTTGCCCGCCAACACCTACATCGCCACCCAACGCGCCTACAGCAACTCCACACCGGGCATCCACACCTTCTCCATCACGACCACCGACAACAAAGGCGTGTCCACCTTGGCCACCGGCAACTTTGAAGTGGTCGATCTCGGCAGCGCCACCGGTGCGAAAGTTAAAAACATCATCTTCATGCTCGGCGACGGTATGGGCATCGCCCACCGCACCGCCGCTCGCATGGTTCTCAACGGCGTCAGCCAAGGCAAAGCCTTGGCCCCGCTCGCGATGGACACCTTCCCGGTCACCGGTCTAGTCCAAACCAGCTCGCTCAACTCCATCATCACCGACTCTGCTCCCGGCGCCTCCTGTTACTCCACGGGCAATAAAAACAACAACAACCAAGAAGGCGTATTCCCCGACGACACCGTCGACGCCTTCGACAATCCCCGCATGGAATACCTCGGCGAATACCTCGCCCGCACTCAGGGTAAATCGCTCGGGATCGTGACCACGGCCGACGTCTTCGACGCCACCCCTGCCGCTTGGGCCGTCCACACCTCCAACCGCGGCGCCGGCACCGGTATCGCCGACCAATACCTCGACGAAGCCACCAAGTCCTCCAACCTCACCGTCCTCCTCGGCGGCGGGCGCAAATGGTTCCTGCCTTCCACCACCGCCGGCTCCGCCCGCGCCAACAGCACCGACTACGTCCTCCCTGCCGAACTCGCCACGGGCTGGGGCATCGCCACGGGCAAACTCGACGCGACGCGCGACCTCATCAGCGAGTTTGAAACGTCCGGCTTCAGCTACGCCGCGACGAGCACCCAGCTCACCGCCAAAGCCACCTCGGCCACCAAACTCCTCGGCCTGTTCTCGCTTTCCAACATGAACGTCGCCCTCGACAAAATCGACGGCCGCCGCGGCTCCACCAAAATCGTCGCCGATTACGGCTTCCCCGATCAGCCCATGCTCGACGAGATGACTGACGCCGCGCTCACCGTGCTCGCCAAAAACACCAACGGCTTCGTCCTCCTCGTCGAAGGCGCCAGCATCGACAAACAGGCCCACAACATGGACAGCGACCGCTGGATCCTTGAAACCATCGAGTTCGACCGCGCCATCGCCCGCGCCAAAGCCTTCGCCGCCGCCAACCCGGACACCCTCGTCATCATCTCCGCCGACCACGAATGCGCCGGCGTGAACATCATCGGCTCTTCCACCGTCACCGCCAGCAGCCTCGCGCAACGCGCCATCACCCCAGACAGCGGCGTGGTCGGCCTGCGCGACCAAGTCGTCGGCACCTACGATCTCGCCGGTTTCCCCGTCTACGGCATCATGCCCGACGGCTTCCCCGCGACCACCAACCCCGACCGCAAACTCCTCATCGGTTACGCGGCCAACAGCGACCGTTACGAAAACTGGATCAGCAACCCCCTGCCGCTCCAAGATTCCCAACAACCGTTCAACGGCACCGCCCCGCTCAACACTTATCCCGCTGACCCCACAAAGCGTGACGTCGTGGGCAATTACTTCATCGCCGGCCAAGTCCCCGGCAGCAGCGCCGTCCACACCGCCTCGGACATTCCGCTCTCGGCCTACGGTCGAGGCGCCGCCGCCTTCACGGGCGCCTACGACAACACCAGCGTGTTCTTCAAAATGGCCAGCGGCGTCCTCGTCGGCACTTCGACGACCATCGCCGAACGCTGAGTTTTTTAGTCACGTATAAAAAAAGCCGCCGCCCCATGGGGTGGCGGCTTTTTTGCGCCCCTTAAAAAGCCTTGTTCCGCCATCGTGAAGCGCTTTCATTCAATACTCCTATTTTCCCATGATTTACCTCCTCGGCGGTTCCGGCTACGTTGGCCAAGCTTACCAAGCGCTTCTCACGCAAAAAGGTATCCCTTTCCGTAACCTCAAGCGCGCCGAGGTTAATTACGCCGATCCCGCGACGCTCACCGCCGCCCTTCGCGCCGATAAACCCGCCTTCTTGATCAACGCCGCCGGCTACACCGGCAAGCCCAACGTCGACGCCTGCGAGCTCCACAAAGCCGAATGCCTCGATGGCAACGCCGTCCTCCCCGGCCGCATCGCTGAAGCGTGCGCCGCCGCCGGCGTTCCCTGGGGCCACGTTTCCTCTGGCTGCATTTACACCGGCTCCCGCCCCGATGGCTCCGGTTTCAGCGAGACCGACGCGCCCAACTTCACGTTCCGCCAAAATAATTGCTCGTTCTACAGCGGCACCAAAGCCCTCGGCGAAGAAGTCCTCGCCGACACGCCCAACGTCTACATCTGGCGCCTCCGCATCCCCTTCGACCACCGCGAGAGCCCGCGCAACTACCTCACCAAACTCATGCGCTACCAGCGCCTGCTGGAGGCCACCAACTCCATTTCTCAACTCCAGGAATTCGTCGCGGCGACCTTCGCCTGCTGGGAAAAACGCGTCCCCTTCGGCAAATACAACGTCACCAACCCCGGCCAAGTCACCACGCGCCAAGTCGTCGAGCACATCCTCGCCAGCGGCGTGCTGAAAAAGGACTACGTTTTCTTCAAAGACGAATCCGAGTTCATGGACATCGCCGCCAAGACCCCGCGTTCCAACTGCGTCATGACTTCCGCCAAACTCGCCTCCGTCGGCATCCAGATGACCGAGGTCAACGAAGCCATCGCCCGCGACCTCAAGCGTTGGCAAAAAGCCTCCGCTTAAAAACCCTCCCCGTTTTTCCGTATGAACCTCCTCGTCACCGGCGGCGCCGGCTTTATCGGCTCGAACTTCATCCGTCAGCGCCTCCTCGAAAAAGGCTCGCCGCTCACGAAGCTCGTCAATCTCGACGCCCTCACCTACGCCGGCAACCCCGCCAACCTCGCCGACCTCGCGAGCGACCCGCGCTACGTTTTCGCCCACGGTGACATCGGCGATACCGCCCTCGTCACGCAGCTCCTCGCCGAACACCAGATCGACGCCGTCGCCAACTTCGCCGCCGAGTCGCATGTCGATCGGTCGATCGATTCGCCCGAGCCGTTTTTCCAGACCAACGTCGTCGGCACACTCCGCCTCCTCAACTGCGTCAAACAACACTGGTCGAAACTTTCCGAGCCCAAGAAGAGTGCCTTTCGTTTCCTCCACGTTTCCACCGACGAAGTCTACGGCACGCTCTCGGCCACCGACGCGCCGTGGAACGAAGAATGCCCCTACGAGCCCAATTCGCCCTACGCCGCCTCCAAAGCCGCCAGCGACCACGTCGTCCGCTCGTTTCAACACACGTACCACCTGCCGACGGTCACGACCAACTGCTCCAACAATTACGGCCCTTATCACTTCCCCGAGAAACTCATCCCGCTGATGATTCTCAACGCCCTAGAAGGCAAACCGCTCCCGGTCTACGGCGACGGTCAACAAATTCGCGACTGGCTCTACGTCGAAGACCATGCCACCGCGATCTGGATCGCCCTCACCAAGGGCCGCGTCGGCGAGACCTACAACGTCGGTGGCCTCAACGAGCGCCCCAACCTCGAAATCGTTAACCGCATCTGCGCGATCTTGGACAAAAAATCCCCGCGCGCCGACGGCAAAGGCTACGCCACGCAGATCACCTACGTCGCCGACCGCCCCGGCCACGACCGCCGCTACGCGATCGACAGCGCCAAAATCCGCCGCGAACTCGGCTGGTCGCCCAAAGAAAATTTCGACACCGGCATCGAGAAAACCGTCGATTGGTACCTAACGCACCGCAGCTGGACCGCCGACATCACCGCCAAAAAATACGCCCGCGAACGTCTCGGCACCGCCAAATAATTTTTCCCATGAAACGTAAAGGTATCATCCTCGCCGGCGGCTCCGGCACCCGGCTTTTTCCGCTCACCATCGCTGTCTCCAAACAGCTAATGCCCGTCTACGACAAGCCGATGGTGTATTATCCGTTGTCGGTCCTCATGATCGCCGGCATCCGGGAAATCCTCGTCATTTCCACTCCGACCGATCTCCCGCTCTTCCGCCGCCTCCTCGGTGACGGCTCCCAATTCGGCGTCACGCTCACCTACGCCGAACAACCCAGCCCCGACGGCCTCGCCCAAGCTTTCCACATCGCCGGCGATGTCGGTTTCCTCAAAAACGAGCCCGCCGCCCTCGTCCTAGGGGATAATCTTTTCTACGGCCACGACCTCGCCAAATCCCTCGAGCGCGCCAGCACCCGCACCGGCGGCGCCACCATTTTTGGCTACCACGTCGCTGACCCTAAGAGCTACGGCGTCGTTGAATTTGCGCCCGACGGTCGCGTCGTTTCCCTCGAGGAAAAACCGCTCCAGCCCAAGTCCAACTACGCGATTCCCGGCATCTATTTTTACGACGCCGATGTCGTCGCTCTCTCCCGCAGCCTCAAGCCCTCGAAGCGTGGCGAACTCGAGATTACCGATCTCAACCGCCTCTACCTCGAGCGTGGCGACCTCCACGTCGAACTCCTCGGCCGCGGCACTGCGTGGCTCGACACCGGCACCCACGATTCCCTCCTCGAAGCCGGCCAATTCGTCTCCGTCATCGAAAATCGCCAAGGCCTGAAAATCGCCTGCCTTGAAGAAATCGGTTTCCGCCAAGGCTGGCTCACCCGCGCCGGCCTCGAAACCTCGATCGCCAAACTCGGCAAATCGAACTACGGCGCCTACCTCAAAAAAATTCTGACCGAGTCCTGATCTCGCCCGGACTCGATCGCTGGAAGCATCCACGTTCCCAGCGATTTTATTCGGCCCGCGGGAAACAATCTGCCTGCCTTGCGAAACTCTTCCCGCGCTGTGCAGGTCTCGTTTCTCATCCCGCTCTACAATTGCCTCGCCCACACGCAGGCGATGCTCGCGTCGTTGCGTGCGAAGCTCCCACGCGGGTTGACCCACGAGATCATTTTTATCGACGACGGCAGCACCGATGGCACCCGCGCCTGGCTCGCCACCCTCGCCGCCGATCCCGTCATCCGCGTCGTCCTGCACGAGAAAAACGCCGGCTTCGCCGCCGCCAATAATTCCGGCGCCGCCCTCGCTCGCGGCGAATTCCTCGCCCTGCTCAACAACGACCTGATCCTCACGCCGCACTGGCTTGAGCCCATCCTCGCTGCTCACCACGCCTACGGCCCGCGCGCAGGTCTCGTTGGCAACGTCCAACTCAACGCCGCCACCGGCGTCATCGATCACGCCGGCATCCGCATCAACCTCAAAGGCAAACCCGAGCACATCAGCTGGCTGCCGCGCCGCTCACGCTGGCCGCTTCTCCCATCGAGTCACCGGCGCGTGGTCGCCGTCACCGGCGCGTGCGTCGTGCTGCGGCGCACGCTCTGGGAAAAACTGGGTGGCTTCGACCCCGCGTACGTCAACGGCTGCGAAGACGTCGATCTCTGCCTCCGCGCCGCCGCCGCCGGCCACGTCAACCTCGTCGCGCTCCGCAGCCGCGTGCGCCACCACATCAGCGCCTCGCCTGGCCGCAAACTCCGCGACGAAGCCAACACCCGACTCCTCGTCCAACGCTGGTCCGACACCCTCGCCCGCCACGCCGCGCGGCTTTGGTGCCGCGATCATTTGGCAACGTATCTCCGCGATCCGCGTGATTTCCCCGATGCCGCGCTCGCCCGACAGGCCTTTTTCCACGCGTGGCATCTGCGCCCCGCGCCGCCAGCGGGCGCCATCCTCGGCATGGGGAAAAACCTCGACGCCGAACTCACGCGTTGGCGCCGGCTCCTCGACTGAGGCTACGCGCCGCCAGAATCTCCCGTCGTCGCCGGAAATTTTACTGATCAAGAAATCCGACCTTGCCGCCACCGCGCACGACTTCGCGCACCACGGACTGCGGACGCTGATTCACCGCGAGAAACATCCGGCCGATGTATTCGCCGATAAGTCCGAGCAACACCAGTTGCGTGCCCGAGAACACCAGCAGCGCCGCCATCAGCGAGCCCCAGCCATAAGAGGGCCCCGAATCACGCCACCAGAGCCACGCCACCACCCCGAAAACAATCAAACCGAGCGCCGCCAAGAGCAGACCGAGGCCCGTCGCTAAGCGGAGGGGCAACACCGAAAAATTAATCCACGCGCTCAGCCACAAGCGCACCAAGCGCCGCAGCGTGTAACCGCTGGCGCCGGCCTGCCGTTCATCGTGCCGCACTTCGAGCGAGCCGATGCGTTGCGTGACTTGTAAAATCAGCCCGTCAACATACGGCAGCGGCCCGGTGTTCACGGCGACCTCCTTTGCGACAAACGCCGTCACGCACCGAAAACTCGAAAGATAAAATCCCGGAGGTTTCTCGAGCGCCCAATCGGTCATGCGATTCGTGAACCAACTCCCCAGATTGCGCCACGCCGAATGCTGCTTCACGGCGTAATGTCCGAACACGACATCGAGACCCGTGGTCTTCGCGTGGGCCCACATCCGCACTGCTTCATCGGGCGGATTTTGGCCATCGTCGTCGAGATTCACGATGTGTTCGCCGCGCGCCTGCCGCCAGCCGCTCAAGACGGCGTTGTGTTCGCCGTAGTTGCGCGCGTGCTCCACATAAATGATCGGCACCTGCGCCTCCGCCACGAGCCGGCGGCACACCTCTGCGGTGCCGTCGCGGCTGCCGTCGTTGACCAACACGATTTCATGGCCGCCCTCGATCGTGAGCGCTTCGATCCGTTTCACCAGCGGGCCGATGGTTTCGGCGCTGTGGTAGAGCGGAATCACAAAACTAAGCGCGAGTTTCATAGGTAATGGGGCAACTCCTTGCGATAGTACGCGAGCGTTTTTGTCAAAGCCGCGCGCAGGTCTGTCCGGGGTTTCCAGCCGAGCATTCGGCCGATTTTTCGGTCATCCGCATAGTAATCGCCGATGTCGATTTTCTTCCGCTCCGCAGGAAACGTGCGCACGGCAAACGCGCCGCCTTGATTCACTTCGACCATCAACTCGGCGAGGCGCTGCAACGTCACCGGCGGCGGTCCGCCGAGATTAAAAACTTCACCGACGGCCTCGTCCTTCGTCGCAGCGAGCAAGAACGCCTCAACGGCGTCATCCACGTAAGTAAAGTCGCGCTGCTGTTCGCCGCCCCAGACTTCGATCGCGTCGCCTTCGATCAACTGGCGCACCCACACGCCGACAAAGGTCTGCCGCGCATCCTTCACGCGCATTCTGGGGCCGATCGTATTCGTCAGCCGCAACGCCGTCGCCCGCAGCCCATGCACGCGCGCATAGAGCATGTGAAACGCCTCGCCCGCGGCCTTGTTGATGCCGTTCACGTCCACGGGGCGCACGGGGTGGCGTTCATCGACGGGCAGGTAATCGGGCTTGCCGTAAATCTGGCGCGTGCTCGCGAACACGATGCGCACCGCAGGATTATTTTTTCGACAGGCCTCGAGTAACGCGAGCTGAGCCCGACAGTTGATTTCAAGATCCGTCTCCGGATCCGTCATCGAATCCATGTGGCTGGTTTGCCCGGCGAGATTAAATAAAAATTCTTGCCCGCGCACGAGTCGTGCGAGCTTCGCGTGCTCCCGCACATCGGTGCGATGGATGCTGATTTTTCCCGCCAGACCAGCCAGGTTGCGCCGATTGCCTCCGTATTCGGGGATCATCGCATCGACCACCGTGACTTTGGCGCCGAGCGCGACTAAGGCCCGAGCGAGGTTGGAACCGATGAACCCCATGCCGCCCGTGATGAGCACACGACGTCCCGCAAACGAGCGCGCGAGAAATTTAGATTCAGCCATCGCCCACTAGCCAACAGCTCCCACCCTCCTGCGCGCAAATTTATTTATCCATCCCAAGCCACTCCATGACCCGCGCAGGCTCACGCCTTAGGCGCATCCGTGTCGCGTTTCACTTCAATTTCCAACCCATAGAGCGCTAAACCGAGCGGACGTCCCTGCGCGGGCACGGGCCGGGGACGTGCCGGGCTCAAGCGCAACTCCAGCACACTCGCTCCCGCTGGCACTGCGAATTCAGGGACACGCACCACGTCCAAATTTTCCGTCAGTTGCACCGTGCGCATCAGCTGGCCATTAAGCCAGAACTGCAACTCCCGCGGCTCCTCGCAACGCGCATTAAAGTGCGCAACCACGCGAAGAGGTCGGGCCTGCGGATTATCTACACGCAACGTCGCATCGCCTCGCGTCCAATTCCAACGGACCGGTGAGCGCGCCAACTGCTCCAGCGCATACCACCCCTCGCCCAATCTCACGCGCAGGAAATAAGGATGCGCCGTATTCGCGATCGAGAAATGCGCACCGAGGCGTTCACTCCCGCCGTCGGGCAGTCGCAGTGAGATCAACCCGCCATTCAAATCCCAAGCGCCGCGCAAAGGCGTGTTGAGCCGGCCTTCATACGTGTGCGTTTCGAAATACTGCGGCTTTTTGAGCAAAAGCGCATGAGCCCAAAGCCGCGACCACATGTCAGGCACGAGCAAGTTCAACGACGTCACCTCCGCGCGCGCCTCCAGTTTCCGCAGCTGACGCAGTTCTCCATCCACGATCAACGGCGCCGTGCTCAAGCGCGAAAACACCATACTCGTGCCGATCAGATTGCCCGTAACCACGAGAAGTATCACGGCGACCACGCTACGTTTATCGCGGGGCTTACCACTCCAGCGCAACGCCACCCAGCCACAAAACGACGGCAACATCACCGGATAAAACACCGAAAATAATTTGTACGCATCGTAGCTCGCGTTGGTACCAAAAACGGCTCCGCGCCATTGCAAAAACACGTAGCCCACCAGGACCGGCAACGTCATCGCGAGGGCGGTCCAGGCCTTGGCCCGACGTTGCCGCCAGGACCGCCAGCCCACCCATATCCAAAGCAGTATCACGCATCCGGCCAGCACCGCATTCAACCCCGCAGCACGCCAAGGCTCCAATTCCGGCCCGCTGACCAACCCCAACCAACCGTCCGGGCCCAACGCAGGAATTTTCCATCCAAAATCATACGTACGCAGCAGTTGAAAGCGCTCGATCAATCCCGCGACCCGCCCGAAAAAAATCACCCCGCAAGCGACCAATGGCACGAGCATCGCCGCGAGCCACCGGCCACCGCGCGCCCACGATCGGTTCCAACACATCCTGCCGGCCACGTAGGCCACGGCCGGCACCAGAACGATCACGATAATAAAATTATAACTGCCTAATAAAATCCAATAACCCACCACCAAGACGCCGGCGAAACGTGCCGCGTTCAGCCACGTCAAACGCGCCCGCCACAACGCCACACCCGACCACGTGATCAAACCCACCGCCATCGCCGCCAGCAATTGCCCCGGAGCGACATGCCCCACCGCGTACCAAGTCAACGGACTCAGCCCATAAAGCGCCGCGATTACCACACTCTCCCGCCCACCAAAACCTAACAAAGCCCGCGCCATCCAAAACACCACCGGCACCGATCCCGCCAATAACACCATCGTGAAAAGGCTCGTCAGCTCGTGCGGCTGGCAGCCTAAAACCGAACCATTAAAAGCAATCAACGCCGACGGCGTGAAATGATTCAACCGCGTCCAATAATCAAAAAAATTATCTACCGACTGCACGCTGACCACTTCCTTTAGCCCCAAAAATCCACTGCGATCATCCTTCGCGAATTCCTGCAAGACCCGCGCGCCCGCCGCGTAGTCGCCGGCATCGCAACTCCCCAAAGAAAACGTCGTCAGACCTTTTGAGACCCAAGCCAAAGGCATCACCAACACCCCCAACACCACGAAAACAACGCCCCAGATCCACGTGAACCGTTGCACATCCAGCCACGCCGCACGCCCATTTACGCGACGCCCCGCGAGCAGGAGCAATCCCAACGGCAACACCTCACTTCCCAACGCATAACTATTGGTGCCCTTGAGCCCAGCCAACGCTCCGGCCCAGACCACCGCCGATTGTAAGGCCAACCCCGCCGGCACCACCAGCACCGGCCAAAATTTCCGCCAACGCCACGGCATCACCCAGACCGCCAAACCCGCGCCCCAGAAAACCACGTGAGCGAGGACCGCGAAGGCGACGAAAAAATGAATCATATCCGCCCCGATTAAAACCCTGCGTTGGGCTTACGCGCCACCGCAAACACCGAGGAACCCCACGCCCAACGTCCGCCCGCCCGCATCCACAGATGTTCGGGCGAAACCAGCGCACGAAATACCCAATCTACCAGCGCAGGATAAGCCTTCATGTCGCTCGTGTCTTTTGCCGTGCGCAACCATTTACGCTTGGCCCACAACAGCGGAAACGGGAGTGCATTCAAATGCGTACTCCAACACTCCACCATCCCCGCCCCACGGCACAACGCCTCCAGCTCAGGCCGCGTGTAGCGATGCTTGGTCTGACACGAATCATCATGGTACGACCACATCCACATGTAGGCGGGCACATTGATCACGACAATCCCGCCCGGCTTCAACACACGATAAAACTCCTTCAGCGCCACCGCTGGATTCTCCACCTGGCAAATCACATCCGCCGAAACCACAGCATCAAAACTCGCATCGGCGAACGGCAGCGCAGTCACACTGGCCTCACGAATATCCGTCGCCGGTCCGCAACGTTGCCGCGCCCATTCGCAGGCGATCGCCATAAAATCGATTCCGCTCCAACGCCAACCCGGCTGCTCCTGCCGCAACCGCAAAATCATGCCGCCCGTCCCGCAACCCGCATCGAGCACCTGCGCATCGGAACGTAGCCCCGCTCGCGTCAACCCGCGCACGACATGCCGATGCAGCGACCAAAAATACCACATTCGGTCTTCAACCTCAGCGAGTTTCAGATATTCATCGGCGTTCATGCGCGAAAGCTGATTGGGCGCGGGCCCCGTCCGCCCGCAACATTAAACATTGCCGCCCGCCAGTACGATCGTGCTCTCTCCCCGTCCATTCATGCGTCGTCTTTTTGACTCCCTCGACACCCCGCTGGGTCGCGCTTCGCGTTATATTTTTTCGACGCTGTTGATCGCCGTCTTGTTTGGGCAACTCGACTGGAAAGCGATCGGTCAACTCCGCGGACAATGGGCCGTCGGTCCGGTTATTTTGGGCACGCTCGTCGCTGGCGTTACGTTTCCTCTGCACGCTTGGCGCTGGTGGCTGCTGCTGCGTGCCCAAGGCCTCGCGCTCTCGCTGCCTTGGGCTCACGCGGTCACGTGGATCGGTAATTTCTACAACGCGTTTTTACTGGGCGGCCTGGGGGGCGACACCGCCCGCACGTACTACGTGTGCCGAGACGCGCCCGAATACAAAGCGGCCGGGCTCGCCGCGACCTTGCTCGACCGCATCCTCGGTCTGATCGTGCTGCTCAGTATAGCCGCCGTCGCCCTCGTGCTCCAGCTCGATGCCTTGGCGCACCACCCAGAATTCCGCCAACTGCTTTATTTCTGCACCACGCTCAGTTTTCTGGGCGTGGTCACCGGATTCGTTTTCTGCCGCCGCCCGCCAGCATGGCTCGCACGACGAATCGGTGAAACGCACACGGCCACACTGACCTCCATCCTCGCGCACCTACAGTCGAAGCCCCTGACCCTGCTCACCGCATTGGCGGCAAGCTATGCGATCTGGCTCCTCGATTTCGTGGCCGTTTGGTTACTCGCCCAAGCCGTCAATCTGCCGCTGCATTTTATCGACGTTACGCTCGCTATGTCGGTCGCGTACGCTTCGACCATTTTGCCCATCAGTGTGGGCGGCCATGGCATCCGCGAAGGCGCCCTCCTTGCTACGCTGACCGCCTTGGGTGCCCTCGCAACCCCAGCCGCGCAGGAGCAAGGTCTGTTGCTGGCGCTGCTGGTCTGGTTGAGCACGATTTTCTGGAGCTTATTTGGCGGACTTTTTTCCCTCGCCGCCCCGCACCTTATCCCGGCGTCAAAAATCCAGCAATGATCTCGGCTCGCGCATGAGCACATAGTCCCAATAAGGCCTAAAAGCACACGACGCTTTAAGCCATGAAGCGGGCTGGGGCGGTTTCCGTTTAATAAACCCCTGCAGAAAGCTTTGCCAACGCCACCGTCCGTTAGCTTTGTTAGCCACAACGGCCCTAGCCGTTTTCACCTGATGCCCACCGCTTCCCGCACGCCCCCTTTTGGCGGCGCCTTCGCCCGGCGCTTTACGCACTACAACGGCATTTTCTTCGACGACTACGCGACTGATTCCGCTTGGATTCGCGAAACCGCGCAACTCCGACTGCCCCCGCTCGACGGCATCACCCGCCTCACCCTCCGCGGCGAGTACCGCCCGCACCCCGCCGCCCACGGCCTCGAAAAAAATCCACCCTCGCTCTCGGTTTTTCTCAACGGCTCGCTCGTCAGCGCGCTCAGCAACTTCGCGCCCGGTCCGTGGGAAATCATCGTCCCGCTTCCGGCCCCTGCGCCCACGGCGGGTTTCACTCTCACGCTCCGCCTCGGTGGCACCGCGCTCACCAACGCTCTCGCTTGGCTCGCCCGCGTGTCCGGCCTCAGCCCATTACAACGCTTCCGCGCTCAAAATAAAAACCGCGCCCTCCGCCTCACTGCGCTCACCACCAACGCCATGCCGGCCGCGCCCGCTGAGTTGATCTACGATTTCTCGCGCCGCCACGCGCCGTTCCGCGCTGAGTTCGCCCGGCGACACGCGCACCTCGGGCTCAACATCGCCGGCTTCCTAACCGCCGATCTCGGCCTCGGCGAATCCGCCCGCTGCATGGTCCGCGCCGCCGATGCCGCCGACATTCCCGCCGCGCTCGTGCCGCTCAAGCTCAACTGCAAAAACCGCCTGGGCGATCTCACCTACGCCGCCCGCCTCACCGACGAAAATCCTCACGACGTTAACATCATCCACGTCGACCCGCCAGCCTCGCGCGATCTCGATCATCACCACGGGAAAGATTTTCGCGCCGGCAAATACAACATCGCTTATTTCGCTTGGGAACTGCCCGAGTTTCCCGACGACTGGGTGCCGTCCTTCGATTACTACGACGAGATTTGGTGCCCCAGTGATTTCGCCCGCGCCGCCATCGCCGAAAAATCTCCGCTGCCCGTGCTCACGTTCCCCCACGCGATCAGCGTCGCCGCGCCTACCGCAGACACCGCCGCGCTCCGCGCGCGGCTGGACCTGCCCGCAACACCGTTTTTGTTTCTCACGCTTTTCGATCTCAATTCCTACGCCGAGCGCAAAAACCCGCGCGCCGCCCTCGCCGCCTTCCGCGAATCCGGCCTGCCTGCGGCCTCGGCCAACTTGGTCGTTAAAGTCCAGAATCTCGCCGGCAACGAAGCTGATTTCGCCCGCCTGCAAGCCGACGCCGCCCGCATCCCCGGCATCCATTTCATCACCGAAACGCTCTCGCGCGCCGACATCTACGCCCTCGAAGCCGCGTGCGACGTGTTTGTTTCTTTGCACCGCTCCGAAGGCTTCGGGCTCGCCGTCGCTGAATGCATGGCGCTCGGCAAACCTGTCATCTCCACCGATTGGTCGGGCACGGCGGAATTCGTTAACATCAACAACGGCTGCCCGGTGCGCGCGCCGTTGATCACGCTCACGTCTAATCACGGCCCTTACGCCAAAGGCCAAACGTGGGCCGATCCCGACATCGCGCACGCCGCCGCGCACATGCGCACGCTTTTCGCCGACCGCGGCCTTTGCGGACGTCTCGGTGCGGCCGCGCGTGCGACGATCACCGAAAAATTTTCGCCGGCCGTCATCGGCGCGCGTTACCGGCGTCGGCTCGAAGCGATCGCCGGCTTCTAAGCGCGATTATTTTTTGACGGGGATCGGCGCGAGCTCGGGCACCTTCCCGACCACGCGGATTTCTAGATTGCGCAGGCTAAACGCCACTTTGCGCGGGTCGCCGTTGCTCGGGAATTGAGCCGCCTTATCGGTGTCGAATCGCCACACGGTATCACCGGGCGGCAAGAGCACACCGTTGAGCGCCACGCCGCGCAAGGTATGCACGGTTTCGCCCGCCCACAGCACGGCACCACCAGCGCCCTCGGCACGCACGTTCACCTTGCGCTCGTCACTGCTCTTCAGGTCGAAGGCGATATCGACCTGAATCGGAAACGGATGGGGATTGCGGAGCACCACCTCGGCGGCGCCCCGACTCCAGCGCCAATAATCAAAACGCGAGCGCTCGGGCAGATACCATTCTTCGTCTTTGAAGATCGCTTCGATCGTGCGGCCCGTCGACTCGACCATGCGCAAGGCCCGCGGGCCTTCGAGGCGGAAACTTTCGCGCCCCGGCGGCTTGAGCGTTTCGCTCGAGAAAAACACCGTAAGATTTCCGAGCAGCAATAAAACCCACCAAGCCCGCCCGCGCGGCACGAGAATGTTAAACGCGAGCGTCATCGGCAGCAGCACGCGCGAAGCTGCCCCCGGGTAACCTTCCCAGACGGCATCGCCCAATACCACCAACAACATCGCATAACCGATTCCGGCCCGCCACCAAGCCTCGCTCCAGCGCGGCCGCAGCACGAAAAACAAACACTGCGCCGTGAGCGCCACCAACATCAGCGCGCTCCATAATCCGATGGAGCCCGCGTCGTCGGTCTTAAACACCGCCCACGTCTCCACCCACTTGTTAAAATAACCGACCAACGGCAGAGAAAAATTCCGCGCGCCCGCATCGCCGCCGTTACCAAGCCATAATTTTAAAATCACCATCCATACCGCCAACGGCGCGACCACCACCAAGCCCTGCGCGATCGCGCGCAACCAACCGCGCCGATCGCGCGCATTCGCCGGTGCAAACGTTGCTCCCGCGATGATGTTAGTTTCCTTGCCGAGTCCCGCTAGTCCCAACACGCCAGCCGCCCACCACGAGCGCCCGCGCTCCGCCAAAATCATTCCCACGGCGATCAACAAGAGACTGGGCCCGTCGACCAGCGATCCCCGCACGCTGAAACAAAGCCCAAAAGAAAACATCACCCCAAACCAACGGAAAAAATTCCCCCAGAGTGTCGGCGGAAACCAGTACAGCAATAGGGCCGCGAGCAGAAACCAGCACACGATATTCTGCACAGCGTAAATGTGCAGGGCCCACGCCGGATCTCCGCCCGCGAGGCCATACGCAGTCCAACAAAATAAAATCCGCCGCGCCCGATACGGCAACGAATCCACGGCCGCCCCCAGCGCCCGATTGCTCAACCACGGCCGCATCGCGATTTGCGCATAATATTGGGCATCGTAACCGGTCGAGTCGGGCTCCTCGTAGTGGTTGATCGCCTTGAGCGCTGGGACGTAGCGCTCACTGACTTTACCGCCAAACATCACCAGATAAGTGAAGCCCTTGCCCGGCACATAAAATTGCGCGCAGATCCACACGAACAATGCCACGGTGGCGGCATAGGCAAAACGCAAAAACCAGGATGCGTTGCGTTGATAAAATGGGATCAGTCTGGCCACGAAGAGTTCAGACGCCAAAGTCTACCCGCACTCAACGCAAGAATGGATTCTCCGACCGCCGCCGCAAATGCTTTACCTGCGCACCACTCGACGTGGTGGCGCACACTCTTTTTATGCGGATTTGTTGTTTATGCGTTTTTTTTAATTCGTCACGTGGGTGCTCAAGCCGGGGGCTCAGATTCCTCGGGTTATCTCAATAACGCCCGCCTGCTCGCCGCGGGTCAGACGGCCACCCCGCAGCGCATTCCGCCGGGAATCGACGCGGCCCAATTCGACTCGTTCACGTTCATCCCGCTCGGCTTTCGACCGATGCCCGACGCCCAGATGGCCCCGACGTATCCGATCGGTTTGCCCTTGGTGCTCATCGCCGCGGCCAAAATTGTCGGATGGGAACTCGCCCCACCACTCGTGATGGTGGTCAGCGCCTTGCTCGCAGCCGCGTTGATGATTCCGCTCGGGCGCGCCGCGGGCTTGGCGCCGGGCTGGACTGCCGGTGGGGCGCTGTTGTTCGCGACGTGTCCGCTCACGACGTTTATGTCCGTTCAGCTCATGAGCGACATTCCCGCTACGACGGTCGCGCTTGTCGCGATTGGGTGCGCTTGGCGCAGCCGCTCGCGCAGAAGTTGGGCGCTCGCCGCCGGCGCGGGTTTCGCACTCGGGGTGTTGATTCGCCCGACCAACTTCATGCTCATCTTGCCGATCGCGGTGTGCCTCGGGCTGGATGGGCGACGTTGGTTACTACTTGGACTCGGTGGGTTTCCCGGCGCGCTCGTGCAGTTGTTTTATAACTCGGCCGCCTACGGCAACCCGTTCGCCTCCGGTTACGGCGACGATCTTGGGTCAAAATTTTCCCTCGGGATCGTGCCCGCCACGCTCGCGCATTATGTGCGATGGCTGCCGGTGTTACTCACGCCGGTCGGCATCCTCGCGGTGGTGCTCCCGTGGGTCGAACGCCGAACGCGTTTTGCGTGGGTCTTGATCGCGTGGACGGTGCCGCTTCTGGCGTTATACGCGGGCTACTGGCATACGCATGAATGGTGGTGGTATCTGCGTTTTCTGCTGCCGACGTTTCCTGCGATTATCATCGGAGGGTTGTGGGTCCTGCGGGAACTATGGGTTCGTCACTTGGCCCCAAGAATGCCGAGCCCGCTTGTAGCCCGAAGCTGCGGCATCGCCGCCATTTTAGTTATCCTCATCCACGCCGCAGTTTGGCATCATCGACTCAACGCTCACCTCATCGGCTTTGGTGAATCCGTGTATCCGGAATCGAGCACGTGGGCTCGCGCACATCTGCCGGCGGATGCGATCATCCTCACCGAACAAACCAGTGGCGCGTTGATTTATTACACTGATTTTTCGTTGGTGCGGTGGGATAGCTTAAATCCCGAAAAATTCGCCCGTCTTACTGCGGTCGCCGGAAAACGTCCGATAGTGGCTGCTCTTTTCCCCCATGAGGTCGAAGCAGCTCTTGCCCCGCGCCTGCCGGGACGTTGGCAAAAAATTGGCGCCGTACGTCACGTCACTTTTTGGCAATGGTCACCCGAGGGTTAACTTTTCTGACGGCGCCGCGCTCGTTTCCGCGGCTTCTCGTCGTGCTGGCAGCGCTCGGTTATGCGGCCTTCATTTATTTTGAAGGCTCACCCTTCGCCGCCGGCTCAGATTCTTCAGGCTACCTGAACAGCGCCCGTCTACTCGCTCAAGGAGAGTTTGACGCGCCCGTAAATTCGCTGCCGCAACTCGCGCCGCCCGACTGGCATTATTATTGGCAAGAACCGCTAGGTTTTACAGCTAAACATCTGACACCGCGCATGGCGCCCACGTACCCAACAGGTCTGCCGCTCCATCTGGTGCTTGCCTCGCCGATTGTCGGTTGGGAAAAAGCCGCGCGCCTCGTCAACGTCCTCAACGTCCTCGCTGCCGCCGCGCTCCTGTACGCGTTGGCGCGCCACTTGGCACTTTCCCGAGCTTGGGCTCTAAGCGGCGTCGCTTTTCTTTGGGCTAGCCCGCTCTTTATTTTTCAATCGCTGCAACCGTTAAGCGACGCCGTCGCGCTCACGTGGTCACTCGCGGCGATTTTATGCGCGCTGAAATCACGCCAACACGGACCTTGGGCGATAGCCGCGGGTGCAGCGTTAGCCATCGCGGTACTCGTGCGGCCGACGAGCGTGTTAATCGCCCTGCCGTTGAGCCTAGCGCTGCCCTTTGCAGGACGTCGCTGGCTCGCCGCCGCGTTGGGCAGCGCGCCCGGAGTGGCGTGGTTTTTTTATTACAACACCCAAGCCTACGGTTCCGCGTTTACCACCGGCTACGGAGACGTCAGTACTGCCTTTCACTCGAGATTTATCATCAGCAACCTGGCCCATTTTACGTGCTGGGTTCCGCTGTTGGTTTCCCTGCCGCTCACCTGCGCTGCCGTCTTTCTGCCTTGGCGCCGGCCAACATTCACTCCGCCGCGCACGATCTTAATGCTCGCGACATGGATCGGGGTTCTAGTCATTTTCTACGTGTCGTATTTTTGCGCGGGTTCGATCTGGTCTGAAGTGCGTTTTTTATTGCCGGGATTTCCGGCGGTCATTCTAGCCGGACTTCTCGTCGCGCAACTATGGCGCCCCTCGCCGCCTTGGTGGATGCTCGTACTCGGCCTCAGCGCGCAAGTGCTACTTGCAAATCAGCTCCGCGTCACCGGTATCCGCGACCAAGAACGCGCCTATCGTGTCGCTACGAGTTGGCTGGAAACTCATATCGCGCCGGGCTCCGTCTTACTCACGGCGCAACTCAGCGGCGCCGCACATTATTATAACGATCTCAATCTCGTGCGCTGGGACATTCTTCCGCCTCATCACCTACCCCAACTGCGCGCCGCCGCCGCCAAAGCCCCGCGCGAGATCTACGCCGCGCTCTTTATCCCCGAAATTTCCGCCGCGCAATCCGCCTTCCCCGAAGCTCGCTGGGAGCAGATCGGCGAAACCCCCGGCGTGAAATTTTTTCGACTGCTCCCTTCGGACTCGCGCTAAAGATAAATCGGGCTCCGTGTGATTTTTACCAAGCGGCTTATTCGCCTGTTTTTCTCAGCCAAATTTGGCCACCACCGCCACCCGCGCACAAAGGCATGCGCTCGCGCAAAAACCCATTCTGCACGTTGTAAATCCAACTCGTGAACATCTCCACGCGCCACGCGCGGTTATACATCAAAAACGCCCTCAACAAATACTGCTCATTCCACGCGCGCCCTTGTTCAAACCAGTCCCGCGGATAATCCAAATTGCCCGTCACATCGTGGATGTGCACGAACACACCCGGCTTAAGCACCGGCAACACGTCGAAGAAAAGTCGGTTCACATCGCTGCCGAGTTTACTGACGTGCGACGAATCAATAAACAGCACGTCACCCGACTCCAAAGCGGAAAACACGCTAGTCGGCACGTCCTGCACCTTCTGCTCAATCAAAGTCACGCGCGCCTGATCGTCGGGCTTTAACAATTTCCGTAGGCGACTCATGTCGGGGTCGATAAACGTGAGCTGCATCCGCCCGTCCCAAGTAAATTCATTCAAGTCCAACATCGCCGCGGAACTGAAGCCCGAGCCCACTTCGATCACCCGCCGCGCGCCCGCGTGACGCAGCATCAGATACAACATGATCCCGTCGAAATGCCCATAGGAGGGATTATCCAAATGATAACGTCGTCCCGCTACGGGTTGCTCTGGGAACGGCTGCTCCGCGTAAAACTCCGCCAACGTTTTCAAGAGCGCGATTTGCCCCGCTTCATTCACATCGACGCCGGGAAACGGCGGACCAAATCCGCCGCGCGCAAACGCCTCCGCCACCTCGGCGCGAGAAGTCTGCGGCGAATAAAAATGCCCGGGCGGAAACACCCAGTCGCGCTCGGCCGCTTCGGCCACGAGACGCGCGTTGGCCTTTTCCAAATCAGCTACGTCACGCCGTAGATCGGCTTTGTCGCCTTCGAGTTCGTGTACGCGAATTTCCAACCGACGCACCAGTTTGAATCTGCGCAGAAAATTATCCCAAGCCTTCATTTTGAGCCTTCAGGTTTGGCGGCCGGACCCGCCCGCGCAACTGCGATGTCCACATCGTACACCGCAAACGCCAGCACGCGTTCATCGCCGTTCGCGTGCTGCACGCCAGAAGCATCGGCGCTAAATTCAATTTCCTGCGCCGCGTTAGCCGGAATCGAAAACAAGGCCGTCTCAAAAGCCTCACGCTTCACCGCCACCGCGCCCTTCCAAAGTGCGACATCGCCCGCACGGATCGTTACGCGCATAGGTTTCAACGCGGCAACTTCGCCGCTGAGCCGCACCGTCACGGATTCTTTCGAGGTATTGGTCAGCCGCAACCGCCCCGGACCGCTGCTCCAACGCCACTGCCGGCGGCCATCGCCTTCCGCCCCATACCAACCCACCCCACGCTCCCATTTTATCTGGGTGCGCACCGCACGTTCACCGCTGACCACAAAATTTTCATGCGGGGGCGCATTAAATTCGTTCACCCCAACAATCGCCGAGAGGTTACCGAGCGCCAACACCGCCAACCACCGGCGCCCACGTGGTACGAGCAGGTTAAACGCGAGCATCATCGGCAGCAGCACGCGCGTCGCTGCGCCTGGATAACCTTCCCACACCGGCTGCGCGATGAAGAGCATCAGCACCGCGAAACTCGCCCCGATGCGCCACCACATTTTTCTCGGCTCACGGTGCAGCAAAAAAAACGCCGCCTGCGTCACCAAGGCCACCAGCACGAGCACATTACCCACGACCTGAGGTTCGATATTCCCAGCGAATAATTCGCTCACAACGGTCGCAAGCTTCTCACCCAACCCAACCAAGGGCAGCGTAAAATTTCCCAGACCGGCGTCGTGATTGGCGCCAAGATGCCAGCGCACATAACCCAGCCACGCGGCAAAGGGTAAGATCGCCAGCGCGCCCCAACTCGCTGCCACGGCCCACGCCCGCCAGACGCTGCCGCGTGACGGGATCAACGCTGTGCCTGCGAGCAAGCTCGTCTCTTTCGTCAAAAGCGCCGCCCCGAGCGCGACGACGGCACTGGGTTTTCGGCCTCGCTCAAGCGACACGACCATCAAGGCCACCAGCAAAAGACCTGGCGCATCCGCGAGCGAATTACGCACACTCATGCACATGCCGTGGGAAAATAAAATGCCCGCCCAGCGCAGCAGATTCCCCGCATTGTCCGGCGGCAACCAGCGCAATAGCACCCACGCGAGGGCGAGCCATACACCAACATTTAATAGCGCGAAAATCTGCACGATCCAGTGCGCCCGCCCAAGACCCAGAGTCCAAGCGACCCAACTCGGCAAAATCCGCCGCGCCCGATAAGAGGGGTTATCAATGGACTGCTTGAGTTGCTCGGGTTCATCTAGCCACGGATGCAACGCGAGTTGGACGTAATACGTCCCGTCGTAGCCCCAAGAATCTTCGATCGTGTAATGGGGCACCGCCCGCAATCGCGGGACCGCCCGCTCGTCTGACTTGGCCCCGATCGACAGCAAACTCGTAAAACCCGAACCGGGAACATGGAAACGCGCCACCAAGCCCAAAAACGTCAGCGCCAAAACCAAGTAAGCGAACCGAAAACGCCAGCGCCATACCGCTATCAAGGCCCTTTTCATGCGTGCGAGATGCGCTGCGCCGCGCGCTTAAGGGTTGTCCGGTTCGTAAACAATCTGTCGCATCACAAAACCACCTTCCGGCATGTCAAATCCGAACCCCAGTCCTTCTGCAGCCCCACGCTGGTTTGCGTGGCTGGCCGTCGTCGCGCTGTTAGTTTACAGCTGTTTTCTGGGCGCGTATTTTACGCCCGTCGCCGGCGGCTCCGATTCTTCCGGTTATCTCAACGCCGCCCGATTGCTCGCGCGAGGCCAAATCACGGCGCCGATGCGTGATTTCTCCGGACTCACGGCGAGCTCGGCCACGCAGTTTCAACCGCTCGGCTTCATCGCCGAACCGGCCCGCCAAAGGCTCGTGCCAACGTATCCGCTCGGCCTGCCCACGCACCTCGCGATCGCCAGCACGTTGTTCGGTTGGACGATCGGGCCGCTACTGGTGGGTGTCGGGGCTGCCTTAGCCGCGATCGTTTTGATGTACGCCATCGCTCGCGAATGGGCGATCGCGTGGCCCCTCGCCGCCGCAGGCGCGGTGATGCTGGGCGTTTTCCCGGTTACGATTTTTATCGCGATCCAACCGCTCAGCGACGTCCTCGCCACCACGTGGGTGCTTGCCGCGATTTACGCCGCGCTCCGTGCTCGAGGCTCACCGCGCTGGGCCGTCGCCACGGGCGTCGCCCTTTCGATCGCGATTTTTGCTCGTCCGACGAACGTGCTGATTTCACCCGCCATTGCCGCGTTACTGAGTGTCGGTTGGCGTCCGTTCATCACCGCTGTTATTGGCGGATTGCCGGGCGCGCTTCTTCTCCTGGCCACCAACGCGCACCTCTTCGGTTCACCGTGGCGCATGGGGTACGGCTCGATCTTCGAGGCCTTCGACATCGCTTACTTCGGACCGACACTACTGCACTTTGGAAAATGGCTCGGGTTATTGCTGCCCGGACTTGGCCTTTTTTTTGGGTTCATCAGCTTTGGCTTTAGCCGCGCCAGTCTGCGTAACCGGATCGCGCTCGCGCTTTGGTTTTTCACGCCCGTGATTTTTTACGCGTATTACGAGGTGTCCGGGCAAACGTGGTGGTGCCTCCGCTTTATTCTGCCTGCGGTACCCGCTCTGATTCTGTCGGCGCTTTTTACGCTGGATTATTTTTTAGCGCTCCACTCGCGCACCGTGCGGATGGCGTCTGCTTTACTCGCGATTTGGGCCATAGGGTTGTCGGTGTTTTGGACGCGCGAGTTTCATACGCTGCTTAGTAAAACTTATGAGCAAGCCTACGCCGAAATCGGCCAGTGGTCGCACGATCATCTCCCTGCGAACACCGTCTTGCTCACCAACAATGATAGCGGCGCGCTCTATTATTACACGTCGTTCCCGATTTTACGTTGGGACCAAATGAGCACTGCCGAATTCACCCAACACGCCGCGCACCTCACGCGGTCCGATCGCCCGCTGCATCTGATCACCACTGAGGCCGAAGAAAATCATGTCCTCACCCAGCGCATACCCGCACGCTGGGAAAAAATCACGACCGTAGCCCAGCGCAGCATCTGGCGCTACAACGGACCCGCCACAACTCCATGACCGCAAACACCCGCCGATGGACCTTGCGCGGCAGCGCCGTTTTGGCTGTCGCCCTTTTTCTGACGCTCGTCGCCCAATTCTGGCACCCCGTCTACGGTCTCACCGCGCTGATCCAACTCGACGCCCCCAACGACGACTTAAAAATCTCCGCCTTCCGCGCGTACCCCGTCTACGTCCACCGCGACACCGGCGGCTACGATGGGCTCTACTACGCGCAGATCGCCTACGATCCCACCTTGCGCTCAACAGAACTTCCGCGCGCGATGGACAATTTTTCATATCGCGCACGACGTATTCTGCCCCCGGCCTTCGCTTGGTTTTTCTCCGCCGGTCAACCGGCCGCCATCGTCCACGTTTACTCTTTTCTCAATGTCGCAACGTGGCTGTTCATGGCTGCGCTGCTCTGGCGCTTGCTCGGCGTAACGGATTTTCGCGGCTGGCTCGCCTGGGCCGGCGTGCTTTTTTCCGCCGGAGCGCTCAGCAGTGTGCGCCTCGCGCTCACCGATTTGCCGATGCTGGCTTTACTCACGCTCGCCGTGATCGCGGCCGAACGCGCCCGCCCCCGCACCGCTATCGCTTGGCTCGCCTCGGCAGCGCTCGCGCGCGAAACCGCGTTGCTTGGGGCCAGCGGTCTGCTCACGCGTCCATGGATTTCAGTTAAAAATGTGTGCGCGTGCGCCTTCGTGGCAGCCCCGCTTTTTGGTTGGCTCGCCTACATCCGTTGGCGGCTCGGTCCCGCTGATTCAGGCTGGGCTAATTTCACGCTCCCCATGGCCGGCTACGCTGAAAAATTCGCGACCACACTCGTGGATCTATTCTATCTCGACGACACGCTCCTCGCTTGGACCACGTTTCTTGCCGTCGTGGGACTCACTGTTCAAGCGCTGTTCATCGTCTCCCGTTGGCGTCACTTCAACGACGCTTGGTGGCGTATCGGCGCGGCCTATACGGCTTTGATGGCGATGATCGGTACCGCCGTTTGGGAAGGTTACCCTGGAGCTTGCACGCGCGTGCTGCTGCCCCTGACGCTCGCGTTCAACCTCCTCGCCCACCGCACCCGCGCCGCTCTCGCGTGGCTCATACTCGGGAATCTCGGGGTCGGCGCCGGCTTTCTCGTGTTGCGCGATTTTCCCGTCAACACCCACGAGCTCTTCGCGGGCCGCGCGGGCGGGGCCGCCACAGTGATCCAGATCGACTCCGGTTGGTTTGGCGCGGAACACACCCCAAAGCACGTTTGGTCTTGGAGCTCGGGGCGTTCCCTACTCGCCCTCCGCACGTGGGCCGATGCTCCCGTCCAAGCCCAACTCGACTTCGGCCTGCGGAGCCTCACGCAGCGCACCGTCATCCTCCGCTCAGCCGAAAGAGAACTTTGGCGCGGCCAAGTCGGCGAAAAAACCACGCGTTTCAGCATCCCGCTCACGCTTCTACCTGGCGACACGCGACTCGAATTCTCGACTGACTCACCCGCGATCCGCGAAAGCGCCAACGCCGATGCTCGCGCCCTCGCCTTTGCGCTTTATGATCCGCGTCTGAGCGTCCCCAATCCCTAGCGCCGCCCATGTCTGCCCCGTTTCTCCTCGACCTCTCGCACACGAGCCACACGTCTGCCCGCACCGGCATCCAACGCGTCGCCCGCTCGCTCTGGCGCGAACTCGGCGACTCCGCTCGGCCCATCACGTACGATCCCCACCAACGCACGTGGCGCGCCCTCGATGCCTGGGAACGCGATAATCTCGCCGCCGATTCCTTCAGCCGCAAACGGGGCGCCACGTGGCCACTCTCCGCGCGCCTCCGCGGCTATTCCCGCCGCCTGTTTTCATCGGCGCCTTCTACTCAGCACGCTTCCGCCCTCGCGCCCCACTCTGGCTTGCTCGTACCCGAGTTGTTCACGCCCGCCGTGGGGGCGACGTTGCCGGCTCTTTTCACCGCAACGAGTGGACCTCGCGCCGCCGTTTTCCACGACGCCATCGCGCTCAAATTTCCCGAGCTCACGCCCACGAAAACCGTCGCGCGTTTCCCCGCTTATTTGCGCGAACTGCTGGCCTTCGACGGCATCGCCGCCAATTCCGCAGACTCCCACGCCACGCTGGTCGCTTATTGGGATTGGCTCGGCGTGCCGGCCGCAGCGCGCCCCGTCGTCGTGACCATTCCGCTCGGCATCGATCAGCCTTCGGCCGTTGCGGCGGCGCACACCGCCCCTGAGTCGGCCTTGCCCGTCATCCTGTGCGTCGGCTCCCTCGAAGGTCGCAAAAACCACCTCGCGTTGCTCGAAGCGTGCGAAACGCTTTGGTCCGCTGGCACTCGTTTTGAACTGCATCTGATCGGGCTCGCTCACCCGCAAACGGGACGTACCGCGCTCGCGCGCGTGCAATCGCTCCAAGCCGCCGGGCGCCCGCTCCGCTATTCTGGTCCCGTGAACGACGCGACCCTCGCTGCGGCTTACGCGGCCTGCGCGTTCACGGTTTATCCTTCATTGATCGAAGGGTTTGGTCTGCCGGTTTTGGAAAGTCTCGCGCGCGGCAAACCCTCCATTTGCGCCGCGCGCGGCGCACTCGGTGAAGCCGCCCGCGACGGCGGTTGCATCGCGCTCGAGCAGGTCGATGCGCCCGCGCTCGCGGTCGCTATTGCGCGTTTACTTACGACGCCGAGCGAACTCGCTGCACTCGCTGGCGCCGCCCAAGCCCGCACGTTTCGCACGTGGCGCGACTACGCGCGCGATGTCGCCACGTGGCTGCCCACGCTTTCCCGCCGTCCATGAAAATCCGAGTTCTCATCCTCGCCAGTATTCTCACCTTGCCGCTGATCGGCGCAAATTCTCCGCGTCGCCCGCGCATCACGGGCATCGCGCACGCGGCGTTTTACGTCACCGACATGGCCAAGGCTCGGGCGTTCTACGAAGGTTACCTCGGTTTCCAGTCACCGTTTTCCATTCCACGCAAAACGCCTGGCGAGAGCCTCGTCTGGATCAAAATCAATGATCGCCAGAGCGTAGAACTTTTTCCCGCGTCGGAAGTTTCTCCTGCCGCGGACCGACTTTACCACATCGCCATCGAGACCGACGACGCCGAGGCGATGCGCGTTTACCTCCAGTCCAAAGGCATCGCCGTCCCGCCCAAAACCGCCATCGGTCGCATCGGAAATAAAAACTATTTCATCAAAGATCCCAACGGTAACACGGTCGAGATCGTCGAGTATCTGCCCGAAGGTTGGACGCGCCGTGAACAGGGTAAATTTCTGCCCGATACCCGCATCGCCACGCGCATGAGCCACGTCGGCATTATGGTCGGCCAACTCGATGCCTCGCTGAAATTCTACGGCGACATCCTCGGCTTCACCGAGATCTGGCGCGGCGGTGGCGGCAAACTGCTCAGTTGGGTGAACCTCAAAGTCCCGGATGGCGCTGACTACGTCGAGTTCATGCTCTACGACAAACCACCGACGCGCGAAGGCTTGCTCACCAAGCACCATATCTGCCTCGAAGTCGCCGACGTCGCCCAAGCCGGCGCCCTCCTCAAAACACGCGCGCTCCCGGCCGGCTCAAAAACCCCCGACGCCATGAAGACCGGCGTGAACGGCAAACGCCAAATCAACACCTTCGACCCCGACGGCACACGCGTTGAAATCATGGAACCGGGCACGTTTGACGGGAAACCAGTTCCGCCCTCGAAGGCTCCGCCCCCACCGCCGCTCCCGCCTTATCAACCGCTTGCGACGCCGAAAGCCGCAAGCTAAGCGATCCGCCCGCCCACGATTTTGATCCCGATCCAGAGATGCAAACACGGCCTCTGGCTAACCTGTCTTTGCATTTGCCAACCCGCTTTCACCGCGCAGGGTTTTGAGCTCAGACATGGCGCTCTCATTCTTTAGCAAAAGCAAAAAAGCCGTTCAGAACCGCTTCCGCGACGATTACGCGACGAAGATGCGGTTAAAGTACGACCCGTACTACCACGCCATGGAGTCGCAGCAGGGCACGACGGTGCGCCTGGATGGCCGAGAGATGATCATGCTTTCCAGCAACGATTACCTCGGGTTGTCGTTTCACCCCAAAGTCATCGAAGCCGGCCGCGCCGCCCTTCTCAAATGGGGCACTTCCACCACCGGCGCTCGCATCTCGAACGGTTCCCGCGCCTTTCACATCGAGCTCGAAGAAAAACTCGCCGCCTTCCTCGGCCGGGAAGCCTGCCACGTCCACGCTGCCGGCTACCTCTCTTGCCTCTCCAGCGTCGCCGCCTTCGCCCAAAAGGGTGATATCATTTTCGCCGACAAAAACATTCACTCCTGTCTCTGGGAAGGCATTCAGCTTTCGCGAGCCACCGTCGAGCGTTTCTCGCACAACAGCCCGGACGACTTCCGTGAAGTTGCCGCAGCAGCAGCCTCTAGCGACGCACCCAAACTCCTCGTAATCGAAGGCGTGTATTCCATGGAAGGCCACATCGCGCGCCTCCCTGAGCTCACCGAAATCGCCGAAGAACACGGCTGCTTCACCGTCCTCGACGATGCCCACGGTTTTGGCGTTCTCGGCCGCAATGGCCGCGGCACCGTCGATCACTTTGGCCTCAACGACAAAGTCGACGTCATCTGCGGCAGCCTCTCCAAATCTCTGGCCAGCACCGGCGGCTTCGTCGCTGCCTCCCGCGAAGCCATCGAATATCTTCGCACCAGCTCGAAACAGACGGTCTTCAGCGCTGCCCTCAGCCCCAGCCAAGCCGCCTGCGCGCAAGCCTCCCTCGAGCTCATGCAGAATGAGCGCGAGCACCACGAGCGCCTCTGGGCCAACACGAAAAAATATCGCGCCATCCTGAAAAATCTCGGCCTCGACACGTGGGGCAGCGAGACACCGGCCACTCCCATCGTACTTGGCTCCAAAGAACGCGTTTACCCTTTCTGGAAAGCTCTCCTCGAAAAAGGCGTCTTCACTGTCATGTCCATCGCCCCCGCGGTGCCCATCGGCAAAGACCTCATCCGCACCGCCATCTCCGCGATGCACACCGACGAACAGCTCGACAAGATCGCCGACGCGATGGCCTACGCCGTCAAAAAGCTCTGAGCCTTCAGCCCAGCGCCGCCCGCAAAGTACTCGCCGCCTCGGCCCAGACTGGCAACGCCCGCGTCGCCGCCTCGACCTCCAACCGCGCCACCAGCGCGTCGTCCGTCAACACCCGCCGCAGCGCGTCCGTCCAAGCCGCACGATCGTTCGTCGCCACGGCCCAACACCCGCCCGCCGTCGCATTTTCCCTCAAGACCGGCAAATCGCTGCACACGCACGGCACGCCTTGCCACAGCGATTCGAGTAACGGCAAACCGCAGCCTTCCGCGATCGTCGGAAACACACTCGCACGCGCCCGCGCGTAAAGCGCCGCGACCGCCGCATCGTCCGCCGCCGCATGATAACGCAGCCCGCGGAAACGTGGCTCCAGCGCCCGCACCCGCGCGACAATCGGCGCACCGAAATGCGGATTCACCCGACCGACTACATTCAACTCAAAGTCCAACCCTTCGCGCCACAACGTCTCGGCCGCATCAAGCAGCAGCATTTGATTTTTCCGCGGCTCTAAAATCCCTACCGACACGAGTGACGCCACGCGCTTCGCGCCGTCCATGCGCCGCGCCCGCGCCGCGCGATTAAAATCCGCTCCGAGCGCGAGCACGTCAACCGGTGGCATTTTCGCCAAACCCTGCCAGCGCCAAAACCCCAGCAACTCGTCGCGACTCGCCGCCGAGACCGCCCACACGCGACCGAAATGCGCGAGCAATTTTAAATAAGAGGGATGCCGCGCCACACTCTGCGGCCACGTGATGTGCGGATGCTTGAGCGGGATCGCATCATGAAAAATCGCCGCCGTCCGACCCGCATACGTCGCGAGAAATTCGGTCAACCCCGGACGTTCTTCCTCGGAAAACAACTCGCTCGTGAGAAACCAATCGCCGGCGCCCATACGTCGATCCCACGTCGCCCAATGCACCGCGCGCGCCGCCGACCCCAGCTCCTCGGCCAACCGCGCACTCACGCGCATCAATCCGGAACGATGCCCGGAGCGGCCGGTCTTGGTGGCGTCGAAAAAAATCATGACTGCCTCGACGAGGCGATCGTCGCCTCGAAATGTTGCAGCAAGCGCGCCGCGTTTTTGTGCGCGTCAAAATTTTCTTCGACCCAGAGTCGCGCCGCTGCTCGGAATTTTTCCGCCACGACGTCGTCACTCGCCAACCGGCGCAAGGCCGCAACCCAGCGGGCCGGAGCGTCTTCGGGCACCACGATCCCACTCACCCCGTCGGAGATCGCCTCGGTCGTGCCCGCAGTCGGCGAGGTCACGACCAACACGCCGCACGACATCGCCTCGGGAATCACGTTGGGCAAACCATCACGATCCCCACTCGGCGCGATCACACCCGTGTGCAACAACACATCGGCCCATGCAAATTGCTCCCACACTTCGTGCTGCGGGAGATGACCGCAAAACGTCAGATCAGCGGCGATCCCCAGCAAACCCGCCATCTTTTCTAACGCGGGCCGCAACGGACCGTCGCCCACGATACGCGCTTGAAACGGTACACCCGCCGCGCGCAACGCCGCGTAAATCCGCAGCTGATGATCGAGGCCCTTTTTCTCCACCAAGCGGGCCACGCAAATCAGGTGAAGCGGTTCCCGCGAAGAGCGCAGGCGCTTCAGCTTCGGAAGTCGATCAAGGCCACGGCGGATCGGTAAAATTTTATCCGCCGCGATGCCACGTGCGACCAAGGCAGCTCGCCCCATTTCGGTCGAGGTGTGAATGAAAGCGGCGTGCGCGAGCTTGTCGTTGAGCCACCAATCGCCGCCGTGTTCGTAAATATCGTACGCATGCGCCGCCGCACTGAAACGATGCCCGTCGAGCCGCCAGAGCAGCCACGCCGCCGTGGCCGGTGCTCCGCCCCAGGCCGCGTGGATAAGGGCTGGCGGATTTTTCCGGAAACTACCTGCAAACAAACAGGCGAAGCCGGCACCCAGCATGTTCTCCCAAAAATTTATCCACGAGGGTGGCCGCCGCGTAAACAGACCGTGCAGGACCTGTTTCAAGACTTCAGGTCGGCGCCAGCCTTCGTACGGGATCATCCAAAACAGCGTAAGCAGACGCCACTTGTTGAAGCGCGTGACGGGCAGGCCGCGAAATGAACTCAAGCCTCCCCAGAGCGAATAAAGGCGCACGTTTACCCCGTGTGCGCGCATGGCGATGATTTCCCGTTGGAGAAAAGTCTCCGTGCTTTTGGGAAACGTGGTGAACAGGTAGGCGATGACGGGCTTCGAGTCGGACAAGGTAGCTCGAAACTAGAGCGACGGGCGCATCGCGGCCAAGCGGATTGCGCGGGCCGGAGTCATTCTGTCGTTTAGGCGGAGGCCGCTTGGCCGTTGGCCGGCGGGAAGACGCGGCGCTGCAACTGGGCTTGGGCGACGTCGTTGGCGAGCGCCACGATCTCGTCGATCAAGAGCGTCGGATCTTCATCGTAGCGGAGCTTGAGGAAATTTTCTTTCACGCGCGCGTAGGTCGCAGGATCGGCCATCCACGTGTCGATGATGCGTGCGAAGTCGGCGGCGTTTTCGATTTTATTGGAAGCGGCGCCGTTGCGGAAAAATTTCCACGTGAGCTCTTCCTGCGGCATGATGCCTTGAAAGGCGTTGAAAATAATCGGGCAGCGGAAATGCAGCGCCTTCGCGCACGTGGTCGTGCCGCCGCGGGTCACGATCGCGTCGCTCGCCTGCATGAGCAGATGGACGACTTCGGAATAACCTTCGAGGTAGCAGTTGAACTCAGGGTGATTCGCGCGCCAGTGCACGAGTTCGTTGTAGGATTGTTTATTTTTCCCGCAGATGACGATGGCTTGGACGCGGTCGGCGTATTTCACCAGCTTGGGCAACAATTCGAGGTGCTGGTTGGCGCCATTGCCACCGGTCGCGAGAAATACGGTAAAAAGGTCCGGCCGCAGCCCGAGACGTTTGACGCGAAAGTTGCCGCGCTCTGCGAGGCTCACGGTCTCGAGGAGCGCGCGAGGCAACATGAGATTACCGCGCACGCGGGATTTTTCGGGAGCGATGCCGGACCTCACCGCAAAATCGCGCGCCGTAGGGGTGCGCGAAAAATACAAATCCACGGACGGCTCGATCCAGTTGCGCGAGTAGCCCCAGCCGCCGGAAAACTCGCCGCAATACGTGACGCAGCGCACGCGATCGGCCCCGAGCGTCTCGCGCGCTAATTGGAAATAGCCGCGATTCAGACAATCATGCACGCTCAGGATCAGGTGCGGTTGATACTCGCGCAGCACGCCGATGAAGTAGCTGCGACCAAACGTGACATCGCGGCTGTTGATGTACGAAAGCAGCTCAACGAAAGTGTAGAACGCCGTGTGCAACCAAGGCGCGACCTTTTGGATGCGGTTGTAGAAGCCGACGCCCGCGCGATTCACAACGGAAGATTTTTCCAACATCTGCTCGATGCGCACATCGACTTCGTGGCGATAGAGCTGAAAACACCATTCGGCAAACGCTTCGGCCCGGGCATCGTGTCCGCCGCCCGTGGAAGACGTGAGTATGAGGATGCGAATTTTGGACATGAAGCGAAGTTGAGAAAACGGGCTTAGCGCCGCGCACGCGAGGAGATGTCGATGCGTGCTACGACGTGAGGCGAAAACACGTTCAACGGGCTTGCTTGAAAACGATGCTGACGTTGGCCCCGCCGAAGCCGCTCACGTTATTGAGGGCGAATTTGGGCTGCTGCGAAAGCGTAGTACGGATGATGTTCAATCCTTCGCACTCCGGGTCGAGTTGGTTGATGTGGGCGGAGCCCGGCATAAATCCGTCGCGGACCGCGAGGGCGCAAAAACCGCTTTCCATCGCTCCGGCCAGCGAAAGGCCGTGCCCAGTGAGCGCCTTGGTGCTACTGATCGCAGGGCGGGCGCCGCTAGGTTGAAAAATCGCGCGTAAAGCCCGCGCCTCCGAGGCGTCGCCGATCGGGGTCGAAGTGGCGTGGGCGTTGATGTAATCGATTGTTTCGGGCGCGGTACCGGTCGAGCGCAGGGCGTTAGTCATGGCCGCCCGTAGGCCAAGGCCTTCGGGATGTGAGATCGCGACGTTGTGGCCATCGGAGGACTGGCCCCAGCCCACGACTTCGCAATAAGGGGTCACGCCGCGACGGAGCACTTCGTCTTCGGTTTCAAGTACGAGGACGACGCCGCCGCCGGTGCCGACAAATCCATCGCGCCCGGTATCAAAGGGCCGGGACGCCGTCGCGGGGTCCGTCGAGAGCGACAAAGCACGCATGCCGGCGAAGGGCAATATCGCGTCCATATTACCGTCTTCGGCGCCGACGACAAACATGCGTTTCTGGCGCCCCAAAACGAGGTCGTCGTAGGCAAAGCCCAACGCGTGCGACGACGAAGCGCACGCCGAGGCAAAGCCGCAGGAAGAGCCCTTAATCTTAAAATGCGCCACGAGATTAAACTGCACCGCGCCCGAGATGGAAGCGACGATGCCGAGCGGTGAGCAGCGCATGACGCCGAGTTTGTGCATGCGCTCCAACATGTGACCCATGAGGTACGGCGAACCGCCTGAAGCGGCGTACAATCCCGTCGCGTCGTTGGAGACATCGGCTTCGCCCAGTTTGGCGTCGGCGATGGCCTGTTGCATCGCGCACCAAGCATACACCACGTGCGGCGACATGCCGCGTAGGAGCTCGCGCTTGATCGAAATTCCAGCCGGGAACGTCCAGTCTTCCGCGTCGGTGGAAGCCGTATTAAATCCACGGACGGGCGCGGCGACCTTGACCGGGATTTCCGGCGTCTGAAACGGCGGGTAAAGTTCGAGGCCGTGGCGCAATTCCCGCAGGCTTTGCGTGACCGAAACCGCATCATTGCCTATGCTGGTGATGAAACCGAGGCCGGTAATAAAAACTCTGGGCATGCGTGGTGCAGGGTGAAGAAGCGCAGAAATCGAGGACCGTCAGCCAGTCCGTGCTTCCAAGCTTATGTTGAGATTATGGGATAAAATCGAGGGTGAAGTCCGCGCGGTCAACGCGGGAGATGACCTTCGTTTCAAGTGACAAGCCACACGACTTACCCCGCCATCGTCACTTATATCAATAGTAGCGGCAAAAAAAACGGCGGCCGATCAGGCCGCCGCTGGAGAGCATGAAAACAGGCAATATTCTCGAATTTTAGGCGCTAGCTGCGGCCCGAAGAGGCGTCGCGCTCGGGGTCGTGGGCTTGGTCGGCGCGGTACCGTTGACCTCAGCCGCAGGTGGCGCGGGCGGCGGTACGACGGCTTCGGCATAACCGAAGGTCAGCGTGATTTCCTCAGCGATGGCGGCCTTTTCTTGGCCGACGCGGATCGCACCTTCGAACGTCGCCAAGGGCATTTTCATGCGCTTGGGCTTAATCGAGAGGGTCAAAATATCGCCAGGGCGGCAGACGCGATGCGCGCGCACGCCTTCGCAGCCGGTGAAATAGATCATCGAGGAGCTGATGACCTTACCGGGCTCGGGGGTCGCACCTTCAAGCAAGAACAACACCGCGAGTTGCCCCAACGCTTCCAACATGATGGAAGCGGGCATCACGGGATTATTCTTAAAATGGCCTTGGAGGAAAAGTTCTTGGCCGGAGATTTTATATTTTCCGTTGGCCCCACTGGAGCTCACCGAGGCTTCGTTGAGAAACAAGAAGGGCGGCTGGATAGGCATCACCGCCGCGATCTGCTCGATCGGGAGGAACTTCGTGGGCTTGGGCAACGCGAGGCCGCGAATCTTACAATCGATGAACATCTTCACATCGCCGACCGTGCGCAGGTTGCGCAGTTCGTCGTTGTTGATCGACATCTGCAAAACGTCTTCCACGAGGATGACGATTTCCATCATCGTGAGCGAATCGATGCCGAGATCTTCGATCAGGCGCAGATCGTCGTCCGCATCCTTGAGTTTGATGCGCAGGTCGGGCTCGACGAAGCGCTCGATGATGCCAATGACGACCGCCGGAACGTGCTCGGGATTACCGGTTTTACGGTATTGCACCGCCGACTCAAAAGCTGAGGGTGAACAACGCTTAAGTGCTTCTCTTAGCGATGCTTCGTCTTCCGGAGCAAACGGTTTTGGCGTGGCCAAAAACGGTTTAGCGTTACCGGGATTGGGTGGTGCTGCATCTGGCATTATGGGTTTGTTCTAGGTCTGAAGGCTCGAAAGTAAACCCAATTTCTCAACGGCCAGCCCATGGCGAACCCCGACCGACATTTAATCCCCACCTTCAATTAGAAAACCTCAACGACTCAGGCCTATCGCCACGCTTGCCACGCCCAGCTCGGGAACCTAACTCCCTAGATGCGTCGCGCGGCTTCCACAGAAGCGCGGCCATATATAATCACCGCATGAACGTCCCGGCCCACGCCGTTCCTACCGTTTATCTCATTACTCATGAGTTTTATCCCGTACGCGGAGGGATAGCAACGTTCGCCGAGGAAATCGCCAAAGCCTCGGCTGGACTAGGCTACAAAATCGAAGTTTGGGCCCAATCCGCCCGTCCGCACGAGGAGAAGTCCTGGCCTTTCCGTCTGCGCCGGTTGTCCCTGCGGGGCACCCACGATCTGTGGTGCCAGCTACAGCTCGCCCGCGAACTCATCCGCGAGCGCCGCCAACTCCGCTACGCCACCGTTTATCTGCCCGAACCCGGGCCGATGTTGACGATGATGTTGCTGCAATTTTTCCACGCGTTTCGACCGCGCCAACTCGTCCTCACGTTTCACGGTTCAGAAATCCTGAAATTCGCCGAAAGCCCACTGCGGCGCGCCCTCGCCCGCCGACTCATCCGCCACGCGACCCGCATCAGCACGCTCACCAATTACACCCAGGAACTTCTCCTGAGCCATTTCCCCGAAGCGGCCGAAAAAATCTTTCTCACGCCCGGCGCCCTGCGGTCAGATTTTGCGGTCGTTCCGCCGAAATCCACCGCGCCCAAAAACAAAATCGTCATCCTCACCGTCGGCCGGCTCCACCCGCGCAAGGGCCAACTTCTGACCCTCGAAGCCCTCCAACTTCTGGCGCCCGCCGATCGCGCCCGCCTCGAATATTGGGTCGTCGGCGGCCAAAGCAAAGAAGGCTACGAACAATCCCTCCGCCACGCCGCCGCCAAGACGCCCGACCTCACTGTGCGTTTCCTCGGCAACATCCCCGACCACGAACTCTCCACCGTTTACGAAGGGGCCGACATCTTCGCGATGACGAGCATCAACCACGGCCACAGCGTCGAAGGCTTCGGCCTCGTCTACCTCGAAGCCGCGGCCCACGGCCTGCCGGTCGTCGCCCACGAAGTCGGCGGCGTCGCCGAGGCCGTCCAAGATAATGTCACGGGCCTCCTCGTGCCGCCCAACCGCCCCGCCCAACTCGCCGCCGCCTTCGAAAAACTCATTCACGACGAATCGCTCCGCCACCGCCTCGGCACCGCGGGACGCGATTGGGCCGGCCAAAACCGTTGGGAAAAATCCGCCGTCGCCCTGTTCCGGCCCGACGACCGCGCATGATCACTTCGCGTACCCAAGTCACGGTCCGCTACGCCGAGACCGACATGATGGGCATCGTCTACCACGCGAATTATCTCCCGTGGTTCGAGATCGGCCGCACGCAACTCCTCAAAGAACTCGGCCTGCCCTACCGCCAACTTGAGACCGACGGTTACCGTCTGCCCGTCCTCGAAATTTCCGCCAAATACGCCCGGCCCGCACTTTACGACGACATCCTCACGATCGTCACTTATCTGCGCGAGAAACCTCTGCTTCGCATCCGGCTCGATTACGAAATTTTTCGCGGCGAAGAACTCCTCGCCACCGGCGAAAGCGTCCACGCCTTCGTCGACCTCGCCGGCCGTCCCGTGCGCCCGCCCGCGAGCGTCGTCGCCGTGATGTCGGCGGCGTTTAAAGCGTAGCCACCGGCGCCGCGTATTCAGCGAGCACCGCCGCATCGGTCTCCGCCAGACGCGCGCTCGCGAGCGCCGGCTCACCGCCCAATTTTCTCACCGCCCACACCGCGTGCGCCCGCACCAACGGCGACTCATGCGCCGCCAATCGCACCAACGACTCCAGCAAACTCACGTCACCCGAATTACCCGCCACGATACATGCGTTGCGCAACAATCCCGCCAGCTTCACGCGCTTGATCGGCGTCTTACGAAAGACTTCCGCAAACCGCGCCGGCGTCAGCGCCAACACGTCGCGCACCGTCAACCCCGCTAGCTCGCGCCGCGCCACGAGCAACACCGAGCGCCCTGCCTGCGCGAACCGGTTCCACGGACACACTTCCAAACACACATCGCACCCGTAAATGCGGTTACCGATCCCCGCCCGCAGTTCGCGCGGGATGATCCCTTTGTTTTCAATCGTCTGATACGAAACACACCGCCGCGCATCCACCACGCCCGGCGCCGCGAACGCCTGCGTCGGGCACGCTTCGAGGCAGCGCGTGCATTTGCCGCACAACAACCCGGTGTCAGCAAAATCAGTCGCCTGCTGCCGCACGGGCGCGTCGGGCAGAAATTCCTGCCGCGTCAAAATCGTCGCCAAAAACAACCAGTTCCCGTGCCGCCGCGAGATCAACATCGCGTTTTTACCGATGAAACCGAGTCCCGCCTTCGCCGCCCAACCGCGCTCGAGCACCGGACCCGTGTCCACGTACGCGCGATAATCTTCCCGCGTCGCGCCGTACATTTCCTTGAGCACGTTTCCCGCCGCGTTGAGCCCGACTTTAATCGTGTCGTGATAATCTTCGTGCAACGCGTACCGCGCCCACGTCGCGCGTGGCTCGCCCGTTGCGCCCGGCACCGTCGCTCCGGCCGCGTCACTCGCGTAATTTACGCCGAGCATGATCACCGCACGCGCCTCGCTCAAAACCAGCGTAGGCTGCAGGCGCTTCTCCGCCGTGCGCTCCATCCAGTGCATATCCGCGTGCTGTCCGGCGGCGATCCATGCGTTCAACCGCTCGCCGCCCAGCTCGGCCAAGGTCGCAAAACGCACTTCATCGAAACCAAGCGCAACGAGTCGCCCGCGCAAAATCTCCTGCTTTGTCCGCGCCGCCGTCGCGTCCATCGCGTTCACAGCGCTGCGCCCGCCGCGCGCGCAAATTCCACCGAATCCCGCCGCCATGTGCGCACCACGTGCGCGATGATGTCGTTCATCGGTCGACCATCCGTCAAAATCACGCTGCCTGCGCTCCGGTAAATCGGATCGCGCTCGGCAAATAATTTCCGGATCCGCGCCTCCGGATCCTCCACGTTGAGCAGCGGGCGATTAGTTTGCCGCGAAGTCCGCGCCAAGATCGTTTCCACCGACGCGTGCAAACAAATCACGACCCCGCGCGCCTGCACGCGCGCCAACATCCCCGGTTGCACCACCAACCCGCCGCCGCACGCGACCACCGCCCGAATCGCCGGATGTCCGTCTTCGATAAACGCTCGCTCCATCCCGCGAAACGCCGGTTCCCCGAGCTCCGCGAAAATCGTCGGTATCGTTTTTCCTTGGACGCGCTCGATCTCGTGGTCGCTGTCGACGCACGCGAAACCGAGCCGCTGCGCCAGAGCGCGGCCCACGGTGCTTTTGCCCGTGCCCATGAAACCCACCAGATAAAGATTAACGTCGTCGGCTTTCATCGCGTCTGCGCGCGAGGCAAGCGCCCGCCCCGCCCGCTGCCAACGTCGAAAATGCTGTCGCCCTACGCCAACCCACCCGCGACGCTCTCCGCCATGTCCGCCCGCCACGACCTCACGTTTGCCAGCGACAACACCGCCGGCATCTGCCCCGAAGCCCTCGCCGCTCTGAATGCCGCCAACGCCTCCTGCGTCCCCAGCTACGGCGAAGACGCCACCACGGCCCGCGCGCACCAGCTTTTCCGCGAGCTCTTCGCCACCGATTGCGAGACGTTTTTTGTCTTCAACGGCACCGCCGCCAATGCCCTCGCGCTCTCCGCCCTCTGCGCCCGCCATCAAAGCGTGCTCTGCCACGAGATCGCCCACATCGACACCGACGAATGCGGCGCCCCGGAATTTTTCACCGGCGGCAGCAAGCTCCTGCCGCTCCCCGGCGCCTCTGGCCAACTCACCCCGGCCACCGTCGCCGCCGCGCTCACCCGCGGCCACGGCGTCCATTTTCCCAAGCCCGGCGCGCTCTCGCTCACGCAATCCACGGAACACGGCACGCTCTATTCGCCCGCGGCCATTCGCGCCCTCGCCGATCTCGCGCACGCCCACGGCCTCGCCGTGCACATGGACGGCGCCCGCTTCGCCAACGCCTGCGCCGCCTCCGCCGCCCACGGCCATAGCCCCGCCGATCTCACGTGGCGCGCCGGCGTCGATGTACTCTGTTTCGGCGGCACCAAAAACGGTCTGCTCACGACCGAGGCCGTCGTCTTTTTTAACAAAACCCTCGCCCGCGATTTCGCCTACCGCGTGAAACAAGCCGGCCAGCTCGCCTCCAAACAGCGTTTCGCCAGCGCCCAATGGTGCGCGATTCTCGAATCTGGCGCTTGGCTCCGCCACGCCACCCACGCCAACGCGCAGGCGCGAAAACTCGCCGCCGCCCTGCGCGTGCTGCCCGGCGTCACGCTGCTCCACGAACCCACCGTCAACGCCGTCTTCGCTCAACTCACGCCTGCCGCCGCCGCGGCGCTCTTCGCGCGCGGCTGGCACTTCCACCCGTTCATCGGCGAACACGGTTATCGGCTCATGTGTTCCTGGGCCACGACGGACGACGTCATCAACGATTTCGTCACGGATTTAAAATCCGCCTTAAACGGCACTCTTTGAGCTAACACCCAACGTCACCTCGCCGCCCGCTCCCGCATGTTTCTCCGCGCCACCCACCTCACCCGCTACAGGTATTCGCAGGCGGTGTCGTTTGCGCCCCACGCCCTTTATCTGCGACCCCGCGAGACGGCGCGGCAACGGCTCCATGAGTTTAAGCTCACGCTCACGCCCGACGCCAAACTCGTCTCCACCGGCGATCCTTCGGGCAACGCGCTCGATTGGGCGTATTACCCGCCAGCGACGGTGGCCGATGTCCTCGAAATCCGCACGGAATTCCTTGTAGAGACGCTCGATAACAACCCCTTCGATTTCTTCCTCGCTCCGAACGCGAGCGCGTTTCCTTTCGCCTACTCCCCCAACGAGCGTTTCGCCCTTGCGCCCGCGCTCACGCCGCCCGCGCCCGCGACGGTTACGCTCCTCGAATCGTGGCTCGCGCACCATCTTCCCGCCGCGCCCCGCGACACCCTAGCGCTCCTTGCCGCGCTCAACACCGGCGTCAAAAATTCCCTGCGTTACAACCGCCGCGACGAACCCGGCATCCAAACCGCCGCCACCACGATCGCCCTCGGCTCCGGTTCGTGTCGGGATTACGCCGTCGTCTTCATCGAGCTGTGCCGCCACCTCGGCCTCGCGGCGCGTTTCGTGAGCGGTTACTTGTACGAAGCGCCGCCCGCCGATGGTTCCGCCACGCTGGCGCCCGCGATGCACGCTTGGGCCGAAGTATTTTTACCCGGCGCGGGCTGGCGCGGGCTCGATCCCACGCGTGGAATTTTCTGCGACGATGCGTTTATCCCCGTCGCCCACGCGGCCCTCGCGGAAACGGTCAATCCGGTCCAAGGGGGTTTCTACGCCACGGGCTCCGTGACGTCGCACCTCCACAACGAAATCACGCTCATTAAACTCTAATCGCCGGCCCTCTTCACGCGCGTTTCCCACAATGAACTCCGCCCCGTTCTCCGCCTCGAGTTGGAAAAAAATCCACGCCTGCGGCCAAGCCGTGGAAGCCTCGCTCGCGCACAGCGGCGTCGCGCTCACGATGGGCGGAGAACCTACGTTTGTCCCGGTCCACCCCTTAGGCGCCGAATGGCAAACTGCCGCGCTCGGCCCCACCAAACTCGCCTACGCCCGCCGCTTCGCCCACGCCTTCGTGCGCAAAGCGCATCCCGGAGCAGTCATCCTCGAAACCTCCGGTAAACATTATCCCGGCGAGCCCCTCCCGCGCTGGACGTTGCTCGTGCAACGCCGCGCCGACGGCGTCCCGGCTTGGCGCAACCTCGCGTTGCTCGCCGCCGACACCACCCCTGGCACGCACACGCCGTCCGCCGCCAAAAAATTTATCACCGCCCTCGCGCGCACCCTCGTACTCCAAACCACTCCTGCGCTCCCGCTCGCCGAGCCCGCCGCACCAGGAGCCATCATCGGCTACGTCCTCCCGCTCGACCACGCCGACGGCGCCTGGATCACCGATGACTGGCAATCCGCGTTTCCTGCACCCACGCCCGTTGCGCTTTTTCCCGGCGAGAGCCCTGCGGGCCTCCGGTTGCCGCTTGGCCAACTGCAGGAATCCAGTCTGCGTCGCGCGCTGACCGCGGAGATCCGCGACGGCACGCTGGTTATTTTTATCCCGCCGCTGTTGCTCGATTCTTATCTGACGTTGTTAAGTCACATCGAAGCGGCCCTCGTCGCCGCGAAACTTTCCGATGTCGTCCTCGCGGGTTACGCCCCGCCGCCCGACGCTGCGCTGCCGACCGTCGGCCTCGCCAGCGACCCTGGCGTGCTCGAGATCAACGTCGCTCCGTGCGCCACGTGGGCCGACTACGACCACCAACTCAAGCAACTTTACGCCGCCGCAGCGTCCGTCGAACTCTGTGCGCGCAAACTCCAACTCAATGGCCGCGAGGTCGGCACTGGCGGCGGCGCGCACTTGGTGTTCGGCGCGCCGCCCGGACTCACGTCGCCGTTCTTCGCGTTCCCCGCGTTACTGCCGTCGGTGATTCGTTATTTCCAACATCACCCCGCGCTCAGCTACGCGTTCACGGGCGCTTACATGGGGCCCAGTTCGCAAGCGCCACGCATCGACGAATCTACTTTTGAGGCGCTCTATGAGTTAGAGATCGCCTGCGCCGCCGCCGAGACGCTCGGCACCCCGCAAAATCTCGCGCTCTACGACCTATTTTTCCGCGATCTGCTCATGGACCGCAGCGGCAATACCCACCGCGCCGAGATCAGCGTGGATAAACTCTGGAATCCGTTTTCGCCCAACGGCCGCCTCGGCCTCGTGGAATTTCGCGCCTTTGAAACGCACCCGCATCCGTCCGTGCAATCCGTCGTCGGCCTGTTCATCCGCGCGCTGCTCGCGCGACTCGCCGCCGCGCCCGTGCAAGGCCCGTTCATCCGCTGGGCCGGCGAACTCCACGACCGTTTCTTTTTGCCGGCTTTCGTCTGGGAGGATCTCACCGCGATCTGCGACGACCTCAACAAACACGACATACCATTCGACATAGAATGGCTCCGGCCCGCATGGGAATTTCGTTTCCCAAAAATCGGCGCCTTCACTCTTGAGACCCACGACGGAGCCACGAAAATCACTAAAAAAAACACCATAGAATTCCGCCAAGCGCTCGAAGCGTGGCCGCTCCTCGGTGAATCGCCTAACGCTGGCACCGTCGCCCGCACCGTGGATGCCTCGCTTGATCGCCTCGAGGCGCGCGTCTCCGATCCCGCGGTGCTCGCCGGTGGACTGCTTCTCGTCAACGGGCTGCCCTGCGCATTTCGCCCCACCGCGCAACCCGGCGCCGCCACGGGCATCCGCTACCGCGCTTTTTATCTGACGCCCGCGTTGCAACCGCATGTGCCGGTACACGCCCCGTTGCTGCTGGAATGGGTCGACCGCGCCACGCTGCAAGTCGTAGTCGCCGCCCGCTGGCACGTCTGGAACTGTTACAACTTCGCCTATGCCTCCGCGCCGCTCGACGAAAACGAAGCCGCCCACCGGCGGGCCGAACGCTGGGAACACTGGCCGCACAGCGTGGGCCAATCCCGCTTCATCCCCAAAATTGATTTTCCGCCCGAGGGCCGCCACACCCTCGATCTCCGCCGCTACCCCGCGCAGACGCGATAACGTCGCAGCCGCCGGCTTTTTATTTTAGAAATGTTGAGGCCTTCCCGGTCTCAACAGCGGAGCTTTTACAGAGCCAATTAGGCCTCAAGAACGCACCCAACTTGCCCTTGCACACCCGAGAGTTATCTCCACACTCTTCCCTTCACACCAAACCCTACGATGAAACGAACCCTGTCTGCTAAATCCCTGATCGCGGTGACCGCCGCGCTCTTGCTCTCCGCCATGCCTGGCGCGTTCGCCCAAACGGCTCCCACGCCCGCTGCGCAAAAAAACACCGGTGAAGTGATCCAACTCTCCGAGTTTTCCGTCAAAGCCGACCCCAATCGCGGCTACGCTCCCTCGGAAACGATGACCGGTTCGCGCGTCGCGACCAAGATCGTCGACCTGCCCTACACGGTGAACATGCTCACCAGCGAGTTCCTCGAAGACTTCGGTATTTTCGAACTCGCCGACAACATCGTGCAGATCGGTAGCTTCACTGGCCTCGACATCGGCGGCAGCTTCAATCTCCGCGGTTTCGCCTCCACCTACCAGCTGCGCGACGGCTTTTTCCGTCTCGGTCGCTACGGCTCGAGCAACATCGACCGCATGGAAATCATCAAGGGCTCCAACGCCGCCATCTACGGCCGCAGCTCCCCTGGCGGCATGGTCAACATGATCTCCAAAGCACCCAAGGATCGTCAGTCCGAGAAACTCAGCTACAACTTCGGCGATTACGGCACCCAACGCATCACGTTGGAGGCCACCGGTCCGGTCAAAATTCTGCCCAAGACCTACTACATCCTGACCCTCAGCCAATATCAGCGCGACTTCGGCCAGCCCTACGCGCGCAACCGCAATTTCGAATACTACGCGGCCGTGAAGCACACCTTCGACGACGGAGCCAACTTGCTCGTCTCCGCTGAATACCTCCTCCAACAGCGCCACTCGCCCAACAGCGTCTCGCCGCTCATCAACGACCAGAAAGGCACCGCTGCCACCACCGACGACCAAATCGTCGGCTACGCCCGTGCGCTCGCGCGCAACTGGAACGCCTACGGCCCGACCAGCGAACTTAACCGTGGCGCCAGCAGCTACACCACCAACTACGACAAGCGCCTAAACGACATCTTCAGCGTTCGCGCATCGGGTAATTACTACCTCGCCCGCCGCTGGGATTATAACTCCAACAACAGCTGGCCGACCGTTAACATCAACCCCGCCGTAGCCGGCACCCCCATCACGGTCGTCCGTGGCGCCATTCCCAGCAAAGGCCAGATCATCGAAGACGGCGGTGGCGTGCAAAGCGACCTTCTCGCTCACTACTGGACCAACAACCGGAAGATCGAACACCGCACTCTCGCGGCGATCGACTTCAACGACTACTACCGCTGGGACCCGTCGCGCAGCTACGCCGCCGCTACCGATCCCGACCTCCTCGCCTGGAGCACCGCGGCCCGCAGCGTCACCCTCGATCCGAACACCCTCGAGCCCATCAGCCCGATCAACTACTTCACCAAGTCGTTCGACGGCTCCAAGGGCGTTTCCACGCGCATCCGTAAACAACGCGTCTCGGTCGTCGGCGGCCTGATCCGTCAACAAACCGCGCTCTTCAACGGCGCGCTCCTCGCCTACGCCGGCGCGCGCATGGATTCCGTGCGCTTCCGCCACCGCGACTTCACCGCTCCTCCCGCGGGCTACGCCCCCGGCCAATTGCTCGACAAATCGATGCGGTCCGGCGCGAAACCCAACTTGGGCGTGAACTATAAACTCACCCAAAACCTACGCCTCTTCGCCAATTACAGCGAAAGCTATTTCGTTCCCCAATCTGATGCAACCGCGACGGTCGCGCTGTCGGATTACGCCGCCGAAACCGCCAAGGGCTACGATTACGGTTTCAAGGGCGCCTTCTTGGAAGATCGCCTGAGCTTCACCGTCAGCGGTTTCTACGCCACGCGTAAAAACGTCTCCGTGAGCGACTCCGTCGAAACCCCTCCCGGTTCCGGCTCCTACGTCTCCGTCACCCGCCGCGACGGCGATCAACTCGTTCGTGGTTTCGAAGCCGACGTGAACTATAATATCACCAACGAAATCAACGTCGGCGGTAGCTACGGTAACGTTTACTCCATCTACACCAACTTCGGTTCCGCCTTCCCGGAAGCTGTCGGTCGCCGCGTGAACGGCATCTCGCCTGAAAACGGCGGTGCTTATCTGAAATACACTCCGTCACACGCCGCCCTCAAGGGCTTCTCGACGAACGTCAACTTCACCTACGTGGCCTCGACCCCGACGGAAGCCCCCAACGCCGGCGACACGCTCGCCCGCGTCAACGGCGAACTCGTAGTCACCCGCTCCACCAACCAATGGCACCTGCGCACGCCGTCCTACACCTTGTGGAATTTCGGCGCCCGCTACCGTTACGCCGGAGCCGGCTCGCGCTTTGACCACACCTTCGCGGTTAACATCAACAACGCGTTCAACCTCGATTACCTCCGCGCCAACAAGATCCCCGGCGATCTGCGCTCGGTGTTCTTTACCTACACCATCAATCACAGCGGCGGTAAACGCTAAGTCCTAGCGCGCCTCAACCTTCGACCCGTCGGCTCAAAAGCCGACGGGTTTTTTGTGGCCACCGCTCAGCCTTCAAACGCCTTGCGCACCGTGGTCGTGAGCGCCTCGAACCAAAACGGTTTTTCTGTAAAAATCCCGCCAGCCCTTTACTGGTGAATTGGGACACGGCTTCTTGCTCATTGAAACCGCTCATCAACACCACGGCACATCGCCGCGCACGCGCCTCAGACTCGCAAAGGCGGCCTTGCCGTCGAGGTGCGGCATCGTCAGGTCCATCAGCACGAGGGTAAAGGTCTTCGGATTAGCCAAAAAAATCTCCGCCGCCTCTCGTAAAGCCTTTTGATATCGTGCTTAAGCATCTGCAAACATGCAGCACTTTTTTAAGCCTAGTTGTAGCGCTCGACAACAGTTTCACTAGCCTAATAGGAAAATGCTCCATGTCGCTCGAGTCGCAGCCCAACTACCGCCTCGCCACGTTGGCCGACATTCCAGCGCTCGAAACGCTCATCCCGCTATCCGCCCGCCAACTTCAAACCGCTCATTACACTTCGACCCAAATCGAGACCGCCCTCGGACCGGTCTTCGGCGTCGATCGCCAACTCATCCACGACGGCACTTATTTTGTCGCCGAGACGCATCAAGGCTTGGTCGGCTGCGGCGGCTGGAGTCGGCGGAAAACGCTTTACGGCGGAGATCAAGGCCGGAGCGCGCCCGATCCCTTGCGCGACCCCGCCGTCGATCCCGCGATGATCCGCGCTTTCTTTGTTCACCCCGACCACGCTCGACGCGGCATCGGCCGACGCCTACTGGAAATCTCCGAAGCTGCTGCTGCCGCCGCTGGCTTCCAGGGCATCGAAATCGTCGCCACGCTCCCCGGGGTCCCGCTGTATTCATCATTCCACTACGAGACCATCGAACGATTTAATATCGCATTACCCAACGGTGAAAAAATGCCCGTGGAACGGATGCGCAAACGCCCTATTTACTCGCCGACTGCGCCTGCGTCCTAAGTCATAAAATTCGTTGCCGCGTACGGCGACTCTGCGCACACGAAAGCATGCCCTCCTCGCACCGCGTCACCCCTCGCGTCTTAGGCCTCGCCCGCGTCGTACTTCCGCTCATCACCTTCGCTCTCGGTCACGTTTGCGCCCAATCTGCCCCGCCGGGGCCTCCACCGCTCCGTCTCTCCGATTTCGTAGTCACCCCGAGTCGTTTCGGCGTCGGCGAACGCACCGGCACTGTCGCCGCCACCCTCACTCAGAGCGAACTCGCGACGCTGCCTCAAATCGGCGAAGATATTTACCGCGCGCTCGCGCGCATCCCCGGCGTCGCCGCCGATGATTTCACCGCCAAATTCTGGGTCCGCGGCGCGGCCAACGGCAAACTCCTCGCTCGCCTAGACGGCGTCACCCTCATCGAGCCGTTTCACCTCAAAGACATCGACGGCGCCCTCGCCATCATCGATCTGCCAGCCGTCAGTCGCCTCGATCTGCTCACGGGCGGCTTCACCGCCGATTACGGCAACCGCACCGCCGCCGTCCTCAACCTCGAAACGGACTTCCCCTCTTTACCTCATCCCGCCACCTCGCTTGGCCTCAGCCTGAGTGGCCTCCGCGCCGCTCACACTGGCAACTTCGCGGGCGACCGCGGCCGCTGGCGCCTCACCGCGCGCCGTGGTTATCCCGATCTCGCCCTCCGCCTTGAAGGCCGCGACGAAGAACTTTTCCCGCGTTACTACGACGCTTCGTTTCGCGCCGACTATATACTGTCGCCGCAACACACGCTCTCGCTCCACGCGCTTCACGCCGGCGATACGCTCAAAGTTAAACAAAAAAACGACCCCGAGCTCAACAGCGACTACACGAGCAATTACCTCTGGGCTCGCTGGCGAGCCAACCCCAACGCGCGCCTCGCGGGCGAGACCGTCCTTTCCTTCGCTCGCCTCGACACCGATCGCCACGGCGACGGCGCCTTCGACAACACCCTCGCACTAAAACTCAGCGATCAACGGCAGCTCAACACCACCGCACTACGCAGTGATTGGTCCCTCGAGCTCAGCCCCCGCACCCTCTTGCGCGCCGGCTTCGAAGCCACCCACCACACTTCCGCCTACGACTACCAACTATTGCGCGACAACTACATCGTCCAGAACAGCGTGCTCACGGTCGCGCGCCGCACCGCCGATACGCACTTGCGGCCCGCCGGCGACCGCTTCGGCACCTTTATCACCACGCGCCTCCAAGCTCCCGGTGCTCTCATCCTGGAGCCCGGCCTGCGCTTCGACCACGACTCAGCCACCGGCGACGACGACGTCAGCCCGCGACTCGCCGCCGCCCTACCGCTTAGCGCCCGCACCACCCTCCGCGCCTCTTGGGGAACTTACGCGCAAGCCCAAGGCCTCCACGAACTTTCCGTCCCCGACGGCGAAACTCGCCTCAACCGCGCCGAAGTCGCCGAACAGCGCATCGTCGGCCTCGAACACCGCCTCGCCGCGAATCTCAGCCTGCGCCTCGAAGCCTACGAGCGTCTCACCCGCCACGTGCGCCCGCGCTGGGACAACACCGTCAATCTCTACAACATCTTCCCCGAGGTCCAATCCGACCGCACCCGTCTCGCGCCGTCCTCCGCCCGCGCCCGCGGCGTGGAAGTGCTCCTCGAGCGCCGCACTCAGCGCGGCTTCGGCTGGACCACCAGTTACGCACTCGCGCGCGCCGAAGAAACACTCAACGGCCGTGCAGTCCCCGCCGCCCGCGACCAACGCCACACCGTCCGCCTCGAAGCCACGTACGCGTTAAACACCCGCTGGAATTTCAGCGCCTCCTGGCATTACCACAACGGCTGGCCCACGACCGAGGTCAGCTACATCCTCATCCCGCTCAACAACGGCAAACGATACGCCCAACGCGTCGTCGGTCCCGCCTACGCCGCCCAACTCCCCGACTACCACCGCCTCGATCTCCGCGCCACCCGCCGCTGGGAATTCCGCCACAGTCAACTCACCGCTTCGGTCGACCTGTTCAACGCCTACAATCGCACCAACCTCATTGGCTACGCCTACTCGCCCATGGTGTCGGGAACCACCGTCAAGACGAGCCGCGAAGCCCGCGACTTGTTGCCGCTTTTGCCGAGCGTGGGCGTGACGTGGGAATTTTAAAACGTCCTCAAACTCCGACGCGCGCCCGCTCCGCAGCGCGAAAAACCCGCAGCGTATTCTCACCCCAGATCTTCGTAAGATCCGCTTCATTCAATCCCGCCGCGAGCAACGCCTGCGTGATCGCCGGATACGCCGCCACGTCGCGCAAACCGTGAAAACCTCCCCCGCCATCGAGATCGCAGCCGATCCCGACATGCTCCACGCCCGCCACCCGCACGGCGTGCACGACATGATTCACATAATCGTCCATCGTGGCCTGCGGTTGCGGAAATTTTCCTTCAAACGCGCGCCACGCCTTACCGACTTCGGCGCGCACCTCGGGCGTGAGTACCGCGTCGCGAAATTGCGTCATGATCGCATCCACCGCCGCGGAAAGCGCTTCGTTCTCCGCCCGCCGCACCATCGCCACCGGCAACGCATTAATCTGAATCACGCCGCCGCGTGCGGCCAGCCGGCGCAATAAATCATCGCAGATATTGCGCGGATGATCGCACAACGCTCGACAGCCCGTGTGCGACAAAATCACCGGCGCGCGCGAAAGCTCGATCATCTGTTCCAGCGCCGCATCGGAGGCATGCGACGCGTCGACCACGATCCCGAGGCGATTGCATTCCGCGACCACCGCCCGACCAAACGGACTCAAGCCGCCCCACTCCGCGCCGCGCGGATCGGTCGAGGAATCCGCCACTTCGTTGTTCAGCATATGCGTGAACCCCACCATGCGCACCCCGAGTTCGTAAAATGTCCGCAACGCCCCCAAGTCAGTCCCGAGCGAATAGGCGTTTTCCGTGCTCAGAAAAATCGCGCGTTTGCCCTCGGCTTTGAGTCGCAGCGCACCCTCCGCGCTCAACGCCAACCCGCAGCGCGCCCCGTGCGCGGCGATCACCGCTCGGGTATTTTCCAAAATCCCGCGCACCGCCGCATGCGCCAGCGCGTGACCGGCCACGGTGCGCGCGCCTTGCATAAAATACGCGGCAAACACCACCGCGTCTAACCCGCCTGCGACCAGTCGCGGTAGATCGCATTGCGTTCCATCGCCAGCGTAGTCGTGCTGCGCGCCGAAATCCCAACCCGGTCGCGGCAAACTCGCCGTCGGCGTATCGAGGTGCGTGTCGATTGTGAAGAGGCGCTCGTGCAACGCCGCAGCTTCAGGAGTAATTTCAACCTGCATGATCGTATTCAAGACGCCGGCGGGCACCGCGCGCGAGCCTGAGTGTGGAACGTTAATCCTGCGTTGCGGTCGCGGTGGCGGCGTCAGCCTGGGCTTTGACTTTGGCCGCGTGGGCTTCGGCCGCGCGGAGGAGTCGGAGGGTGTTGCCACTCCACATTTTGGCGCAGTCTGTTTCGGTGTAGCCGGCGGCTAGAAGGCTCGCGGTGATTTTGTGGTAGCTGGCAACGTCTTCCATGCCGGTCACTCCGCCGCCGCCGTCCCAGTCCGCGCCGAAGCCGACATGATCCGGGCCGACGACTTTGAGCGTGTGCAAGACGTGCTTCATGAAGTCGTCAAAGGTGGCCATCGGCACGGGATATTTTTCTTCAATGGCGCGCCGCTCGACGGACATTTCTTTCGTCTGCTCGGGGCTCAAGTTGCGCCGGCCGCCGTATTTGGCCATGAGGCCTTGCATGGCTTTGTTGCGCTCGGGATTGGGCGGCGTGGGGATGAGGTAGGCGCTGAGGGAATTCATCTGGATCACGCCACCTGCGGCGGCGAGTTGCTTCATGCGCGCGTCGTCGATGTTGCGCGGGTGATCACAGATGGCTTTGGCGCCGGAATGCGAGAGGATGATCGGCGTCTGGGAGAGTGCGATCATCTGATCAAAGACGTCGTCGGAGGCGTGCGAGGCGTCGAGGATGAGGCCGAGACGGTTGCATTCAGCGATGAGGTCGCGGCCGAGCGGGCTGAGGCCGTTCCATTGTTTGCCGGTGGTGTCGGTGGCGGAATCGGCGAGGTCGTTGTTCGCGAAATGCACGGGACTAATCATGCGCACGCCGAGGTCGTAAAACGTTTTTACCAACGTGAGGTCGTGGCCAATTGGATAGGCGTTTTCGATGGAGAGGTAGACGATCCGTTTGCCGGTTGCGGCGATGGTGGCGGCGTCATCAGCGGTGGTGGCGAGGGCGAAATGCGCGGGATGAGCGGCGAGCATTTTGTGGATGTTCACTGCAATCTGGAGCGCGGAGTCACGCGCGGCAGCGTGGCCGGCGGGCGTGCGGGGACCTTGCGGCGTGTAGATCACCCAGAAGCCGCCATCGAGGCCGCCTTCGACCATGCGAGGTTGGTCCACTTGGGTGAAATCGTCTTTCACGTTGTGGCGCTCCATGATGTTCCAGCCGGGCCGGCGCAGGCTGGAAGGCGTGTCGAGGTGAGTGTCGAAGGTAATGAGGCGCTCGTGAATCGCACGGGCATCATCGGCGGCGGAAAGCGCGAGCGGAAGAATGGTCAGCGCGAGCGCGAGGTATGAGATGGGGCGTTTCATAAAAATTAAAAAATGTACAAAATTGGGCGGTGCCGTCCACGGGATTAAGCAGATGGCGTGCGCGCAACAACACCGTGAGTCAGGAAAACTCTCTGGCCGCAGATCCATCGATTCTAAGTTAGATGCGGGAAATCCCTTGTCGCCCTCGCGCATTTGCCGCTCTGTCGCTGCTTATTCCTATGTCGTCCCCCACCGTCGAAAACGTCGTCATCGTCGGCACCGGCTGCGCCGGCCTCACCGCCGCGATCTACACCGGCCGCGCCAGCCTCAACCCACTTGTGCTCGAAGGCCCCCTCCCCGGCGGGCAACTCACCACGACCAGCGAGGTGGAAAATTTCCCCGGTTTCCCGCACGGGGTCGACGGATTCCAACTCACGCAAAACATGCGCGAGCAAGCCACGCGTTTCGGCACGCGCTTCGAGCAGGCGCTCGTCGATAAAGTCGATTTTACTTCGATGCCGCGCAAATTATTTTGCGGCGATCGCGTCATCCTCGCCAAGACCGTGATCATCGCCACTGGAGCCTCGCCGCGGCTCACCGGCATCCCCGGCGAAAAAGAACTTTACGGCGGCAAGGGCGTGACGACGTGCGCCACCTGCGACGGCGCGTTTTACCGCAAGATGGAAGTCGCCGTACTCGGCGGTGGCGACAGCGCCGCCGAGGAGGCGTTGTTCCTCACGCGCTTTGCCAGCAAAGTTTATCTCGTGCATCGCCGCGACTCGCTGCGCGCTTCGAAAATCATGGCCGACCGCGCGACTTCGCACGAAAAAATCCAGATGGTCTGGGACAGCGTGCCGGTCGAAGTGCTCGGCGTGCCCGAGGGCGCCGTGAGTGGCTTAAAAATTAAAAACGTGAAGACTGGCGCCGAGTCCGTCCTGCCCGTCAAAGGCATCTTCGTCGCCATCGGCCATATTCCCAACACCGGGCCGTTTGCACCGCCGCTCGAAGTGGATGAAGGCGGCTACTTCAAACCGCAAGCGGGCTCGCAAGTGCAGACCAACGTACCGGGCATTTACGTCGCGGGCGATTGCTCGGATCATGTTTTCCGCCAAGCGATCACGGCCGCCGGCATGGGTTGTCAGGCCGCCATCGAAGCCGAACGTTGGCTCGCCGAACATCACGGCTGAGGCCCGTCGTGACCGCCGCACTCGCTGACGTGCACCGTTCCCTCGGGTTGCCCGTCGATTACGCGCAACGTCGCGGCCTCGCCTATCAACCCGAGGCTGCGATTAGCTCACTCGTCACCATCGCGCAAGCCGACGACGGACGCGCGATCCAACTCACCCCGCCCGCCGCCGCCGCTTGGACGCGTCTCACAGGCGCCGCCGGCGACGCAGCCATTGAGCTCATCCCGATCTCCGGTTTTCGCAGTGTTGCCCGCCAGACGGAAATCATCCGCGGCCACCTCGCCTCCGGTCGTCCGCTCGAAGATATCCTTCGCCTCGTCGCGGCCCCCGGCTACAGCGAACACCACACCGGCCACGCCGTAGATGTGACCACGCCCGACGATCCGCCCCTCGCCGCGGGCTTCGCCCTCACCCCGGCCTTCGCTTGGCTCAGCACGCACGCGACCCATTTTGGTTTTCACCTGTCTTTTCCCCAGGACAACCCCCACGGCATCGCTTACGAGCCGTGGCACTGGTGCTGGCGACCCTAAGCAGAAACGACTTAGCCCGCTCCGACTGCGGCCGCAGCTTGGGAACATTACGACTAAGGCCGCCGCCTTCGCTCAGTCCTAACGCGTCCTTCTTTGGAATAGTTCTAATTATCGCTTGCACCTTAGAATCATTCCAATTTGTTGCCCCTTCCTCAAAAACTCATGGCCACCGCAACTCAAGCACCCCGTCACCCCGCTGGGCTCGCGCAAAAACTCGCCGACAGCGGCCTGCGCTCCACCCCTCAACGCGAACTGGTTTACGACGTCCTGCTCACCAAACGCGACCACCCCACCGCCGACGAGGTGTTCGCCCGCGTGAAGCCCGAGCTCCCTGGCATCTCTTTGGCCACCGTTTACAACTGCCTCGAGACGCTCGTCCAGTGCGACCTCGTGCGCGCCGTCAATTTCGAGCGCGGCCCCACCCGCTACTGCCCCAACCTCCGCCCGCACGCCCATTTCCACGACGAAGTCACCGGCCAGACGCACGACGTCGACTTGCCCGAGACGCTGTTCGCCAAACTAAAATCCGAACTCCCGCCCGGCTTTGATGCCAACGCCGTCGAGATCACCTTCCGCGGCAAAGCCCAATCTTCCGCCAACTAAACCGCCTCGCGACCACGTTCTCACTTTAATTTTACCGACTCCTCCATGAGCCAACTCGAAATCAAAAACCTCCACGTCTCCATCGGAGACAAGGAAATCGTCAAAGGCCTCTCGCTCACCATTAAAGGTGGCGAAGTCCACGCTATCATGGGGCCCAACGGCACCGGCAAATCCACGCTTTCCAAAGCCATCGCCGGCCACCCCGATTACACGATCACGAGCGGCGAAGTCCTCCTCGACGGCGTTTCCATCCTCGAAAAAGAAGCCGACGAACGCGCTCGCGCCGGCATCTTCCTCGCCTTCCAATATCCGAGCGAAATCCCTGGCGTCTCCATCGCTAACTTCCTGCGCGCCGCCCTCCAAGCCCGCCTCGCCGACGGCGAAGAAATCGACGCCTCCGGCTATTACAAACGCCTCTACGCCAAGATGGACCTCCTAAAGATCGACCGGAAGTTCACCTCCCGCGCCGTAAACGACGGCTTCTCCGGCGGCGAAAAGAAACGCTGCGAAATACTCCAGATGGCCATGCTCGAGCCCAAGGTCGCCCTCATGGACGAAACCGATTCCGGCCTCGATATCGACGCCCTCCGCATCGTCGCCGACGGTGTCAACACCATGCGCGGCCCCAACCTCGGCGTGCTCCTCATCACCCATTATCAACGCCTCCTCGACTACATTGTGCCCGACTACGTGCACGTTATGTACGACGGCCGCATCGTGAAAAGCGGCGACAAAAATCTCGCCCACGAACTCGAGGCCAAGGGCTACGATTGGATCAAAAAAGAACTAGCCACCGCCCAAGCCTAAACCGGCTCCCCGCGCCCAACCGCCACCTTCGCCTCGCTCCGCCCGCCGCCATGAAGCCACCCACCGAAACCGACATCTTGCCCGATTCCGCCGAAGCCGCCGCCATGGAAAATCCCGCCGTCGGCATCGACCAGTCCGCCGGTAATTTCTCCTACAACATGGAGTACGCCTTCGACGCCGGCACCGGCCTCAGCGAAGACACGATCCGCTACATCAGCTCCGTGAAAAAAGAGGCACCGTGGATCCTCGAGTTTCGCCTCAAGGCGCTGAAAAAATTCTTCTCGATGCCCATGCCCACGCACTGGGCGACGAAGGACCTCGAGAATATCGATTTTCAAAAAATCCGCTACTACCTCTCGCAAGGTCAGAAACCGAAACGCACCTGGGACGAAGTCCCCGACGACATCAAAAAAACCTTCGAGCGCCTCGGCATCCCCGAGCAGGAGCGCAAATTCCTCGCCGGCGTCGAGGCCCAATTCGACTCCGAAGCCGCCTACTCCAACATCAAGGAAATCGTCTCCAAACAGGGCGTCATTTTCGTCAACTCCACCGAGGGTCTTCGCGAGCATCCCGAGCTCTTCAAAAAATTCTTCGGCAAAGTCATCCCCACCGGTGACAACAAATTCTCCGCGCTCAACAGCGCCGTGTTCTCCGGCGGCTCCTTCATCTACGTGCCGCCCGGCGTAAAAGTCGCCCAACCCCTCCAAGCCTATTTCCGCATCAACGCGGAAAACTTCGGCCAATTCGAGCGCACGCTCATCATCGCCGACGAAGGCTCCGAGGTCGTCTACATGGAAGGCTGCACCGCGCCGAAATTCTCCACCTCGACGCTCCACAGCGCCGTCGTCGAACTCGTCGCCCTCAAAGGCGCGAAGATCCAATACATCACCGTCCAAAACTGGGCCAACAACGTCTTCAATCTCGTCACCAAACGCGGCATCGCCCACGAAGACGCCGAGATCAAGTGGATCGACTGCAACATCGGCAGCCGCCTCACGATGAAATATCCGGGTGTCGTCCTCAAGGGCGAGCGCGCCCGCGGCGAAGTGCTCTCGATCGCCCTTGCCAACGACGGCCA
>CANFSZ010000008.1 GCA_947449835.1 Opitutia bacterium
CGATCTTCGATTACATCGAGTCCTTCTACAACCGCTCCCGTCGCCACTCCTCAATTGGCTATCAAAGCCCGCTCGACTACGAATCCTCCCTCAGCTAACTAAACCATAACACGCCCAACGCGTGTCCGTCAGACTCGGGGAAGCACATAACGGTGTTCAAGGTCCTTAGCTGCCCATGCCCATTTCGGCTGATTTATCGCCCAGTTCGTCGCATTTAACTTTAGCGAATTCCTATCGCGCTATGACTTCTTAATAGAATTTCCTGAAGTGCTTCGTCAGCTCAAAACCGGCAGCGCTTTAAGGCTATTTTTATTTTCTCACCCTCTCTCGAATTTTTACTGCTGTAATGTTTATGGATGAATCAAAGAAGCACGAATACTCAATAAAATGTGGAGTGCAGCTACGCTATGGTCCTGATGTGCTGCGGTTGGTTGAAAGCCCGGACTTTCGGGTTCACTTTGAAAAAAGTGCCTCGCTCGTTCCATCTAATCCAAATCAAACCCATGCGGACCGTGAAACCGATCTGGGTGCAAATTTGGTTGTCGGACTAGCTGGTGGCCTTAATTACTGTTAGTTAATAGCGCACACGCGCCGATCAAATCGGCGCACAACGTTTCACTTAGTGTGCCGCCGACTATAAACTTTGAACCACCTTTCTCTTTTTCAGGGCAGGTTTTCCGAGATTGGAACCATGGGTTGACCGGCCATTTTAGGGTATCCGTCTTACATGTTTTAAGACCGGAAGCTTAAGCTGCCCGAAATCACGCCTTGCCGGCAGCTTGCTCTAATAAATTACCGTGGTAATGCCAGCCGTCCCTTAGTTCTAAAACACGTTTTTCCACGACATTAACTACCTCAAATTGTCCTTACGCGTATTAGCGACTGAAGATTAGTTGGTTAAAAACTGGAAGCACAAGTTGGCCAACCCCCGACTGGAAGCACAAGCTGTCCACGGCGGCCAACTTGTGGGTAAATCGACAAACCGCTAAAACGATCGCCAAGCCGCGTGGTAGACCCGGAGGGATTCGAACCCCCGACCCCTTGGTTCGAAGCCAAGTGCTCTATCCAGCTGAGCTACGGGTCCACGCCTCAACGATCCGGCAAAGAGATATCGCCTTTATCTCGCAGGTCGAGCCTCCGCAGCATCTACGTGCCAGCCTTGCTCGTATCATAAATCTATCTAATCTGGTTTCTTATTCTGTCCGTGTCGCCTCTCCGCTCCAGCCTCTACGAATGCACTGTGATGCACCACCGCTTCACGCCGAAGGAGCATCGCTTCAACTACCGCATTTTCCTCTTCGCTTTCGACCTCGACGAACTCCCCGAATTACACCGGCGCCTCCCGCTGTTTTCGTTCAACCGACCCAATCTGTTTTCCTTCCGCGAACGCGATTTCTTTCCCGTCGCCGAACCGCTCCATCACGCCAGCGCCGGATCGAACGAACCACGCCCCAGCGAACATCCCGCGCCGGCCACGCCTGCTTCGCTCAAACAACGCCTCCTCACCCACCTCGCCTCGCGCGGCATCGAACTAACCGGCGGCCGGATCGTGTTGCTCACGCTTCCGCGCGTCTGCGGCTATTTGTTTAATCCCGTGTCGTTCTATTTTTGCTACGACGCGGCCGGCACGTGCGTCGCCTCGATCGCTGAGGTGACCAACACGTTTCGGGAAATGAAGCCGTACTTCCTCGGCCCCGACAACGCTGTGGCCAACGCGCCCGGCACGTTTTATCGACGCACGCCGAAGCACTTTTACGTTTCGCCGTTTTCCGACGTCGATACAACCTTCGACTTCACCCTGCGCGCGCCCAGCGAACGTCTTTCGATCCAGATCGACGACTACATAGGCGGCGACCGCACCCTGACCAGCACCCTCGCCGGCCCGCGCCGCGCACTCACGGGCGCCCGCTTGGCGTGGTTCACTTTCAAATACCCGCTCATCACTCTCCGCATCATCGCGCTGATACATTGGCACGCGGCCTTGCTTTGGCTGCGGCGTTTGCCTTGGTTCGCCAAAGCCGCCCGCTCCACCGACCAACGCGATCTCTACCGTCCCCACGCCTCCATCGCCGCCACCGCGCCCGACGCAACCAAACTCCCCGCCCCTACCGAAGCCGCATGAGCCAAGACTCCGCCACCACCTCGACCGCGCCCCTCGCCACGCGCGACAAACCCTCCTTTTTTCGCGCGGCCGTACTCAAAGCCTTCGGCGCCATGACCCGCGGCCATCTGCGCCTCGAATTACCCGACGGTCACATCCACGAAATCGGCTCTCAAGCCGACGCCTCCGCTCGCACCCTTCCGCTCGCGATTCCGGCCGCCGCGCACCTGCGCATTCGCCGCGAAAAATTTTTCACCAAATGCGCCCTCGCCGGCGATATCGGCTTTGCCGAATCGTACATCGACGGGGATTGGGAGACCCCCAACCTTACCGCCGTCATCGCGTTCTTTATTCTCAACGCCGACACCGCGCCCACCCTGTCAGGCTCCAGCCAAGCCCGCACGTTCGCCCTCAACTCCCTGCGTTCACTCAACCGTTTCGGCCACCTGCTGCGGCCCAATTCCCGCGCCACCGCCCAGCGCAACATCAGCGAACACTACGATCTATCCAACGACTTCTTCGCCCTTTTTCTCGACCCCTCGATGATGTACTCGGCGGCGAAATGGACTTCGCCCACCTTCACACTCGAAGCCGCCCAGCGCGAAAAAAACGATGCCCTCTGCCGCCACCTCCGCCTAAAACCCACTGATCACGTGCTTGAAATTGGCACCGGCTGGGGCGGCTGGTCGCTCCAAGCCGCATGCACGTACGGCTGCCGTGTCACCACTGTCACAATCTCCCGCGAGCAACTCGAATACGCCCGCGCTCGTATCGCCGCCGCCGGCCTCTCCGATCGCATCAGCGTCGAATTCCGCGATTACCGAGACCTCCAAGGCTCTTTCGATAAAATCGTTTCCATCGAAATGATGGAAGCGATCGGCCATCGTTATCTCCCTGAATTCACGGAGGTGCTTCATCGCTGCTTGAAACCCGAGGGCTTGCTTGCGCTTCAGTTTATCACCTGTCCCGACGCCCGCTACGACCAATTCCGCCGCGGTGTGGATTTCATCCAGAAGCACATCTTCCCGGGTTCGCTTCTGCTCTCGCTGAACCGCGTCAATTCTGAGCTGAGCCGCGCGGGCGGATTTATACTCCACACGGTCGATGACTTCGGCCCCGACTATGCGCGCACCCTGCGCGTGTGGCACGACAACTTCCTTGAGCGCCTCGATCAGGTTCGCGCGCTTGGCTTCGATGACCGCTTCATCCGCAAGTGGAGCTATTACCTCAATTACTGCGAAGCTGCCTTCGCCCTGCGCAACATCTCCGTGGTCCACACGCTTCACACCCGAGCCAACAACCTCAGCTTCTGAGTCCATGCTCATTTTTCTACGCGCTCTTTTTATTGTCGTAATCGCCTCCATGGTGGCGGTGACAAGCTGGGCGAGTTTTCAATGTCCGCTCTTCGGTGTGCCACGTGCCGTCGCCACACACCCGTGGTTCATCGCGACGCTGTTCGACGCTTACTGGGGGTTTATCACGTTCTTCGTCTGGGTGTGCTACAAACAAACCTCGCTCCTCGCCCGTCTCGCTTGGTTCGTCGCGATCATGCTCCTCGGCAACATCGCCATGGCGGCGTACTGCCTCGCCGAGCTTTTTAGCATTTCAAGTCGCGACGCGCTCGTCGGCGTACTCACCGCGCGGCGAGAGGGTCCAGGCCAACTCGGCCTCGTGCTCGCCGCGCTGGGCATCGTCGTCATTGCGTTAGCTTAAACTCCGCCCGTGTCCGATTCCTTTTCGCCCGACTCACCCGCCGCCGCGCCGACCACGCCCGCGCGCAACTTTTGGCAGCGCCGCGTGCGCGATCCGATCGTCGCCCAACTCACGCAAGGCATCACCCCGGAAAAAATCGCCCTCACCGTCGCCATCGGCAGCGGCGTGGCGCTGTTTCCTATTCTCGGGACGACCACGTTGCTTTGCTTTCTCGTCGCCCTCGCACTTCGGCTCAACCAGCCGATCATCCAACTCATCAATCAGGCGCTGTGGCCGGTTCACATTCCGGTGATTTTCGGCTGCGTGAAACTCGGCGAACGTATCCTAGGGGCTCATCACGTGCCGATCAGCTTGCATCACATGCAACAGCTTTTCTGGAACCATCCCGGTGAATTTTTCCAAGAGTTCGGCGCCACGGCTGGTCATGCCATCGTCGGATGGGCCGTCGTCGCACCGTTTTACATGGGCGCCGTCTATCTGATCACGTTGCCCATCATGCGGACGGTTACGCGCCTCAAAGCTGAGGCCGCCGCCAAGGCCGCGACACTCAACCCCGAACACCCGATTCCATGAGCCCACTCGCCCTTATCGCCCTCGCGCTCGCCGGACTTTGCGCGCTGTTCGCCGGAATTTACTTCATCGCTCGGCGCATGGACAACTACGGGGTCGTCGACATCGCCTGGGCTTACGCCTTTGGCCTGCTCGCGTTTTTCTATGCCGCGTGCGGCCCGGGTTGGTCGGTCCGTCGCGCCCTCATCGCCACACTGGCGATCCTCTGGAGCCTGCGTCTCGGGACTCACCTCGCTATTCGCGTTATCGGCCACCATCCGGTCGAAGACGGACGCTACCTCCAACTCCGTCGCGACTGGGCCGGCAACTTTGCGCCAAAAATGTTTTGGTTTTTCCAAATGCAGGCGATCTCCGTCGTGATCCTCGGCGCGGGCTTTGTGATCGCCGCCCTCAACCCCGCGCCTGCGCTTCATCCGCTCGAAATCGCCGGTGCCCTGCTGTGGCTCTTCGCCCTCAGCGGCGAGGCCCTCGCCGACGCTCAACTCGCCGCCTTCAAAAAAGATCCCGCTCACCGCGGCCAAGTCTGCGCCGTCGGTCTGTGGCGATTCAGCCGCCACCCGAATTATTTTTTCGAGTGGCTCATCTGGGTCGCGTTCTTCGTCTTCGCCCTCGGTTCGCCCTGGGGCGGGATCGCGGTCATCGGGCCGGCGACGATTCTTTATCTGCTGCTGCGCGTCACCGGCATCCCGCTGACCGAGGAGCAAGCCGTCCGGAGCCGCGGTGACGCGTACCGGCACTACCAAAAAACCACGAGTGTCTTCATCCCGCGGTTTCCCAAAAAATCCTAAAAAAACCTCTTGGTTTTTCCTTTCATGATCGACGCGCTCCTCGAAAAAAACCTCCTCCCTGATTGGCTCCTGCGCATAGGCATCCGCCGCCTCCTCGCGCAACGCATCCGCGACGAATCCGCCGTCTACGATCGCGCCGCCTACGTCGCCGATCTCAAGACCCGCCCGCTCGCCGAGCAGACCGCCGCCGCCAACGAGCAACACTACGAAGTCCCCACCCGTTTCTACCAACTGTGCCTCGGCAAAAACCTCAAATACTCCGGCTGCCTTTATCCCACCGGCCGCGAATCTCTCGACCAATCGGAGGACGCCATGCTCGCCCTTTACGCCGAGCGCGCCCAACTCGCCGACGGTCAATCCATCCTCGAACTCGGCTGCGGCTGGGGCTCCCTCTGCCTTTACAACGCCCAGAAATTTCCCGGTGCACGCATCACCGCGATTTCCAATTCGCGCACTCAAAAAGAGCACATCGACGCCGAAGCCAAAAAACGCGGCCTCACCAATCTCACGATCATCACCGCCGACATTAACGTCTTCGATACCGCGCCCGCGCAGTTCGACCGCGTCGTCTCCGTCGAGATGTTCGAGCACCTCAAAAATTACCAACTCCTTTTCTCGCACATCGCCCGCTGGCTCAAACCTGGCGGCCTGTTATTCACGCACATTTTCACGCACCACCGCCTGAGCTACCACTTTGTCGCCCGCGACGCTTCGGATTGGATGAGCCGCTACTTTTTTACCGGTGGCCAGATCCCCGCGCACGACCTGTTCCCGCAATTCCAAGACGACCTCAAACTCGTCTCCGACTGGAAAGTAAACGGCCGCCATTACCAACAAACGGCCGAACACTGGCTCCAAAACATGGACGCCCACCGCGCCGAGATTTACCCGCTCTTCGTCCAAACCTACGGCGCCGCCGACGCGACGAAATGGTGGGCCTACTGGCGGGTCTTCTACATGAGCTGCGCCGAACTCTGGGGCTACCGCGCCGGCGAGGAATGGCTCGTGAGCCACTACCTTTTTCGCAAACCGTAAAAATCTACCACCTTCTTCAACCCACCGCTCTCATGCGCTTCCTGCCCCAACTTGCGGTTCTGTTTTTTTCCCTCATCGGCCTGCGCACGGCCGCGACCCCCGCCGTCGCCACGCTCCTCGCCGAAGCCCAGGCCGCGGAAACCCGTTTCGACTCCAAGTCCGCCCTCACGCTCCTCCTCCAAGCCGACGCCGCGCAACCCAACGACCCTGTCATCCTCCAAAAAATCGCGCGCCAATATTCCGACTCCACCCTCGATACCACCGATCTCGCCGAGCAGAAAAAACTTTGCGCCCTCGCTCTCACCTACGCCCAACGCGCCCATGCGCTCGCGCCCAAAAACGCCGTCTACGTCCTCTCCCTCGCGATCTGCTACGCCAAAATCGGTTTCTACGCCGACAATAAAACCAAGATCGCCAACTCCCGTCTCGTGAAAGATTACGCCGTCGAAGCCCTCGCGCTCGACCCCGACTACAGCTACGCCCACCACGTCCTCGGCCAGTGGCACCACGAAGTCGCCTCGATCGGACCCACCACGCGATTCTTCGTTCGCCTGATCTACGGCGGCCTCCCCGCCGCCTCCACCGCCGAAGGCGTGCAACACCTCCGCCGCGCCGTCGCCCTCGATCCGCAAAATCCTTCCCACCACGCCGAACTCGGCTTCGCGCTCCGCTCCGACGGCCAAGCCGAAGCCGCGCAACAAGCCTTCGCCCGCGCACTCGAACTTCCGCCCCGCGAAAAACACGACCTCGAATCGCAGGCCCGCGTCCGCGCCGCGCTTAAACGTTCCTAAACGTCCGCACGAAAATCAGGGCCGCCTCAGCACTGCACCGCGCGCTTGCCTCGCTCCCCGCGCTTGCCGACGTTGATCACGTGCGCACTTACCCTCGCTTCAACCGCCTGTTCCTCGTCTTGCTCCCGCTCGTGCTCGCCGGCTGCGTCTCGAGCGAGGTCAAACAACTCATCCCCATCACCGGCGGAAAAACCGTCGCGTTTTCTTTCGGCCCCAAAGGCGCCGAACCCGGTCGCGCCAACGGCTACGAGGTTCAAATCGCCGCGCTCCTGCCGGGCACCGATCCGAAGGAAAATTTTTACCAATTCGCCTTCACCGCTCCCGTCGGCGCCCAAGTAAAACGCGTCCAAATTGAAGACGTCTCCGAAGAAGTCGCCGCCTTCCCGCTCATCGAGGACGCCACGCCGAAACTCACCGGCAACCGCTGGCAAGCCGACTCCGCGAAACTCAAAGCCAGCGACCCGCATTTCGCATGGGCCATGACCATCCAAACTTCGATGCGCGTCTACCGCTTCACGATCACCGACGCCGCGGGCGCGCGCACCGAGATGCTCCACGTCGTCGGTTACCCCGATTTCATCAAGAGCATGATGCGCAAAAAGTGGGGCGAGAAATACTGACCGCCTCTCACTCTCGCCCGCGCTGAATAACCACTCACAGCGCGGCGCGTGTAGCCGACCACTTCGGCGTCATTACCAAAGTATCTAAACGGTCGCCTCGGCCGTAATGCGTTTACGCCTCAACCCATCCGCGCGTGAATCGCGTTAAATGATGACGGACTTGCTGGGTCAGGGTGATTTGGAACCGCCCATGGGCGACCTCTTCACCGCCGCGAAAATCGCCGCGTGTCGTGCGATCTGGACCCGGCCGCTGCTGCAGGAAAATAAAACCCCCGCGCGCCGCATCATCCACGCCCGCGTTCTGCGGCTGCACGGGCGGGCGCGACTCCATCGTCTCGGCGTACGTAAAGGCCAAGGTTATCACAAATGCGGCAGTCGCCAGGATCTCGATTGGATCACCGCGCTGCGCATGCTCGTCTTTCGCGGCGGCCGTTGGTTGAACGTGCTCAATTTAAACGACCTCAGAAAACCCCGCGACGGTGAAACGCTGTGGTTCGATCTCGCTGGCATAGAAACCACGGCCGTCTCCATCGAGATTCGACGCTCCGGGATCGACGAAGGTTGGACGCCATGGAATCTCGCGGCCACGGGCCTCACGCTCGAGGGCGAGCTCGTCGATCCACTCGGCCCCCGCCTCGAACGTCTCCTCGAGGTGGCGCCCGTCACCCTCACCAGGCTGCCTCGCGGCGTGACCGCTTCCGTGCACGACGGCCAAGTGCGTTACCGCACGCGCACGTTTGAAGTCGGATTTTTTCTCGCTCGTCCCGGTTTTTCGTTTTTCGGACTTCACGCTGAAGATACCACCCTCGCCGGCACGAATCTCCTCGCCGCCAAACCCGCTTTTTTCGCGCAAGGCCCGCAACTCCACGAACTCGGCGCGCCGCCCGCGATCATTCCCGCTGTGCGTTGCGACATCACGGGCACCACCCGCGTGCGCGGCGCGACGGTCGCGTACGATTTCCATGTCGGGACGCAACATTACCAACTCACGTGGCGCATCACCGCCGCCGGCCTCACGTTGCGAGCCGCGCGCACCGCCACGCGCGACGCGCTCGCTTGGGTGAGCAGCGCTTGGACGATCGGCTGCCGCAACAGCGTCGCGCCCTCGCACGCACTTGGCCGACTGATTCAAGCAGGCGAAACGGGCGCTCTCGCGCTTCCGCTGCTGGTCAATTTCCCGCGCTTCGGCACGTTGGAATTCACCTCAACTTCCCCGCACCTGAGCGCACGAAGCGACTGTTTTCGCCACGCCGACCTCAACGTCCTCGAACTCAAACTCGGCGAACACGCCACCGCCGAGGGTCTGCATCGTCTGCCGAAAGGCCGCTTCAGCGCCCAACTCACGCTGCGCCCCAAAAGACCACCAGCCACCCTCCGCGCGCGCGCACCCGCCGTCGTAAAACGCGCCCTCGCGCGCACGTATTTCACCGCGCTCACGTTTCGCGCCGACACCGGCACACTCAGCAACAACGGCGCCTCCATGCATTGCCCCATCTGCATGGACACATGGGCCGCGGTCACGCCGCCGATGCCCGCGCTCCTTCCCGGATTTCCCGCGAGCGAGCTACTGCGTTACTCGCTCGAGCGCTGGCTCGACGGTGGCCCCGGCTACGCCGCCGGTCGGCTCTTGCAAGACGGGCGCGCCCATGATGCCGCCGACGAATACCTGATGACGGGCACCTCCGCCCTACGCGGACTCGGTAATTTTTTACAAAAGACCGCCGACCGCGCGTGGTTCAAAAAATACCGCTCGCGCATCCTCCAGCTCCTCGCGGAAGCCCAAGACCGCGATCTCGACGGCGATGGCCTCATCGAAAGCGCGTACCGCACCGGCACGAGCGGCAGCGGCCAATGGAGCACGTGCTGGTACGACGTCGTCTCCTTCGGCTGGAAGGATGCTTTCGCCAACGCGATCCTCTACGGCGCCCTGCACGAACTCGCTCCCGCTCTCCGCAAATTCGGCCTCAATACCAAAGCCGCTGCGATCGAAACCTGGGCGGAGAAATTAAAACGCAATTACGCGGCCGCGTTTTGGAACGAGCCGACGGGTTGGTTCGGCGGCTGGCGTTGCCAACACGGGGAGTTGCACGACCACGCCTTCCTCGCCGTCAACGGTGCCGCCGTGTGCGCCGGCCTCGTCGAACCCGCCCGAGCGAAAGCGCTCCTCCAACGTCTCCTCGCTGAAGCCCAACGCGTCGGTCTGCCCGACGCCGCGCTCGGGCTGCCGGGAAATCTGCGCTCCATCCCCGATCACGATCTTGCCGACATCATGCAAGGTTACCCGCTCGGTTATTATCAAAACGGCGGCCGCACTCATGTGCAGACGCGGCACTGGGTGATGGCGTTGTACCGCGTCGGTTTGAAACGCGAGGCCGATGCGTTGCTCGAGCGACTCTGCGTGGGTTTTGCCGATGCGCTCGTCTTTGGCGGCAACCAAAGCGGCGTGGACTGGCGCTATTGGGACGACCGGCCGTGCGGGTACGAAGGCTTGCTCACCGATCAATTCGGCGTGCTCGAAGCGATTTTCCACCGCTGGGGCCGCCGGTGATTCCCGTTAGCCCCGACGCGGGCACGATCGTTTAGGCGGAAAACTCTTTCGCCAACTCGAGCCCGAAATAGCCGCGGGCGTTGGCGAAACAGATGTTTTTCACCATGCCGCCGACGAGCGCCATGTCGTGGGGGATCTCGCCGCGCGCGATGTCGCCGCCGAGGAGATTGCACAACGTGCGCCGGAAATACTCGTGACGCGGATAACTGAGGAAGCTGCGCGAATCCGTGAGCATACCGACGAAGCGCGAGAGCAGGCCGAGGTTGGAAAGCGAGTTGAGTTGCCACTCCATCGCTTCCTTCTGGTCGAGAAACCACCAGCCGCTGCCGAATTGGATTTTTCCGGGAATGGTGCCGTCTTGGAAATTTCCAATCATCGTCGCCATGACGTAATTGTCGGCGGGATTGAGATTGTAGATGACCATGCGCGGGAGCTGGTCGGTGGCGTCGAGCGCATTTAAGTAGCGCGAGAGCGCGACGGCCTGCGGGAAATCGCCGATGGAATCAAAGCCGGTGTCGGGCCCGAGCTTGGTGAGGAGGCGGGTGTTATTATTGCGGAGCGCGCCGAGGTGGAGCTGCTTCGTCCAGCCGCGCGCGGCGTCCCAGCGACCGAGCTCAAGCATGAGATACGAGCCGTAACGCGCAATGTCTTCGGCGGACGGCACGCGACCGGCGCGGGCCGCGTCAAAAACAGCTTGCGCCTGCGCGTGCGTGCACGGTTCGGCGAGCGCCGATTCGAGGCCATGATCAGAGACGCGGCCGCCGATGGCGTGAAAATCGTCATGACGTTTTTTCAACGCGCCGAGGAAATCGTCAAACGTGCGCACGCCGTTAGCTGCGAAGGAACCGCCGGCCGCACCCGCGAGTTTTTCCATGTAAGCGTTGAACACCGCGGGGGCGCCCACGGCGAAGGCCTTGTCGGGCCGAAAGGTCGGATACACGCGGGTCTTCAAACCACTGGCGCGGATCTGCTGGTGGAGCTCAAGCGAGTCGGCGGGATCATCGGTCGTGCAGACGACGGCGACGTTGGAGTTGGTCAGAAAATCGTGCACGCGCATCGTGGCCAACTGCGGATTGGCGCGTTCCCAGATGGAGTCAGCGCTCGCCGGGTTGATGATGTCGGTGATACCGAAATAGCGGGCGAGCTCGAGGTGCGACCAATGGTAAAGCGGGTTGCAGAGCGTGTGCGGCATGGTCGCGCACCAAGCGTCGAATTTCTCGCGCGGAGTGGCGTTGCCGGTGATGAGGCGCTCGGAGACGCCGTTGGTGCGGAGAGCGCGCCATTTATAGTGATCGCCCCCGAGCCAGATCTCGGCGAGGTCGGCGAAGCGGTGGTTGTTGGCGATCTGCGCGGGCGGCAAATGGCAGTGGTAATCGTAGATCGGTTCGTTTTTCGCGAACGTGTGGTAAAGCTCGCGAGCAGCTGGGGTGGAAAGCAGGAAGTCGTCGTGGATGAATGCGGCCATGGGGGAATCTAAGAGTTGTGGTTCAGGGACGTTCGCGGGGCGACTCAGGCTTTGGCAATATCGTTAAGCATCGCGGCGAGGTCGGTATAGCCAGCGAGACGCGTTTCGGCGGCGGTGCACGTCGCAGCGGAGGCGAGGCCGGTGTTGCGCGCGAGGAACAGGATGTAAGCGGCGATATTTTTCGCGAAGTTGAGGCGACCCTCGTCGCTGATCGTGTAAAAGCGGGCGCGTTGGCGGTAACCGGCGGGCGTGTGATCGCCGAGTGCGGCTTTCTCGGCGCGACCGTCGGCGGCGAGCACGTGGAGGAAATTATATTCAAACCAGAACATATGTTCCGGGCTCGGCGTGAGCGCTTCAAGCGCGGTGCGCGTAGCGGCTGGGCTGGCGAAGACGTCGGTGCCGTGGCCGGATTTCGCGAGGGCGTCGGTGATGAAAACGCGGGCCATTTTCTGCTCGGTAGCGTCGGTGCTGTAAGCGCCGAGCAGCGCGAGCTCGAGGGTGAAGCGGTACCAATCGCCCCACAGCGCTTGGTCGGCGGAGTTTTTTGAAGCGAAAAGTCCGCGGCCCATTTCGTAGGTGTAGCGGCCGCTGGTTTTGATCTCGAGTCGGCCGCCGGTGACGGCGCCCATGACTTGATAATTTTCGGCGGATTTGCCGGAGCCTGAGTGAAAACCGATGCTCGCGCCAAAGTTCGCGCAGACGGCCCATTGTTTTTCAATGAGCGTGCGGAGCGCGGCGTTATCTGGGTAAGGCATGTTTTTCTGAAAACCAAACGCCGGAGCAACGAAGTGGATTTTCATCCCGAGGGCTTCGCAGAGCGCGAGCATGATGGCGGTCGTCTCGGGCGTGGTGAGGCCGGGCAATTCATCGATCGAGAGTTCGCGCAGATACGCGCGGCCGACCTCGGTCGTGAAGGCTCGCGCGCGGGCCGCGGTGTATTTGCCGTCGCGGACTTTCATTTTTTGCAGCGACGGCCAGACGTAGGCGAGGAGCTTGGCGAAATCGGTTTCGTTGAGCGTGAGGCCGGCTTGGGCGACGCGAGCTTTGACCGTAGCGATGAGCGCGGCGGGGACGTGCGCGGCGCACCACGCGGCGGCATCGTCGGCGACCTTCGTCTGAGCGAGCTCGGGCGAGAGATCGAACGTGATGTAGCTGGCCAGCACGCAGCCTGTGACGAGGGCGTCTTCGCGACTGTCGAATTTACCGCCGATGGGCTGGTGATCGGCGTTGAACGACCAGGCGATGCCGCGCGTGTGGAAACCGGTTTTGAGTTTTGAAAGCACGCAGCCGTGGCTCATGCCTTCGACGCTTTGGCCTTGGTGGCCTTCGGGGACGTTGGTGCCGATGAAGGGAAACGGCACGGTGTCGAGTTTACCGGCGAGCATTACGTCGGTGTCGTAAACGAGTTCGCGCGGAATAGAGTTTTGGTTGGCGGTGACGCCGATGCCGAGTTGCGCCATCGCCCACTCCACCGCGGGCCAATGCAACGTCGTGAAACGCGCACCGATGCCGAGCGTGCTGCGGCCGAGTTGCTCCGTGGCGCTGGGGAAAATCGTGGACTGCGGGTTGTGCGCTTGGATCAGGTTTTTCAACCGGAGGAGATTGGCGAAGGTCGCCGGGAATATGGCCGCGGCGTCGGCGAGAGCCACACCGTCGGCGAGGGTGGTAACCGCGGCCGCGCCCGTGCGGGCATCGAGGCGCCACGCGCAATCGCCCGTCGCCGCATCTTCGAGCAACACCCAGTTGCCGGCGGCCGTTTCAAAGCGGCTGTGCAGCCACGCATGGATCGGCTGCGCGTTTTGGATCGCGCTCCTCAACGCTGGCCAGTCCAGACAGAAATCGGGCGACACGCACGGGTTGGTGGCGATGCGCAGATTATTTTGCAGGAGGAAAGTGTTGATGGCGGACATGAGATGATTTTCTGAGTTTAAAAGAGGAGCGCACTACGTAAAACGGTCGGGAGGCGGTTGGCGCGAGCGGTGAAAAGAAAAGCTCCGCAGATTTCCGCTGCGCTGACAACACTCGGATTCGTGTCCGCGGAGGTTGATCGCGACTTACCACTTGTCCGCAGTATCGCGGATCAACTGCTGCAAAATCGGGAAGCGCAGCTCGCCGTAATTCATCGCGTAGCGCAGTTGCCCTTCGCGAAAAATCCACGTCGTCGGCAGCCACGTAATGGGCAAACCGAGAAATTGCGTCATGCGCTCATCGCCCGTGCGCGCGGCGTTTGGATGGAGCAGGAGCTCGAAGTTGGATTGGGCGCCGACGCCGTTTTTGGCGAGAAGCTCGCGGCCGATTTCGTTGTGCCAGCTCGTGATGAAGATGAATTGCACCTCGGCGTTGGTGTCGATGAACGTGCTCCAGCCATTTTTCGCGAGCTCAGCGCCGCAGTTGGAGCACCAAGGCGCCCAAAAATGCACGACCGTGATTCTAGGGGACTTGATCGACTCAGCGACGTGTTTTTCGATCGGCAACAGTTCCGCCGCACGGGCCGAAAAAGCCAGAGCCACCCAAAAACCTAGGTAGAAAAAAATTTTCATCGCACGACGGATACGCAACCGCCCGCGGAGTGCAATTACCCGTTGTGTCATTTTCGGGATTGCGCGCGCTTCCATGGACTCTGTGCTGGATCTCTTTTTCATGGATCTGCCCAACGCCGAACACGTGCTCCGCCTCACGCAGGAGCTGAACCTCAAAGTCCATCAAGTCGCCGCCACCGCGCAGCTCTTTAAAGAAGGCGCCACTGTACCCTTCATCGCCCGTTACCGTAAAGAAGCCACCGGCGAACTCGACGAGGTCCAGATAACCACGATCCGCGACCGCCTCGAACAAATGGCCCAAGTCGACGAGCGCCGCGCGTCCATCCTCGCCTCGCTCAAAGAGCGCAATCTCCTCACCCCCGCCCTCGAAAAGGCCATCAACGCCGCCGATACAGTCACTACGCTCGAGGACATCTACCTGCCGTTCCGCCCGAAAAAACGCACCCGCGCCACCATCGCTAAAGAAAAAGGCCTCGAGCCGCTCGCCGATCTGCTTTTCGCCCAAGACGACGCCACCGATCCCCTCGCCGCCGCCCAAGTCTACGTCGGCCGCGAGTACACCGCCGACGACGGCAAAAACCTCAAGTCCACTATAGCTACCACCGACGAAGCCCTCGCCGGCGCCCGCGACATCATCGCCGAACGCGTGAGCGACGACAAAGACGCCCGCGCCCGCCTCCGCGTCAATTACCAGCGCGACGCCATCGTCTCCTCGAAAGTCCTCCTCGGCAAAGACACCACGGCCGAAGCCGCCAAATTCAAAGACTACTTCGAGTGGAGCGAGCCTCTCGCCAAAGCCCCCTCGCACCGCGTCCTCGCGATGCGCCGTGGTGAGAAAGAAATGTTTCTCATGATGCGCGTGCAGTTGCCCGACGAAGCTACTGCGCCCGCCGAGGTCGAGCCGCTCTTCGCCAAAACCAAGAACGCCGCTTCAGCCCAAGTCCGCCTCGCCGTCCAAGACGCCTGCAAACGCCTCCTGTGTCCCGCGATGGAAACCGAGATGCGCCTCGAGTCCAAAAAACGCGCCGACGAAGCAGGCATTAAGGTCTTCGCCTCCAACCTCCGCGAACTCCTCCTCGCGGCCCCACTCGGCCAACGCGCCGTCCTCGCCATCGACCCCGGCATCCGCACCGGCTGCAAAGTCGTCCTGCTCGATCGCCAGGGCAAACTCCTCCACAACGACGTCGTTTTCCCGGATCGCATGGAAGCCGACGCCAAGGAAAAACTCCTCGGCTTCGTCACATTCTTCAAAGTCGAAGCCATCGCCATCGGCAACGGCACCGGCGGCCGCGAAACCGAATCTTTCGTGCGCACGCTCGGTCTGCCGGCCTCGATTCCGATCGTCATGGTCAACGAATCCGGCGCTTCCATCTACTCCGCCAGCGACGTTGCTCGCGAAGAATTCCCCGACCACGATCTCACCGTCCGCGGCGCCGTCTCCATCGGCCGCCGGCTCATGGACCCGCTCGCCGAGCTCGTGAAACTCGACCCGAAATCCATCGGCGTCGGCCAGTACCAACACGACGTCGACCAATCCGCCCTCAAGCGTTCCCTCGACGACACGGTCGTCAGCTCCGTCAACGGCGTCGGCGTCGAACTCAACACCGCCTCCAAACAACTCCTCAGCTACGTGTCCGGCCTCAACACCGCCACCGCCGCAGCCATCGTCGCCCACCGCAACGAAAACGGCCCCTTCAAATCCCGCGCCGAACTTAAATCCGTCCCGCGCCTCGGCCCCAAAGCCTTCGAGCAAGCCGCCGGCTTCCTGCGCATCCGCGACGCCGCCCACCCGCTCGACGCCAGCGCCGTCCATCCCGAGCGCTACAGCGTCGTCGAAAAAATGGCTGCCGACCTAGGCGTCACCGTGCCCGACCTCGTCCGCGACGGCCTCATCCGCTCCAAAATTAAACTCGAATCCTACGTCACCGCCGATGTCGGCCTGCCCACCCTCACCGACATCGTCGCCGAACTCGCCAAACCAGGCCGCGACCCGCGCGAAAAGTTTGAAACCTTCGCCTTCGACGCCAGCGTCCACAAACCCGAAGACCTCAAGCCCGGCATGAAACTCCCCGGCATCGTGACCAACGTCACCGCCTTCGGCGCCTTCGTCGACATTGGCGTCCACCAAGACGGCCTCGTCCACGTCAGCCAACTCGCCGACAGCTTCGTCAAAGAACCCGCCGCCGTCGTAAAGCCCGGCCAGAAAGTCACCGTCACCGTAACCGAAGTCGACCTGCCCCGCCAACGCATCGCCCTCTCGATGCGCAGCAATCCCGCGCTCGGCCCAAAAACTCCCCACAACGGCAGCCCCGGGGGCCCCCGCTCGCCCGGCTCCGGCCCGCGCTCCGGCGGCAACGCGGCCCCCGCCGCGCCCCGCGCCGCCGCCCCGGTTAATAACGACTGGTTCGCCGCCGCTTTGAACAAAAAACGCTGATCATTAGATAAGATACGCGTAAAATTCAGGGGAGCCTTTTGAGGCGATCGGGAGTCAGATGGGGTGATGAAAAACCAAAAAATTCTCCCCACCCCCGAAATCCTGGCCGCCAAAGTTATCGTTCGCGGCATCCACCTTGACCTCACCCCTGCGCTCCGCACGTACGCGGAGGGCGTCGCCGAGCGCCTCCTCCGCCACAACGAGCACCTCATCCGCGTCCGCCTCGACATCGAGCTCGATCACACGCGCGCCGTCGGCGACCAATTCATCGCCAAGGGCCACTTAGAAATCCGCGGCCCCGATCTGATCGCCAGTGTCGAAAGCGACGATGCTTACAAATCCCTGGATCTACTCGCCGACAAACTCGACGGCAGCCTACGCCGCCTCCACGGGAAACACAAAAGCCACCGCCACGACGGCGCCATTGAGCCCGTCGAAGGCGTCGTGCTTTAAACCGCGCGCCACGCGCGCCCGCCGACGCGCCGAGAGCTAGGGCTCAACGATAGGGCTGGTGCAATTCCACCGGCTTGCTCTTGGCGCGTAGGCGCAAGTTCAGCATCTCCACCCCGAAGGCGAAGGACATGGAGAAATAAATATAGCCTTTCGGAATGTGCTGGCCGAGCGCCTCGCCCACCAGCGTCACGCCAATCAGAATCAGGAAGCTCAAAGCCAACATTTTCAAGGTCGGATGCCGGTTCACGAAATCACTGATCGCTCCCGCAAACGCCAACATCACGCCGAGTGCTAAGACTACCGCCGTGATCATGATCCACAGCTGGCTGACCATCCCGACCGCCGTGATCACCGAATCGAGCGAGAATACCACATCGAGCATTAAAATTTGCAAAATCGCTCCGCGAAACGAGGCGACTTTGCCGCCCGCCGTCGAATGTCCGTCCACGCCTTCGAGTTTCTCGTGCACCTCGACCACGCTTTTGCCGATCAGGAAAAGCCCGCCGAGCAGCAAGATCAGGCTCTTGCCCGTGATCCCGACCTCAAGGATCGGCAGCACAAACAACACCTTCGTCAGGCTCATCAGCCACGAAATACTAAACAGCAGCAAAATGCGCGTCACCAGCGCCAGCATGAGCCCGAGCTGACGCGCCTTGGCCTGCTGCTCCTTAGGTAACTTGCCCGCGAGGATCGAAATAAAGATCACGTTATCGATACCAAGCACGATTTCCAAGCCGGTGAGCGTGAGCAGCGAAATCCAAACCTGCGTATCGGTAAGCAATTCCATAATAGCGCGATTTCAGTACACCCGCCCCAATTCGGTCAATCCGACTTGGTCAAAATCGGCCCACGGCGCCGAAAAATTTTACACTCCCACCCACGCCAGCCCCAGCCGTAACCACAGCGGAATCGTCAACAACCCCAGCCCCGTCGTACCGAGCACGATCTGCACCGCCGTCAACGGCTGCCCGCCATAATGCCGCGCCACGATGATCGGGACCACCGCCGCGGGCATCGCCGCTTGCACCAGCAGTACGCGTTTCAACTCTACCGAAAGCGGCAGCCACTTCGCCGCCGCCAATATCAACAGCGGCAACAACACCAGCCGCACCCCACACGCCCAAAGCGCGATCTTCGGCTGCACCAGCGCCCGCACATCGCCGAGGTAATTCGCCAAACTCACGCCCGTCATCAAAACCCCCAGCGGAATCGCGCACACCGCCAGCGAATGCACCAGATCGATTAAAATTTTCGGCAGATACGGCGCCGCTCCCGCGAGGTTCAAAATCAGCGCCACCACCAAGGTGATGACGATCGGGTTCACCAGCTTCCGCCAACCTTCGCGCAACGATAGCCCGCTCAAGACCAACACGCCCACCGTCCACAACGCCGCCTCCACGCCGACATTATGCACGAGCAACACGCCGCGACTCTCCGGCCCCCAGATGCCCGCCATGATCGGCAACGGCAGATAACCATAATTCGCGATCCCCGCCGTCAGCGCAAAGGTCCGCAATCCCGTCCCCGCCGTGAGCCCCGCCCAACGCCCGACGACGCGGGCCAGCAAGATCCCGCCCGCCGTCGCGACGAAGCCCATCAACGGCGGCAACACCACGTTGTTCGCCGCCTGCAACGCCGCGTTGCCCGTCACCGATTCAAAAATGAGACACGGGAAACACACGTTCACCACCAGCCGCAGCAAACTCGTCTCCGCCTCGCCCTCGATCCAATGCACCCGCCGCACCACGACCCCGATCGCGATCAACGCAAACACCGGGAGAATCAACTGCAGCAATTGCCAATAAGACATCATGAGAAAAGGGCGCCCATCACAAAACCCGAACCCCCGTCCCGCAAGCGCCAAGCCTCAGCCGGCGTTTTAACCGCGCCACTTATTTTTTCCCGCCCGCCGCGTCATCGCCGCCCCACTGCCAGCGCGGCGGTTCGCCCTTCCACCAACACACTGCCACCAATACCGCTGACAGCGCCAACGAGTATAAAACAAAAAACGGCGCGAACCGCTTCGAATGCTCGATCACCAAAGCCCCGCCCCCCAACAACACGACGTAAGCCACCGTCACTACCCAACCTTGCCAGCACGTCGGCAAACCCCAGCCCCAGCCAAACGTCTTCGCCGGAAACCAATAGTTTTTCGGAGGTGTAGTCATGGATTTCAGCCCGACGAAATTCACTTCAAGTTGCGATCAATTTCATCACGCTGCTGCCGATACTGCGCCGGCGTGATCTGGCCTTTTTCAAGGCGGCCTAGTTTCGCCGCGTCATCTCGCCATTTACCATCTGGCTCACGCAGCCCGCCCAAAACCAACATCCCGTGAAACCGAGCACCACCAACAACAACTGCTTCTTAAATTACGTCATATGAGTCGGCCAACACCCGCGCTGTTTGTGATCAAAACAATTACGCTCCATCAGCGCCTGCCATCGCCCGACCCGCCAGCCAGCCCGTCGTCCACGCGGCCTGAAAATTAAACCCGCCCGTCACGCCGTCCACGTCCAACACTTCACCGGCAAAGTGCAGCCCCGGACATAAACGACTTTCCATCGTCCGAAAATCCACCTCGCGCAACCGCACGCCACCACAGGTCACAAATTCATCTTTGTTCGTGCTCTTGCCGCTCACCGCAAACTCCGCCGAGCATACCTGCGCCGCCAAGTTTGCGAGCGCCGCGTTGCCCACATTCGTCCACGGCGTCGTCGCGCCGATGCCCGCCGCCACCACCAGCCGCTCCCAAAACCGCTGCGGCACGCCCGCGATCGGGCTCCAGGTCGTCACCTGTTTTTTCAAATTTTTCTCCCGCGCCGCCGCGAGCTCTTTTACCAACGTCTCCCGTGTGTGGCCCGGTGAATAATTCACGATCAGCGTGAACTTATAATCCATCGTCGCCAGCTCCCGCGCGCCCCACGCCGAGAGCTTCAAAATCCCCGGCCCGCTCACACCCCAATGCGTCACCAAGAGCGGCCCCTGCTCTTTCAATTTCGTCCCGCGCACGCTCGTCTCGACGCGCTCCACCGCCACACCCGCGAGTCCTTCCAGCCGCGCATCGCGCGCGATGTTAAACGTAAACAACGAGGGCACCGCCGGCTCCACAGCGTGCCCCACGGCCTGCGCGATCAGGAGCCCCGCCGAAGATTTGTTGCCTCCGGTCGCGATCAGAACGCGATCCGCGCAGACCGTTTCGCCCGAGGTCAGCTCCAGCGCAAAATCCTGCTCACGCCGCGTCAGCGTACGCACGCCCGTGCTCGTGACGACACGCACGCCCGCCGCCGCGGCCGCGCGTTGCAGACATTCTACAATCGTCGCCGAATCATCCGTCACCGGAAACATGCGTCCGTCGGACTCGGCTTTGAGCGTCACGCCGCGCGCCGCAAACCACGCCAGCGTATCGCGCGGCTGCCAGCGTGAAAACGCCCCGATCAATTCGCGCCCGCCGCGTGGATATTTCTGCACGAGCTCGCGCGGCTCAAAACACGCGTGCGTGACGTTGCAACGACCGCCGCCGGAAATTCTCACCTTGGCCAGCAAGTGCGCCGTCGCCTCGTACAACGTCACTGTTCCGCCCGCGCCCGTCCCTGCGACCATTCCGGCCTGTAACGCCTCCGCGGCCGCGATGGCCGCGAAAAATCCCGCTGCCCCGCCGCCCACGATTACGATGCGCTTGTGCTCCGCCATCCACGGAAGCTGCGCCGCCGTGCGTCACCCGCCGAGCCGAAAAATAAAAAACCGCCGCCGGCCCGAAGGCTGGCGACGGTCGTGCGCTGCAGTGCGCTGCAAAAACGGATTACTGCTGTTTCTTTTCGCCGCCCTTGCCGCCAGGGCCGCCACGGCCGCCGCCCATTGGAGGCATTTCGTCAAATTTCTTCATCTGTTCGGGCGTGAGCGTGGCGCGGATTTTTTCGCGCGTGGCTTTCATCATCTCCATCATTTTTTCGCGACGCTCTTCTTGGGGGATCGCGGCCATCGCGGCGGCTTGTTCTTTGTAGATCGCCGTGATCTTAGTTTTTTGCTCGGCCGTGAGCGTGAGCGCTTCGCTGAGGCGTTCGACTTGCTGCTCAGGTGTCATGCGACCACGACCGCCACCAGGGCCGCCGGGGCCACGTTTTTCGGCCGGAGGCGCTTCTTGCGCGATGCTGACGACGGGAAGTGCCACAGCGCCCAAGGCGAGGACGGTGATGAGCTGGCGGAGGGAGGTTTTCATAATAAACGAGTTTTGGTTAACGGGATTTTTTGTTTTTTAAACCGCGAGCACCGAGCTCATCGGTCAGGAAAGATGACGTAGCCCCGTCGAGATAGTTACGCGCAAATCAGTCCACTGCGTTTCTTGGCAAAAAAATCGCCGCGGGTTTCAACCGCGGCGCTGAGCCGAACCTGAAGTGTGTGCGAGCACCTCAGGTTTCGCCGGCAGCTTTCTTGCCCTTACGTCCGGGACGGCCTTCGGGTTTGATGGCATCAAATTCTTTTTGCTGCTCTGGCGTAAGGATCGCGCGAACCTGTTCGCGACCGGTTTTTAAAACGTCGGCCGTCTTCGTACGATCGCCGCGCACCGCTTTGAGTTGCTCGGCCTCGGTCTTGCGGATGGCCGCGAGTTTTTCCTGCTGCTCGGCGGTGAGTTTCAGTTTTTCCGTGAGCATCTTATCGTGCTCTTCAGCGGCGGCTTTGGCGCGTTGACCGGCTTTGGCGGGTTTATCAGCGGCTTGAGCGCAGGGCAAAGCAGCGATGAGACCGAACGTGATCAGGGTCAGAAATAATTTGGCGGAGGTTTTCATACGGATGGATTTTTTGAGGTTAAAATAATGACCGGGAAGGTCAGTTACCCATGAGACGCCGCGCGCTATGCCGAGTTACATCGGTCGCACTAAGCTTGCAAAAGCTTCCGCGCCGCGCAGCGTCCTCGCCCATGATTGAAGTCTCCGGCCTCACCAAGCGCTACGGCTCTTTCACTGCGGTGCGCGACCTGTCGTTTACCGTGCAACCGGGTGAAGTCCTCGGCCTCGTCGGGCCCAATGGCGCGGGCAAAACGAGCACGCTGCGCAGTCTCGCCGGTATTATCCCGGCCAATGCCGGGCGGATTCGCATCGGCGGCGTCGATCTCGCCGCTGACCCCGTGGGCGCCAAACGTCAGCTGGCGTTTTTTCCCGACGAGCCACGTCTCTTCGACTACCTCACGGTCCGCCAGCACCTCAATTTTGTCGCCCGCATCTACGGCGTCGCCGATCACGCCAAGCTCGCGCAACCGCTCCTCGAGGAACTGGAGATTGCCGATAAAGCCGATCAACTGCCGGGCGAACTCTCGCGCGGCATGAAACAGAAACTCGCGATCGCGTGTGGATTGTTGCACGGCCCACGCGTGATGTTTTTCGATGAGCCGCTGACGGGGCTCGATCCGCTCGGCATCCGCCGCATGAAGGATTCCATTTTGTCCCGCGCGCGCGGCGGGGCGGCGATTGTGCTTAGTTCGCATTTATTGCACCTGCTGGAGGAGGTGTGCTCGCACGTGCTCATTTTGAAAAAAGGCGAAAAAATCGCGCATGGCACCCTCGCCGAAATTTCCGCGCAATTCGCCCAAGGTGAAACCGGCGTAAGCCTCGAAGAAATTTTCATCCGCGCCACCGGCGGTTCGGAACAGTAATCGTCACCGCCTCTGACTCCCATGCTCGGCGCCCTCCTATACTTGCGGCTCACTTCGTTAAAAAACATCGTGCTCTCGCGCCTGCGGCGTCTGAAGCAGCCGAAATATTTTTTAGGCGCAGCCGTGGGAGTCGCGTATTTTTACTTCGCTTTTTTCCGCCGGTTCTCGAGCGGTTCGACCTCACTGGCGGGTTTACCCGCCAGTCTGCCTACGGGGCTCGCGCCTACCTTTGATTTCACCGCCACGCTCAGCGTTTTCGGCGCGCTCGTGCTGCTCGGGATCGTGCTGTTCACTTGGGCGCTGCCTAAAGAAAAACCCGGACTACCTTTCACCGAAGCCGAAGTCGCATTTCTTTTTCCTGCGCCCATTTCGCGGCGGCGGCTGATTCATTTTCGCCTACTAGGTGCGCAGATTCGCATTCTTTTTTCGGCGGTGATTTTCACGCTGCTTTCACGCGGTTGGAGTTTTTTGGGCGGTGGCGCACTTACGCACGTGTTGGGCTGGTGGTTAATTTTAACGACGCTCAACCTGCATTTGACCGGCGCCGCCCTCACAATCAATCGCCACATCGATAACGGTGCCAACCCAGCGGTTCGCCGCTGGCTCATCCTCGCTGGGGTCGCGCTCCTGCTCTTAGTTTCAACGCTCTCGATTGCAAACGCAGCGCCGCCGTTTCCCGAGGGCAACATCGGCCCCACCGATTTCTTTAGCTGGCTCGCGCGCTGCTTGGATAGCGGCTTGCTGCATGGGCTGCTGATCCCTGGGAAACTCGTCATCGCGCCTTTTCTGGCGGCCAACTCCGCAGAGTTTTTTCGCACCGTCGGACCGGCCGCGCTGATTTTAATCGGTCACTATTTTTGGGTCGCGCGCCAAGAAACCTCATTCGAAGAAGCCTCGATCGCTTACGCCGAAAAACGCGCCGCACGCTTGGCGCGACTGCGCGACGGCACGTATCGGCTCGGGCAGGACAAAGCCCGCCGCGAACCCTTTCGTCTCAACGTTCCCGGACGCGCAGAGGGGGCGTTTCTCTGGAAAAACTTATTAGGCACGCTGCCTTATTTTCATGCGCGCGTGTGGCTTGGCTGCGCACTACTCACGTGCGTCGCGGTGCCGTGGATTGTGCGAGGCGAACATCAAAAAATCGGGTCGAACATCATCATTACGTTCACCGCGATTTTTTCCGCGTACACCCTGTTGCTCGGGCCTCAACTCGCCCGCCAAGATCTCCGCAGTGATTTGCCCCATGCGGATATTTTGAAAACTTACCCGCTCGCCGGTTGGCAGATCATCCTCGGAGAAATCCTTACCCCCGTCGCCATTCTCACGGGCCTGCTCTGGCTCAACCTCCTCGCTCTAGTCCTAGCGCTAGCCCCGACGGCCGATAAAATCGCCTGGCTCACCCCTAGTTTCCGCCTCACTGCGAGCCTCTGCATCGCCGCCGTCATTCCCGTACTCTGCGCGCTGCAGCTTCTCATCCCCAACGCCGCCGCGCTGCTTTTTCCGGCCTGGTTTCAAGCCACCCGCCAACGCAGCGGCGGCATCGACGTCATTGGGCAACGCCTCATCTTTGTCTTTGGTCAATTTCTCGTCATTCTCCTTTCCCTTTTCCCTGCCGTCCTGGGTGCCGCCCTCGTAATCTTCGCGTCGCAATGGGTGATCGGCGCCTCCGCCGCCGTCGTTCTCGGCACCGTTGTCGCTTTGACGCTTCTTGGCGCCGAAGTCGCCTGCGGCTTGTGGTGGCTCGGTGAACGTTTCGAAAAATTCGACCTCGCCACCGAGCTCCGCCCTTAAAAGGCAAAGCCGCCCGCGCGCCACCGTGACCCAGGATCAACTCACCGCCTTCGCCGCCGAAACGGTCACCGCGACGCAGCGCGCCCTCCCGGCCGCCTTGCGCCCCTTAGCATGCGCCGTACCGGTTCATTACGAAACCTTGCCCGATGCCGATACCCTCGCCGAAGGCTTCCCCGACGACATCCTCGGCCTCTTCTTCGGCGACCCCCACGGCAGTTCCCTCAACCACGACCAGCCGCAACCGCCCCAGATCATCCTCTACCTGGAAAACCTCTGGGACTATGCCGAAGCAGACCGCCGCATCTTCCGCAACGAAGTCCGCCTTACCTACCTCCACGAACTCGGCCACTACTTCGGCTGGGATGAGGACGATCTTGCGGCCCGCGGCCTTGATTAACCCCCTGAAGACCCCTCGCCACTCCACGCTTTCCAATTCCGCTATATCATGCTTATGTCCCGCACCATGCAGTCTCCGTTTATCTTCGTTCAAAAACTCCTCCCCTTGGTCATCGCCGCGTGCTGCGTGCTCGCGCCCGCGCACGCCCTCGCCAAAACCGACCGCGCCGAACTCGTGACCCGCGTCGAATCCTGCGAGGCCATCCTCCAAAATTTTCAACGCGACCCACGCATCGCGATTCCCGCCCGCGTCCTCGCCAAAGCCAAGGGCCTCATCATCGTTAACCAGTTCAAAGCCGGCCTCATCTTCGGCGTCAAAGCCGGTTACGGCGTCATCATGGTGAAACAATCCACCGGCCGCTGGAGCCTCCCAGTCCTCATCAACGCCGGCGAGACTAGCATCGGCCTCCAACTCGGCGCCAGCGACGTCGAGACCATCCACGTCCTCACCGACGACCAAACCGCCCGTCTCCTCTTCCGCCAACGCTTCCGTCTCGGCGTCGACGCTAAAGCCGTCATCGGCCCCAAAGCCGCCGAAGCCAACAATCCCGATTACAAGATCATCGACGCGCCCATTTTGACCTACACTAAAAACGCTGGCGTGTTCGCCGGAGCGACCGTCAAAGCCGGCTACCTCACCCGCAGCGACGACGACAACGCCGCGCTCTACAACACCCTCTACACCATGCCCGAGCTGCTTTACAGCAACTGGGTCAAAGCCCCCGCCGAAGTCCAGCCGCTCATGGACCTCGTCCAAAGCATCGCCCCCTGACCGAAAAGCACTCCCTTTTGGGCGGGCCCGCAAAGCCCGCCCTTTTTTGTGCCCCCGCCACCCTCACACTTAAAATTTTATGAGCTCCCTCATCACCGGCTTTCACCACGTCTGCATTAAAACCCGCGACTGGGACCGCACCCTCGCCTTCTACGTCACCGCCCTTGGCTTCACCGAAAAAATCACCTGGCGCACCGCGCCCAACCGCGCCGCCATGTTCGACACCGGCGACGGCAACTACCTCGAAGTTTTCGAAGACCTCGCATACACACCCGCGCCCAATGGCGCCGTCATCCACTTCGCCCTGCGCACCGCGCACCTCGATCAAGTCGCCGACCGCGTCCGCGCCACCGGCGCCAAGATCACCACCGAGCCCAAAGACGTCACCATCGCCACCACCAACGCTCACGCGCCCGTCCCGATCCGCATCTTTTTCTGCGAAGGCCCCAACGGCGAAGTCATCGAGTTTTTCCAAAACACGCTGACGTAAAAAACCCGCAGCGCCGCCCCAGGCACCTCGCCCAACGCGTTAAACGCGCTCCGCCCGCAGCGCCGCCACCAAGGCCGCCAACGCCGCCTCCGCCACCCGCGACTGCACCTCGACGCGAGTACAACCGGGCAAATCCACCCGCCCGGTCGTCACGGAAAATTCTCCGCGCGCATCGCGCATCGCGACCGCCCACCACGCCATCGGCGCGGGCACGCCGCGCGCCGGCGCTGCCTCCGCATAACCGGTCGTCGCCACGCCCACCTCCGCGCCGAAGCGCTCACTCACCCCGCGCGCCATCTGCGCCGCGATCTCAGCCGACACGCAATTAACCGCGACTGCCGAGGCGCGATCCACGCCGAGCCAAGCCACTTTTTGCTCCAAGGTATACGCCGTCACGCCACCGAGAAAATACCCCGAAGCCCCAGCAACACTCGCGACGCACGCCTGCACGTGGCCCGCCGTGAGGCTCTCCGCCACCGCCAACGTCCGCCGTGGCGCACGCAACATCAGCTCCTTGAGCTCCATCGCTGCGGTTACCACGACGCTCCTTTCACCCAAAATTTTCGACAACCGAAAGCAGCTCTTCGGTTTTTTTTGAGAATGAAAAATTTCATGATCTCCCAGAGTTTACCCCCCGCCCGCACTCGCGCAGTACAAAAGCACGGGTTCATCGTAGCGCCGCCACTCAAAACTTCACCTCGAGCCCGACCGGACAATGATCGCTGCCCAAAACCTGAGGCTCGATCCAAGCCCGTTGCAACGCCGGCCGTAGCGCCGCACTCGCCATGAAGTAATCGATGCGCCAGCCGACGTTATTCGCCCGCGCCCCGGCGCGATACGTCCACCAGCTGTAATGCCCCGGCCCTTTTTCAAACTCGCGGAACGTATCGATAAAACCCGCGCCCAGAAAATCCCGGAAACCCGCGCGTTCCTCATCGGAAAACCCCGGGCTACCCACATTTTCCTTGGGCCGCGCGAGGTCGATTTCCTCGTGCGCCACGTTGAGATCACCGCAAAACAAAACCGGTTTTTTCTGCTCCAATTTTTTCACGTAGGCGAGCAACGCGCGGTCCCATTCCTGACGAAAATCGATGCGCGCCAATTCCGGCTGCGCATTCGGCACGTATAAACCGATCACGTAACACTCCGGAAATTCCGCCGTGATCGCGCGTCCCTCCGCATCATGCGCCGGCGAGCCCAACCCGAGCGTGACCGACATCGGCTTACGCCGCGAAAAGAGTGCGGTCCCACTGTAACCTTTTTTTTGCGCGGCGTTCCACGTCAGGTCATAGCCGGCGGGCCACACCACATGCTGCACGTCGCCCGGCAACGCCTTCACTTCCTGCAGGCAAATAACGTCGGCTTGAGCTGCGTTCATCCAATCGAGCAAACCCTTGCCGAGCGCTGCCCGCACGCCGTTTACGTTCCATGAAAGAAGTTTCATCCGCGCCGTTCAACGCGACCCCCAGCCCCCCGGCAAACCGATTCGCTCGCCCCGCCCTTACCCCCTCCTCGACTCCGGTTAAACCTTCCTGAAATTATGACATGAATTTTAACCAACATGAGCCCAATTTTCCTCGGATAAAAAACCAAGTTTCACCCACTAGGTGACACTTGATAGACTGCGTTTTCGACGTGAATTTTCTGGGATATTTTTTGAGGGTACAAGAGTATGGGCGGGTTGATTACGAACCGCTCCCTTGCTTAACGACGCGGGTTGCGTCTTAGCTTTTAGGCTTCCTTCGCCCTATCACCAAGATGTCCGCCTTTCCCCATCTGCCCCTCGGTCAAGCCATCCCGCCCAGCCCGCACGCGGTATCTTGCAGCTTGCCGACGATGCGCTCCGTCCGCGGCTACGAGGAGAAAGATCCCGCCATCACCAGCCAGCTCGCTAACGGCTACCCGCGCTTCGTCGTGCATCCGTTCGCGCGTCAACTCGCCGCGCACCTCGTCGCCACCAATCCCGCCCTCACCAGCCACACGCTCTGGCTTACGTCGTCTCTCGCTATCGCCGAAAATCTCGTGGCGCACCTTGCCCATCCGAGCGTGCAACTGTTCATCGATACGCCCGGTCTACACGGCGTCGCTCATCCGGCTGCCTCGGCGCCGCTCGCCGCTCTCACCAAAACCTACCTACAAAACCTGGGTGGCTTCATTTCGTCGCGCGAAGCGGAGGATCACCTGGTACGCCTCGAACTGCGGCCGGCGATTTATCCCGAAGCCACGTTCACCGGCGATGAGCCCGCTGAGATTCGCCGCCACCTCGCCCGCGCGCTCAACGCCGGCCACGCCGCCACGATCGCACCCGTGACCGACGCCGATCTTTTTCTCACCAACTGCGGCATGAGCGCCATCTACGCGGCTTTTCGCGCCGTCGCCGATCTGCAAGCTACCCGCGGCCGCACGATCTGGCTCCAACTCGGTTGGTTCTACCTCGATACGATCGCGATCCTCAAAAAATTTACCGCCGGTCCCGGCGACTACGTTTACATCCGCGATATTTTTGACCTCGAAGCTCTCGAGCGCATCTTCGCTGCGCACGGCCAACGCATCGCCGGCGTCGTCGCCGAAGTGCCCACCAATCCGCTCCTTCAAACGCCCGATATTCCCGCCATCTCCGCGCTTTGTCGCAGCCATGGCGCCGCGATCCTCATCGACGCTTCCACGGCCTCGCTCTACAACCTCGACGTGCTGCCTCACGCCGACGTAGCGCTCGCCAGCCTCACCAAATACACGGGCAGCGCAGGCGACCTCACCGCCGGCTTGATCGCCCTCAATCCCGCCCGCCCCGACGCCACCGAGCTTCGCCGTCGACTCGCCCCCGCGCTCGAGCCGCTCTACCGTCGCGACGCCGCGCGCCTCGCGCACGAAATCGCCGCCACCGAATCCGTCCTCGCAAAAATCCACGCGAGCACGCCCCACGTCGTCGCGTTTCTCGAAAACCATCCGGCCATCAAAGACGTTTTCTGGGCGCGCCACGCCACCAGCCGCGCGAATTTCGAAAAGCTCGCCCGCTCGCCCGAAGCCACCGGCGGCATGATCACTTTTACGCTCCGCGCGCCCGGCGCTTTGGAAAAATTCTACGACCGCCTGCGCCTGCCCAAAGGTCCGAGCTTCGGCATGACGACGACCCTCATCTGTCCGTTCATGTACCTCGCGCACTACGACCTTGTGACGACGCCCGCCGGCCTCGCCGAATTAGCCGCGAGCAAACTCGATCCCGATCTCCTCCGCCTCTGCATCGGTTGCGAAGCCGTCGAGGACATCATCGCCGCACTCGCCGAAGCGTTGGCTTAAAATCAACTCCGCGCGATCTCGCGCCGAAGTACCGTGGCCACGCCGCTCGCCTCCTGCACGCTCACGATCAAAGCCGTGCCAAACGCCCCGCGCAGTGCCGTCGTCGGCTGGCTCGGCGAAGCGTTAAAAGTCAAAGTCCACGCCCCAGCGCTCGAAGGCCGCGCCAACGACGAGCTCTGCGAATTTCTCGCCAACGCCCTCGCCCTCCCCCGCCGCGCCGTGACCGTTCTGCAAGGCGATAAATCCCGCCAAAAAGTCCTCCGCGTTGCCGGCCTCACGCTCGCCGAAGTCCGCGTCAAATTAGGCGTGTGATCGCGTCAGGCGCGCGAAGCGCCAACCCAGGAAAATCGCCGCGAAACCCAAGCCTGCGGCCAACGCCGACCAAATCCCCACGGCGCCAAATTTCCCGTGCACGCCGAGGAAAAAACCGCCCGGAATTGCTACGCCCCAATACGCGACGAGCGTGATGATCGCGGGCAACTTCACATCCTGCAGCCCACGCAACAGCGCCGCGCTGATCACCTGCGCGCCATCGACGATTTGAAACAGCGCCGCCACGACGAGCAGCTGCGCCGCCAACGCCACCACGCCCGCGTCGTCCACAAACCAGCCCGCCACCGCGCGACCCGCCACGAGATAAATCACCATAAACACCGCCGCGATGATGACGCCTAGGCCCAACGCGCTAAACCCGATCGGTCGCAACCGCGCCGGCTCCTTCGCGCCTACCGCCGCGCTCACGCGCATGCCCGCGGCCATCGAAAGCCCGAGCGTCACCATGAACGTCGTGCCCGCACACGTGAACGCGATCTGATGCGCCGCCAACGCCGCCGCGCCCAGCCAGCCCATCATAATCGCCGCCGCCGCAAACGCGCCGCTTTCAAAAAATAAAATCCCCGACGTCGGCAACCCGAGTTGCAGCATTTCTTTTAACCGCGTCGTCGAGAGCGGCGCCCACCACTGCTTCGGCCACGCCGCGCGCGCCGCCGGATCTCGCCGCATCCACTCGAAAATCACCCACGCGCCGAGCGTCCGCGAAATCAACGTCGAGATACCCGCGCCCGTCAGGCCCAAAGCCGGCGCGCCGAGATTTCCGTAAATAAAAATCCAATTCAAAAAAATGTTCAGCCCGACGCCTCCGAGCATGATGAACATCGGCACCCAGGGCCGGCCCATCGCCTCGGCAAATTGCCGCAACGCCAGATACACCAACACCGGCGTGATCGACGCGCCGATCAGCCAGAAAAATGGATTCACCAGCGCCAGCACTTCCGGTGGTTGCTGGAACCAGTGCAACTGCCAGCCGAGCGCCACCATCGCCAGCGTCTCGAGCACGCCGAAACCCAGCGCCAAGGCCAACCCATGCCGCAAATATTCTCCGCAATCCTGCAAGCGCGCCGCGCCGCGCGCACGCGCCACAAACACCGCCACCGGAATCATCAACCCGATCCCGATCACATAGAAAACGCCAAACACATTGCCGCCAAACGAGGACGCCGCCAAAGGCACCGTGCCAGTCTGGCCGATCATCACGCTATCAGTGATGCCCATGAGCATCTGACTGACTTGGCCGACGATGATCGGTACCGCCAGCGCGAGGGTCGGCCGAACTTCGGCAAAAAAAGATGAAAAGCGGCGCATGGAAAAGACGCGGACTGTTTCGTGCCCCGCCGCTTCGTGCAATCCGCTTCTCGTAACTGATCGCGCAAAGCGCCGTGGGTTTTCCACGGCGCCGTGACTTACTTCGCGTTGAGGAGCATGTCTTCCATCAACGTGAGCGCTGTGGCTTCGGTGATGTCGGCCGCACTAAATTTTTTCGCGGCCTGCGCCGCGCCCGCTCCGAGCACATCGCTCGCCGAGGCTTGGCCCAAAATCGCGGCGTCTTTCAGGCGGATGGCTGTCATCTGAATATCGGGCACGGCGACCGTGGTGTCGCCGGAAACTTCGGCGGCGATCAACGTGCGGGTGGAAATGAGCACTTCAATCGCGATGTCCGCGGACTGCGCGAGCGCGTCGCGTTCCTTGGTGGCTTGATCACCGAGCAAACGAGCGCCGGGTTGCGCGCTGAGCATCACGCCGGCGATGCGTTGATCGGAAAGTTTGGCGCCGCCGCTGCGAAACGCACGGCCGACGAGGCGCTCGATGTCGCGCACGGTTTGTTGATCGGCAAGCGTGGGCGTGGGTGTGGATGCGTCCTTCGTGGCGTAGGTCGAGGCACCTTTAGTTTTGGTCAAAGTAGTTTTGCCGTCGGCGGATTTCTCGGTGTAGGATTCGGTGCGGCCAGTGAGTTTGAGGCCGGCGGCATCGACGAGCGAACGGTTCACGTAGATAACAAGGCGCGGCGCGCTCGCGGCGCCGTAAGCGGCGCGGAATTTATCGACGACAGCCTGCGCGGCGGCGGGCGAGATGAGCGGGGCGGCGTTGGCGCTGTAGAGACGTTGTTCTGCGGGCGCGGCCGGTTGAGCGGGGGGCGCGGGCCAGGCCTGCGTGACGGGAACCGGCGGCTCGGTGGCGGGCGCGGTGGCTTGCGCGAGCGCGACGACACTGAGTGCGGGCAAAACGAGAGGAAGGAAAAGTGCTTTCATGGCGGGGACGGCGCGGTTCAACGGGCTTGGCGGACGCGGATGGTGTATTTTTTCGCGAGGGTGTTCATCGCGGTGAAGCGGACGGCCTCGGTGGAATTCTCGGCGAGGATGAGCGTCTGGAACGGCGTCTCGTCGCCGGTGGTGAAGCCTTGGTCGTCTTTGAAGACGGCGTTGATCTGCACTTCGATGCGGCGGGCTTCGCGGTTTTTCACGTTGGCGACGACTTCGAGGCGGCCGTCGGCGAGCGTGCGTTCTTGGAGGCCGGTGCAGGTGACGGAGACTTGCGTGGGTTTATCGAGGAGGACGAATTTTTCGGTGTTCTCGACGGTGTAGCGGGTGGTGTCCTGGGGCGTGAAGGGGCCGGGCGTGGCGCAACCGGCGAGCAGCACGAGGCCAGCGGTGGCGGCTAGGAGGAGGGAGGTTTTGATGTTCATAACGGTAAGCGTTGGTGGTGGTGTGAACGTGTGACTCGTGATCAGCGTTTAAGTTCGCTCAAAAATATCACGGTGTCGCGATCGACGGGATCAACATGCAGGGTGAGGGTTTGCGTGAGTCCGCGCAGGGTCTGGCCGGTGGCGTCTTGGAACTCGAGGGTAGCGGGATAATCGCCGGGGGCGAGGCGGAGCGCGGCAAAGCTGAGGCGTTGCGGGAGGTTGTCCCACATGCGGATATCGGCGCGCGGGGTGGTCGCGGCGGAGGCAATTTTGCCGATGAGGCCGATGGCGCCGAGGGCCACGGCGGCGCGGTCGCCGTCGCGGCTGCCGTTGTTGGCGGCGATCAGGGCGCCGATCAGGGCGACGTCGCCGACGGTATTGGTGGTGCGCTTAAACACGGCTTTGCCGCCGAGAATATAATCCATGACGCGCCCGCCGCGCGTGGTGGCCTGGAAGTTGAGATCGTCGTAGGCGGGGAGGTTTACCGTCTGGCCGTTGACGTTGAGCGTGGCGGCGTGGGCGGCGGAATTTTTGACGAAGAATTTGAGTTGTTCACTGTATTCGCCGCCGCCGTATTTGCGCGGGCCGGTGCCGTATTCGGCGAAAATGAGGACGTTGGCGGCGGGATCGTAGGCGGGGAGTTTTAGGTTTTTGGCGTTGGCTTGAGCGCGGGCAAAGGCGTCGGAGCCATCGGCGGCGAGTTTGGCGGAGACGAAGCCGTCGAGATAATCGAGCAGGACGTAATCGCTTTTGTACTCGGCGGTCTCGGCGTCGCTGTCGATGAGTTGGCCGGAGCGGTAACAGGCGCGGGCGTTGTCGGGCTGGCCGTCGCGCCAGTAAAGGAGGCCGCGATAATAGTAGGCCATGACGCGTTCGTAAGGCTCGCCGATAAACGTCTTGGTGCTTTCGGCGGAAAACAGGCTGCGGGCTTTTTTCGCGTCGGCGTCGTTGGCCAAAATGCCGCCGATCAAGGGCAGCGCGGAGTCGAGGTGGAGCTTGGCTTCGTCGGGCTGGCCGGCGCGGAGGGCGCTGGCGGCAATGCGGTAATCCCAGAGCATGCGGTCTTGCACAGGCGCGGCAGCGCGATGGGTGTTGCCGTCGATGATCGGGTCGCCAGTGAGTCGGGGCTGCGGGCGCTCAGGCACCGTTGCGCAACCGCTGAGACCGAACAACGCCAAGACCAACGCCGCGCCAAGGATGAGAGAAGGGGAAAGGAAATTAAGGCGATTTATCATCGGACAAGAAGCAGATGAAAACGGCGGGCGCGGCGCAAGGCCGACACCCGCCGTTTTGATTTAAAGAAAATGCGGAGCGAGCGCGGCTCAGCGATAAGCGGCGTCTTCGAGGCCCTGTTTCTTGATCTCGGCGGAGCTCTCCCAGATGATCTCGCTGGTGCGGGCGTCGGTGAGACGGAAGCTGTAAAGGATGTAATCGCTCGTGCCCTTCGAGGTCTTGGTGGTCAGACCTTGGAGTTTGCCGGTGAGGAAATAATCGGCGCCGCGGAATTCGACGACGGAAGGATCGGCGCTGGCTGTGACTTGGCCGTTGCGCTTGAGCTCGCGCTCACGCTCGAGAGTTTTCATCATTTCGCGATCGAGGAAGCGCACGCGGCCGAGGGCTTTTTCGTTCAGCTGGGTGCGAATGCGCGTGAGGAAAATGTCTTTGCTGATGGGGAAACGCGTCTCGTTGACAACGGGTTCGAGGACGATGCGCGGGGTTTGTTTGGCGTTGGCGATTTCCGGGATGGCCAGGACGCCCCGGGCCATTTTGTCCGTGACGGTGACGAGGTCTTGCGACTCGACGCCGGTGCCAGCGACGAAGCCGCGTTCGTCGGCTTTCATTTCGGTGACCGGGACGCCCGAGGGGCTTTCCACGCCGGTCGCGCAACCGGCGAGAAACAGAGCGGGCGCAGCCACGCTGGCGAGGGTAAGAAGACGAAGGGAGGTGTTCATGGTAAGGTGTTAATAAATGAGAAAGTGACAGAGGGAGATTTGAAACGCTGGAACGCTATCAGTTCCGGCCAAACATGCGATTGGCGTCGCTCATCGATGACGCGGGTGCCGCTGGCGCCGTGATCACGCGGGATTGCGCCACGGCGGCTGGAACTGAGGACGGCGCGCTGGCGACGGACGCCGAGGGGCCGGAGATGGCGGCTTCGCGGCGGCTCGCATTATTGTCCGCGATGGCCCCGATTAAAAGCCCTGCGGCCGCGCCATAAGCCGCTCCGCGCCAAGCACTATGGCCGAGCGAACCGCTGTTGTTGCCAATTATCGCTCCGGCGATGGCGCCGAGCGTGAGGCCGTTACCGACGTAATTGGGCCGAGTATCCGCGGTGTCGTAGTAGCCGCCATCGTAAACGTAAACTGGCGCTGGCCGATAAACATAAGGCCGATAATAATAACCGTACGAAGCGGGATAATACCCGTATGAAAGCGAATAGGCCGGGCCGTAATAACCCAAGCTGTAGCTGATAGAACGGTGATTGCGGCCGTAGTTTTCATAAGACCGTCCATGATCGCCCGAACGGCTATTCGAGCCGCCCCGGGATGACTCCGCCTGAGCCGGCGAAGACAACAGAGCGAGGGCTAGACCAAGCGCAAAAAGGGTTTTCATAACGTTAAAAGAATGGGTGGTAGTGCTCTAGACACGACCGTCAAGGCAAGGTTTCAGCAGATCGCAACCGACGCAAATTTCCACGCGATTTCTTAACCAACCCCTCCCAACCGGCAGTCCCTTGCCCGCCCAACGCGCCCTACCTGTTAAAACACCCCCACTATCACCGCCAGTGCCACCAACGACGTGAGCGTGCTCAACACGATCGCGCCCGCCGCCAGTCGCTCGTCGCCCTTCATTTCCGCCGCCATCGTGTAAGAAATCACCGCCGAGGGCGTCGCCAGAAAAATCAGGACCGTCTTCAACTCCACGGCGCCCAGCCCCAGCGCGCGCCCAGCCACCCAGCCGAGCGCCGGCGCGGCCACGGTCTTCAACAGCGCCACGATCAACGGCGTGCGCCACGCCGCCCCGAGTCGCACCGTCACCAGCGAGCCGCCCACACCGAGCAACCCCAAGGGCAACGCCATCTCGCCCAGCGCGCCGAACGTTTTGTTCACCACCGTCGGCAACTCCCAACCCGCCAACGCACACCCGATGCCCGCCAGCGACGCCAAGAGCGGCGGCGTAGTCGCCAACTGCCGCAAAAACGGCCCCAGCATTCCCCACCCGATCCGGTGTTGGCTCAACAGCAAGACCATGACGCCCCCGACATTAAAAAAAATCATCATCGGCGCCATCGTCAGCACCGCCGCCGCGCGCAGCGAGATGCCGCCCGCCAGCGTCACGTCCGGCAGCGCATAAATAATCGGTAGCCCCACGAAGGCCAGATTCCCGCGAAACGCCCCTTGGACAAACGTCCCCGCCACCGCGCCCGGCACGCGCATCAACCACGCCACGGCGTAGCCCAGCGCCAATACCGCCAGCGTCGCCGCCATCATCCCGCCCAGCATCGCTTTCGCGCCCGTCACGCCGTGGATCGACCCCGCCAATTGCGTGAACAACAGCGCCGGCAAGCCCAGCCAATACGTGACGCGATTCGCCTCCTTCAAAAATCCCTCCGACCAAAATTTCGACGCCTGCAAACCCGCCCCGATGGCGATCAGCAAAAAAACGGGCGCGAGGGTGTTAAGAATCAGCACAGCCCCAGCCAAACGCACCACCCCCCACGCACACAAGCCACGGCTTTTTAACGCGCTCAGCATGATCTCGCGTATTTTTAATTGCGTCAGTCGCGAGCTCTAAGTCCTATCATTTCAGCCTAAAACACAGTACCCACCTGTGTTTACCCCACCCCCTCGCTGCGCAAACGGATACCCCTCCTTCGCGTGGCCCATGTCAGCCCATTCATTTACCCCATGAAAACTGCCTGCCTGACTCCATGCAATCTGTCCGCCGCCGCCGTGCGTTTCTGCACGCGCTTGAGCGTTTTAGTATGCGCGTTGTTTCTCACTGTAGCCGCAGCCTCTGCGGCTGAAGCCAGCGGTAGCGGCACGATCACCGGCGCCGTCAGCAACGCCGCCACGCGCAACCAGCTCGCCGGCGCCCTCGTCGCCATCCCCGCGCTCAATCTCTCCGCGCTCTCCGACAACGCCGGACGTTACACGCTCACCGGCATCCCCGAGGGCACGCAGGAAGTCGTCGTAACCTACATCGGCCTCGATGCTACGCGCCGCCGCGTGGTCGTGAGCGGCGCGCAAACGATCACCAGCGATTTCGAACTGACCGCCGGTATCTACAAACTCGAATCGTTTAAGGTCACTGGCGAACGCGAGGGCAACGCCGCCATGATCACCGAAAAGCGCAACGCCACCAACGTGAAGGACGTCATCGCCATGGATTCCTTCGGCTACCTGCCCAACATGAGCGCGGGCGAAGTCGTGCAGCGTCTCCCCGGCGTCGCCGGCAGCCCCACCGACGAAGGCCTCGCCTACCGCTTCAACATCCGCGGCATGGACCCCACGCTCAACAACGTCACCGTCGACGGCGGCTCGCTCACGACCCTCGGCACCAACCGCAGCTTCGAACTTCAGTCCATCACCGGCGCCATGTTCGAAGGACTCGAACTCATCAAAGGCCAGACGCCCGACAAAGGCGCGGATTCCCTGGGCGGCACCATCAATTTCAAGACGCGCTCTACCTTCAGCATGAAGGAAGACCGCCGCACCACCTACAACGTGAGCATGCGCTGGGCCCCACCGTTTTTCGAGCAGACTCCGATTCGCTCGCAACACCGCTCGCACCCTATCTTCAATCTCACGCACCAACAGGTTTTCAGCATCCTCGGCGGCCACCGCAACCTCGGCACGTCCGTTAATTTGTTCTACTCGGAAAACGCCGTCGGCGGCTTCGAGGCCGTCTTCGACCGCACGTTTATCAACGACGGCCCCGCCCCGGTCTTCAATTACCAGACCTGGGACAACACCAACAACCGCAAGCAACAGAGCGTAAACTTTAAGACCGACTTCAAATACTCCGAGAACACGAAGTTCACCCTCAACGTCACCGAAAACGACAACTTCGAGCGGCTCCGCCGCCGCGTCCGCGTCACCGCCGCCGCCTCGGGCAACAGCAACACCCAAGTTCCCAGCGCCTCGACCGGTATCGTCCCGGGCGCCTTCACCAACCAGGTCACCGTCGTCAAAGCCATCCCCAGCACCTCCGCCGCGGCCACCAACACCAACAACATCGACGTCCAAATGGATGGCCCGCTCAATTACTACGTGCGCATGGGCCGCGCGGACCTCAGCGCCGAACACACCTACGGCAACCTCTTCATCGAATACACCGGCGGCATCGCCCGCACCACGCTCAACACCGGCCAAGGCCGCGGCGGCCAACTCAACATGCGCCTCTTCGACCCCAGCGCCCAAGTCCCCGGCCGCGCCATCTACTTCGGCGGCGCCGGCTGGATCATCGACCAAACTCAAAACGAACTCTACCCGCGCTTCATCCAAAACGGCGGCCCCGATTTCACCAACCCCAACAACTACCTGCCCCGCGCCACCGACGGCCTGACCCAAGCCCGCAACGAACAAGACCAGTTGCAGAAACAATTCCGCTTCGACGCGCGCTACACGCTGCCCATCGCCGCCCCCACCTCCGTCAAAGCCGGCTTTCACTGGCGCTCCCTCCAGATGGATCAATGGGGCAAAGACCGTCACCGTTGGAGCTACAAAGCCGCCACCGCCTACGACGCCAGCCAACGCATCGCGCCCGACGCCAGCTACGTCAGCTACGACATGATCAAGACCGGCCGTAAAATCCCCTTCTGGCAGGCCGAAGGCCTCACCAAAGACGGCCGCCCCGCCGATCCCTCGCTCTGGATCGAAGACATGTATTACAACGAGAGCCAAAAATACGTCGGCACCAACGGCGTGACCGAATCCATCGGCGCCTACTACGCGATGATTCAAGGCCGCCTCGGCAGTCGCGGCTGGCTCGCCCGCACCGGCTACCTCGCCGGCATCCGCCTCGAAGACGTCAAAACCCGCAGCTTCGGCTGGGTCCGCGCCCGCGTCGCCACCACCGCCGCCCAACAACTCGCCGATCCCATCGGCTCCGCCACCAAAGATTACGCCAACAGCGACCGTCTCCTCTACGGCAAGTTCGACCAAAAATTCCCCAGCATCCACGCCTACCACGACATCACCAAGGACCTCAAATTCCGCACCAGCTACTCCACCAGCTACGGCCGCGCGCCCCTCGCCAATCTCCTGCCCGGCGAAACCATCGACGAGGTCAACCAACGCCTCACCGTCAACAACCCCGCCCTCAAGCCCCAACAATCCAAAAACTGGGACCTCACCCTCGAATACTACTTCGAACCCGTGGGCAGCTTGACCGTGGGCTGGTTCCACAAAGACATCCGCGACTTCATCGTCACCAACCAAGACGCCCGCATCATCCCCGACGGCCCCAACAACGGCTACGACGGCGAATACGCGGGCTTCACAGAGCGCACCTCCTTCAACGGCGGCACCGTCACGGTCAACGGCTGGGAATTCGCCTACCAACAACAGTTCACGTTCCTGCCCGGCTTGCTGAAAGGTTTGTCCACCTCGCTCAACTACAGCTGGACCGACCAACACGGCCTGCGCGAAGGCACCCGCTATCTCACGCGCCGCGAGATCGCCGGCTTCATCCCGCACGCCGCCAACGCCTCGCTGAATTGGCGCTACGGCAAAACCAGCCTGCGCGCGCTCTACAACTTCACGGGTGAAAACATCACCACGTTCAACCCCACCTACCCCGCGCTCAACCAATACCGTTACTCGATGAAGACGTTGAACCTCGGCGCCGGTTATCAATACCAACCCAACCTCGGCTTCACGATCGACGCTTCCAACGTCCTCAACGAACCCCAGCGCTGGTACATCGGTTCCAAAGACCGCATGCGCCGCACCACGATCAACTTCGTCACCATCACCATCGGCGTAAACGGTCGCTTCTAAAAACTCACGCGGCGCGCCCGTCGCACGGCGCGCACCGACTCGTTTTAACCCGCCCTGCGCTCACCGCGCGGGGCGTTTTTTTTCGAGATACGCCGCCAGCTCTTTGAGGCGATCCGTGTTGATCAGATCGACGCCGCACGCGTCTAAGATTTCCCACGCCGCCGGCGTATCCGGCGCCGCCCACAACCGCAGCCGCCGCCCCTGCGCGTGCGCCTGCTGCACGCGGGTTTTAATTTTTTCACGATCCGCCTCTGGAAACGGTCCGTCGCCGCGCCAGCTCGAAAGTTTCGCCCACGTATCACTCACGAGCGGAATCAAACTCGGCGCACTCAGCGGCGCGTCCAAATCTCCCAAGCGTCCATCCATCGCCGCGTAGCGCAGCGCCGCCTGCTCCATCGCCGCCCGCGCCCGGTTGCCCGAAATAATCACCGAAATCGCGCCCGGTTTCACCTCGCCGTTTTCGTAGCGCGTCACCATCTCCGCGTATCCCGCCAACACCCGATGCAACGCCGCGTACGTCGCAGCTGCCTCCGTCTTCACGTCGATCAACAACGTCACGCCCACGCCATCGCCGTAAACGCTCCCGCCGTTGGCCGCGATCCGCGCGCGCAAAGGCTCGAGGTAAAGCGCCTCGAGGGTTTTCTCCGGCGACACGGCCTTGCGCTCGTGCGCCACGAGTAATTTTCCATCCACCAAAAACACATCGGCTTCGATGCTCCCGAAGCGCGCAGCGAGCGCATCAAACAACGGCCGCGAGTGCGCGTAGTCGTTGTGCGCATGCGCACGCGTGAGCGTTCGCGTCTGCGCACCCGCCTGCGCCGCGCCAACGATCAGCCCAACCAAACTCAGCAAAAATCGTAAAAATAATTTCATGAAAATATCGCGTTGGAAAATCCACGCTAACTCCGCCGCGCCGGCATATCCAGAGCTCAATCCGATCCGCGAAAAAAAATTTCCTGGCTTCGTCCGCGCGCTCGACTCCCGCGCGCTCAGTCGTCCACGCTTACGGTCACTTCCTTCCACCATGCCCCTCCCGACCCAGTTCACCAGCGTCACCGTTCACACCAAGGCCAACGTCTATTTCGACGGTAACGTCGTCAGCCACACGGTCCTCTTCGCCGACGGCGCCAAGAAAACGCTCGGCCTCATCCGCCCTGGTTCGTACCACTTCGGCACCGATGCCGCCGAGCGCATGGAAATCGTCGCCGGCACCTGCACCGTCACGCTCGATGGCCAGACCGCCGCCCAGACGTACGCGGCTGGCACGTATTTCGACGTCCCCGGCAAGAGCGGCTTCACCATCGCCGTGCCCGCCGGCCTCTGCGAATACATCTGCTCGTTCCTCCCGTAATCGATTCCATGTGACGCCCCGCGCGCGGCTCCGCGGCGGCGGCGTCACTTAGATTTTATTTCGCCCGAGCCGGAGCTTGTCGCTGCACGCCCGCTGCGGCAGCTTTGCCGCATGAAACGCCTGCTCGCCGTCCTGTTCGTTTCCTTGCTCGCACTCGCCGCCGCCCGCGCCGCCGCGCCGCAACTGCCCGACGGACTCTACGCCGAGTTCATCACGCCGCGCGGCACGCTCACCGCGGAGCTGTTTCCCACGCGCGCGCCGCTCATTTGCACCAATTTCGTCGGCCTCGCCGAGGGCACGCTCGCCCCGCGCCACGGCCAACCTTTTTACAGCGGCCTCACCTGGTACCGCGTCGTCCCGGGCTTCGTACTGCAAAGCGGCAACCCCGGCCTAAAAGACACCGACGACGAAGCCCACCCCATTCCGCACCACTTCCCCGACGAGTTCGCCCCAGGCCTCCGCCACGACTCGGCAGGCGTCCTCTCCATGGCCAACGCCGGACCCGACACCAACTCGTGCGAATTTTTTCTCACCCTCGCGCCCACCCCGCGCCTCGATTTTCTGCACAGCGTTTTCGGCCGCATCGTCCGTGGGCTAGAGCTGCTCCCGCTCATTCGCGCCGGTGACGCTCTGACGATTAAAATTCTCCGCATCGGCTCGGCCGCCCGCGCCTTCCGCGCCGACGCCACCGCCTTCGCCGCACTTGCCTGCGCCGCCAAAAAATACACCGCCGCACGCGCGCCCGGCCCCACCGCGGCCTTCGACGACCCACAAAACCTCCTCCCCACCGAGCCCCCGCGCGCGAAAAATTTTAACTACAAACTCGCCAACGTCGAACGCGCCACCGGCCTCAAAATCCGCGCCCGGCTCTTCGCCCAATCCCCGCCCGCAGCCGCCGATGCCGCCCCTGGCCAATTCATGCGCGCCCTCGCCCGCCAACTCGGCACCGAGCACGCCGGCGCCACCGTCGCCTACTTCGCCGACGAAAAAGACTGGCGCGTCTGGATCGGCGACGCCTCCACCGCAACCTTCCTAGGTCGCCCCGCCACCGCCGCGGATCTCGGAGACGACGGCGCCTTCCACGCCGCAAAAGACGCCTTTCTCACCGCCGCCCAAGCCGCCGGCGACCAAGCCTACGCCGCCCAAAAAAATTCTGCTCCACCCGCGACGCCGCCCCCGCCCGCCCAACACCTCAAACTCCAAACCGACGCCCTCCTCGACGCCCTCATCACTCGACTCGAACCCAAATGAAACTCCTTTCCCTCCACGCCCTCGCGTTGCTCGTTGCACTCGCTACGCCGCTCCGCGCCGCCGATGGCACCACGCCCGTGGTCGTAGCGCAAAAACTCGCCGCCGATTATCCCTCGCTCCTCGCCCTCTACTCCGACCTCCACGCCCACCCCGAGCTCTCGCTCATGGAGGAAAAAACCGCCGCCAAACTCGCCGCCGAACTCCGCGCCCTCGGTTTTGAGGTCACGGAAAAATTTGGCGGTCACGGCATCGTCGGCGTCCTCAAAAACGGGCCAGGCCCCACGCTGCTTGTTCGCACGGATCTCGACGGCCTGCCCGTCCTCGAAGAAACCGGCGTCCCGTATGCCAGCACCACCCGCGTCACCGATCTCACGGGCAAAGACGTCCCCGTCATGCAGGCCTGCGGTCACGATCTGCATATGACGATCTTCACCGGCACCGCTCGCCAACTCGCCGCCCACCGCGACCGTTGGTCGGGCACCGTCCTCTTCGTCGGCCAACCCGCCGAGGAACGCGGCATCGGCGCCCGCGCCATGCTCAAAGAAGGCCTCTATCAGAAATTCCCCAAGCCCGACTTCGCCCTCGCCGTCCACGACAGCGCGACGCTGCCCGCCGGCACCATCGGCATCCTCGAGGGTTTCAACTGGGCCAACGTCGACACCGCCGAAATCACCGTGCGCGGCGCCGGCGGCCACGGCGCTTACCCGCACGCCACCAAAGACCCGATCGTCCTCGCCGCCCGCATCGTCACCACGCTCCAGACGATCGTCAGCCGCGAGACGCGCCCGCTCGATCCCGCCGTCGTCACCGTCGGCTCCATCCACGGCGGCACCAAATCCAACATCATCCCCGACGAGGTAAAACTCTCCCTCACGCTCCGCTCGTACTCCGAAACCGTCCGCCGCCACACCATCGACGCCGTGAAACGCATCTGCCGCGGCGAAGCCATCGCCGCAGGCCTCGCCGAAGACCGGATGCCCATCGTAGAGATTCTCGAAGGCGAATTCACTCCCGCGTCCTACAACGACCCCGCGCTCACGCGCCGCGTGCGCAACGTGCTCACGCCGTGGCTCGGCGCCGAACGCGTCGTCGGCATCGATCCCGAAATGGGCGGCGAAGATTTTGGCCAATTCGGCCGCACCGCCGAAAAAGTGCCGATCTGCATGTTCCGCGTCGGCGCGGTCGATCCCGTGAAATTCGCCGAGAGCCAACGCACGGGGGCGCCGTTGCCTTCGCTGCATTCGAGCAAGTTCGCGCCGTTGCCCGAACCTGCGATCAAGACCGGCGTCACCGCGCTCACCGCGGCCGCGCTCGATCTGTTGGCCAAAAAATAATTTCGCCCGCGCCGCCCCGCGCGGCCGCGAGTTTGCCATTTTAAAATTTCTCGGCGTAGTCCGCTCACAAACACTTTTCATGCCCGCCAAATCTTCTCCGCTCCGCAGTTTCTTTTTTCTCGGCCTGCTGGGCGTCGTGCTCATCACGATCGCCTTCGTCGTACGCTCCGGCTTGCTCGCGCGCAAAAATCCCGGCCGCCCGATCAACGCCAACATGCGCGCCGCACTCGCCGCGAGCACCCCGCAATTCAGCACCGAGGACGCGATGCTCCTCGCGCAGACGTACGGCACCGCCAAAAAACTCCCATCTGGCCTGCGCTACATCGAGCGCGCTCCAGGCACCGGCAACGCCGGCCCACGCCTCGGCGGCGAAGTCATCGTCCACTACGACGGCCGCCTCCTCGACGGCACGCCCTTCGACAGTTCTTACAAACGCGGCGTCCCTTTCAGTTTCCGTCTGGGCCTCGGCACGGTCATCGCGGGCTGGGATGAAGCGTTTCTCACCATGCGCAAAGGCGAGAAGCGCACGCTCATCATTCCGTACTGGCTCGCTTACGGCGAAAAAGGGAAACCACCCAAGATCCCGCCGAAGGCCACGCTCATCTTCGAAGTTGAGCTCCTCGATTTCCGCTGAGCGCCGGAGTTAATAGAGCGCGGAGCCACCCGGCGCGTGCGCTCACAAACCGACGAGCGAACCGTTGCGCTTGAGCCAGAGTTCCGCCTCGCGCCACGGCGGGCAGACTTCCTCGACGCGCGCCCAAAAACGCTCGGAGTGGTTCATCTCCCGCAAGTGCATGAGCTCGTGATAAACGATGTAATCGCGCACGCTGTCCGGCGTCTGCACGAGCCGCCAATTGAGTGAGATCGTCCCGGTCGCTGAGCACGAGCCCCAGCGCGAACGTTGGTTGCGCACCGTGACTTGTTTCACTTCCACGCCGACCGTCGCTGCGAGTTCCCACGCGCGCGCCGGCAACTCGATCTTCGCCCGCCGCGCAAATTGCGCCTCGAGCGTCGGCCGCAAATCTCCGTCGAGCCGCGGCACGCGAAACACATCGGCCGCGAGACACACTTGCGGTTTTTCGCCCGTCGCCGCGACGCGCAATTCCGCTAATTCGCCGCGCCAAAGCACGCGCGCGCCGAGCGGCCAAACTTCCGCGGCACGCGGGCGGTGACGTTGCCGCGCGCGCGCGCGCTCGAGCCATTCGCCTTGCTGCGCGACGAAGCGCTCCGCCTCGCGCTGCGAACCGCGCGCCGGGATCGTCGCCACCGCGACGCCGTCACGCCGCAGCGTGAGCCGGTAATTTCGCGCCTTCAGGCTGCGTTCGAAAACAATCTCCGGCTGCTCCGGCGCCGTCTCCGGGAGCGGCACAAATTCACCAGCGGCCGCCAATCCTGTCGTCACCCCGACTGCCGCCGGCGGCGCGCGATGGACTCCCGCCGTCGGCGCGAAAAGCCCGAAAAGATCCTGTTGTTGCCCGTGGGTGCTCACGTGATGGATCCGAGCAAAACCATTCACCCGCGCGGCGCCAGCGTCTTTGTGGCAAAAAATCCGACGCTCATAGCAACTCCAGTTCCCATTTGAGCGGCTGGCCTTTTTTCACGGTGAGCCACGCGAAGCTCGCCGGCGCTCCGCGATTGGGGCGCGTGATGCAGCCGGGATTCAGCCAACGCACGCCGTGCGCCACCTCATCGCGCGGCACGTGGGTGTGCCCGTGCAACACCACGTCCACGCCCGCCGGCGGGTGTTTCGGCGCGATGTGTTGCAGAAAAAATCGCACGCCTTCGCGCTCCAGCGCCAACTCCAGCGGCCATAGCGCCTCCCACTCGTTGTTGCCCAGCACGATGTGCAAGGGCTTCCCGAGCTGCTTGAATTCCACGAGCGTCTCCGGCTCGCACACGTCGCCGAGATGCCAGATCTCGTCCGCGTCTTGCAAGCGCGCCGGCAAATCTTCGGGGTATTTGTCGTGGGTGTCTGAGATGACCGCGATGCGCATGGCGAAAAACACTGAGCCCGCCACGCGCCATTTGACAGCGGATTTTCCACGCCGACGCTTCCGACCGTGCTCCGCGCGCTCGCCATCGATTTTAATTCTTACTTCGCCTCCGTCGAACAACAGGAGCGACCGGAACTCCGTGGCCAACCCATCGCCGTCGTCCCGTTGCTCACCGAATCCACCGGCGTGATCGCCCTCAGCCTCGAAGCCAAAAAACTCGGCCTAAAACGCAACGCCCGCCTCGCCGAAGCCCGCCGTCTTTGCCCCGGCCTCATCGCCGTCGAATCCCGCCCGGAGGTTTACATCGATTACCACCACCGCTTGCGCGCGGTCGTCGAAACGCTCGTGCCGGTGAAAAAAGTCCAGTCCATCGACGAGCTCGAATGCGAACTCTCCGGCGACTTCACCGTCCCCGCCCGCGCCCTCCGCCTCGCCGAGCAGATCCGCGCCCGCATCGTGCGCGACGTCGGCCCGTGGCTGCGTTGCTCGATCGGCATCGGGCCCAACTGGTTCCTCGCCAAACTCGCCTCCGATCTCGAGAAACCCGACGGCCTGGTCCTCTTCGAAGAAACGGACATTCCCAGCAAACTGATCGCCCGCGATGTCCAACTCAGCGACTTCACCGGCATCGGCGAAAGCATGGAGCAACGCCTCCGCGCCGCCGGCATCGGCGACGTCGCCGCGCTCTACGCCGCCAGCAGCGCCCAACTCCGCGCCATCTGGGGCAGCGTCGAAGGCGCCCGTTTCCACGACTGGCTCCACGGCGGCCTCCAAGAACGCGAGGCCCCGAAGACCAGCACCCTCGGCCACAGCCAAGTCCTCCCGCCCGAGCAACGCCAACCCGCCGCCGCCCTCGCCGTCCTCCACCGCCTCCTGCAAAAAGCCGCCATGCGCCTCCGCCACGAGCACCTCTACGCCGGCGGCCTGCGCGTCTCCGTGCGCCACCGCGACGACACCGATTGGTCCGCCGATCTCCGTTTCAACGAAACCCAAGACACGCTCCGCTTCATCGCCGCGTTAAACACCTTGTGGGCCCGTCGCCCGCGCGCGCTCGCCAGCCAAGCCCCGCTCCGCGTCAGCATTTTGTTCGATCACCTGCTCCCGTCCACGCAACACACCGGCGACCTCTTCGAAGCCGAAAAAGAAAAAACCCGCGACAAACTCAACCTCGCGGTCGATACGCTGAACCAGACGTTCGGGAAAAACTCCGTGTATTTCGGAGGGGCGCACGGCGCCACCGGCTACACCCCGATGCGCATCGCCTTCACCCGCATCCCCAACCCCCAACTCGAAAACATCGACGCCTCCCGCCAACGCCGCCTGAAACCCACCCCACCACCCGCCCCGCCCCCCGATTTCCCCGAAAACGAAGCCTAAGTCCAATCGGCCCAAACCCCACCCTTGACACGGTTCGAGCCGTCGGACACTTCAGTCACCCCTTAATCGCTCAAAAGTCATGAAACCCACCTTCCGCCCCCATCGTTTAAAGCGCGCCCGCAAGATCGGCTATCGCGCCCGCATGGCCACCAAAGGTGGCCGTAAAGTCATTCGCGCCCGCCGCCTCAAAGGTCGTAAGCGCCTGACCGTCGTTTGATTCCGTGCGGTTTCGGCCGCGTCTCAACTCGCCGCGGCCCCATGCGTTTTCGCCCTGAGCAGCACCTTCGCCGCCAGGATGAAATTCGTGCTGTCCGCACCGAAGGCCGCCGCGTCGATGCCCGAGCCTTCACCGTTTGGTGGCGTCCCCGGCCGACGGCCGATTCCACCGCAACCCTCGCAACACCACGCGCCTGCGTGATCGCTTCCACGGCCGCCGTCGGCAACGCCATCCACCGCAATCGCGCCAAGCGACGCCTCCGCGAACTCTTTCGCGCTCATCAAAACCAACTCCCGCGCGATTGCGACCTGCTCTTGATCGCCCGCGCCGCCGTTTTTCACCGGCCTTACGCGGAGTTGGAGAAACATTTCCTCCAAGCCTGCGGGCAAATCTCCGCCGCACCGCTTGCGCCGCCTGCGCCGTCCGCCCATGCCTGAGCGCCGTTCCCGTTTTATCTCACGTCTCGTCGGCTTGCCTGCGGCCGGATTGGTTGTGCTCGTGCGGCTTTATCAACGCATCCTTTCGCCCGCGCTCCCCGTTTTCCTCGGTCCCGGCTGCGGCTGCCGTTTCACCCCGACGTGCTCGCACTACGCGATCGACGCCTTGCGCGGTCATGGCACGATCATCGGCCTCTGGCTCGCCGGTCGACGCCTCTTGAAATGCACGCCGCTTCACCCCGGCGGTGAAGACCCCGTGCCCGCGCCCCGCCGCCGCCTTCGGTGCGCGACCAGGCCGCATCTCGCCCCTTCTCTTTCCGGCCCCCTTTCCTAAATGGACAAAAAAAATCTGATCCTCGGCATCGCTCTCATCTGCGGCGCCTTCGCCAGCCTCTACGTCGGCCAAAAAATCGCTCCGCAACCGCCCGCGCCGCCCGCTGCCGTGCGCGAAGCTATGGCGCAACAAGCCGCACAAACCGCCGCCGCTGGCACCACCGCGCAACCGCCCGCCCTCGGCGCCGGTGGCCCCCAGGCTAATTTCGCCGCCGCCACCGGCGACAACGCCCAAGCCCAGGTCACCACGCTCGAAAACGATTTCATCCGCGTGCGCTTCACGGATTTCGGCGGCGCCATCCGCGACATCGCGCTCAAGCAATACCCCGCCGCCCAAGGCCGGCCCGATCCGTTCATCTTCAACGAGCTCCACGCCGACCCGATGCTGGCGCTCACAGAATTCCCCGGTCTGGACCGCGGCACCCGCTACGCCTTGGTCAGCAGCAGCAGCACGGAGATTGTTTTCCGCGCCGTCCTCGACGGCCGCCTCGAAGTCACTCGCCGCTACGTGCTCGCTCTTTCCGTTGACCCGAAAGTCGGCACCGATCCTTACCAAGTCCGCCACGAGACGACCTTCCGCAATCTCACCGACAAGACCGCCGTCCCGCTCCGCATCGCCCTCGCCCTCGGCACCGCCGCTCCGGTCAACGCCCTCGATTACGGTCTTCAGCTCAAAACCGGTTTTCACACCCCCGACACCCAGAAATTCATCGCTCGCTCCGAACTCGAGGGCGGCGGTTTCTTGGCTAACTTCGGCATCGGCTCCAGCCAACCGCTCTCGAGCGTGACTAGCCCCGGCCCCATTCTTTGGGCTTCCGTGAAGAACCAATTCTTCACCAGCATCCTCACGCCCGACGCCCCCGCCACCAGCCTCGTTACCCGTCGCGTCAAGCTCCTCACCGCGCTCCCCGACGCCGACCGCAACGCCTACGGTATCGCCGGCGCCGCCCAGTTCGAACTCCCCGCGCTCGCCGCCGGCGCCAGCGCCAAGCTCGGCTCCAACTTCTACGTCGGCCCCAAAGAATACAAACGCCTCGCCAACGGCGACGTCTTCAAAGCCGACCAAGACAAGGTCATGGACTACGGCTTTTTCGGCTGGGCCTCCAAACTCTTGATCACGCTCATGACGTGGATGCACAGCTGGGCGGGCAATTGGGGCCTCGCCATCATGCTCACGACGCTCGCGCTCAAACTCGCGTTCATCCCGCTCACGCTCGCCTCGACCAAATCCATGAAGCGCATGGCCAAGCTCCAACCCGAGCTCGCCGCCATCAAAGAAAAATTCAAAGACAACCCCCAGAAGCAGCAGCAAGCCACGATGCAGCTCTTTAAAGATCGCAAAGTGAACCCCGTCAGCGGCTGTCTCCCGCAACTGCTCACGATCCCGTTCTTCATGGGTTTTTACTCGATGCTCTCCAGCACGGCGGAGCTGCGTTACGCGCCGTTTCTGTGGGCCCACGATCTCGCCTCGCCCGACACACTCCTCCATCTCGGCCCGATTCCGCTCAACGTCCTCCCGCTGCTGCTCGGCGTCACCATGATCTTCCAGATGAAGCTCACGCCCACCTCGCCCACTATGGACGCGACGCAGGCCACGATGATGAAGTTCATGCCGATCATCTTCACGTTCTTCTGCTACAGCCTGCCTTCGGCCCTTTCGCTCTACTCGACGACCAACGGTCTGTTCACCATCGCGCAGCAGCTCCTCATCAATCGCATGAAGGACGAAGATGAAGCGCCCGCGACCCCAGCCGTCGCTCCCGGCGGCAAGCCCGTGAAAAACGTCACGCCCAAGAAAAAATAAGCTCCCATGGCCGGCCATAACAAGTGGTCCAAAGTTAAGCGCCTGAAAGCCGTCACCGACGGCCGCCGCAGCAAAGTTTTTTCCAGCCTCTCTCGCGAGATCACCCTCGCCGCCAAAACCGGCGGCGGTGATCCCGACGGCAACGCGCGCCTCCGCACGCTCCTCCTCAAGGCCCGCGAGGCCAACATGCCCGCCGAAAACCTCGATCGCGCCATCAAGAAAGGCACCGGCGAACTCCCCGGCATCGTCTACGAACAAATGACCTACGAGGCCTACGGCCCGGGCGGCGTCGCCTTCGTCGTCCAAGTCACCACCGACAACAAAACCCGCGCCGCCAAAGACCTCCGCGCGATTTTCTCCCGCCACGGCGGCAACCTCGCCGCCTCTGGGGCCGTGATGTTTCAATTCCTCCACGCCGGCCAATTTCTGATCGCTCGCGAAGCCGTCACCGAAGACGCCCTCACCGAACTCGCCCTGGAAGCCGGCGCCGACGACATCATCGCCACCGCCGAAGGCTACGAACTGCGTTGCGCCTTGCACGCCTTCGACCGCATCGCGCACACCCTCGACGATCGGAAAATCAAACCCGTCAGCGCCGAGCTCGCCTACATCCCCACCACTACGGTCGCCACCCCCACCGGCCACCTCGCCACCGATCTCGCCGAGCTCCACGAATCCTTGGACGCCCTCGACGACGTCCAACACGTCTTCTCCAACGAAGACGCCCCCTGATTCGCCGCGCGCTCTCTTCGCGTCATATCACCTCCGCGCCCTTGCCTCGCCCCGCCGTTGCGCCTCAGCTTCCACCACGCATGACCGACGAAACCCAGGCCCCCGCCGCCCCCGCGTCCACGCCGCCCTACCTCGCGGCCGACGACGTCGGACTCGTCGCGCCCCAAGATTTTGTGTGCCCGCGCGCCTTCACGTTTAAGAACGGCCAAGAACTCATCGGTCTCACACTCCGCTACGAAACCTACGGCACGCTCAACGCCACCCGCGACAACGCCATCCTCATCTGTCACGCCCTCAGCGGTAACCATCACGCCGCCGGCTGGCACACGCCCGCCGACAAAAAACCCGGCTGGTGGAACAACCTCATCGGCCCCGGCAAAGCTGTCGATACGCGCCGCTTCTTCGTCATCTGCGCCAACGTCCCCGGCGGTTGCTCCGGCTCCACGGGTCCATCCTCGCTCAACCCCGCCACCGGCGAAGCCTACGGCCTACGTTTCCCCGCGCTCACCATCGTAGACATGGTGCGCGCGCAGAAACTTCTCCTCGACCATCTCGGCGTCGCCGAGCTTCACACCGTCATCGGCGGTTCGATGGGCGGCATGACCGCGATGCTCTTCGCAATCGAGTTTCCCCGCTTCACCCGTCGCCTCCTCGCCATGGCTACCACCGCGCGCGAGGGCGCTCAAGCCATCGCCTTCAACGAGGTCGGCCGGCAAGCGATCATGCAAGACCCCGCGTGGCTCAACGGCGATTACGCGCGCGACGGCGGCCCCCGCGTCGGCCTCGCCATCGCCCGCATGATGGCGCACATCACCTACCTCTCCGACGCGTCAATGGACCGCAAATTCGGCCGGCGCACGATTCAGTCTCGCGAACAAAGCCCAGAACTCCGCGCCGAGCTCGCGCAACAACCCGCCACCGCCGACTTCAACCTCCAGTTCGAAGTCGAGAGCTACCTGCGCCACCAAGGCCAGACGTTTATTAATCGTTTCGACGCCAACTCGTACCTCTACATCACGCGCGCGCTCGACCAATTCGATCTCGATCACGCGTACGGCTCGCTCGAAAACGCCTTCGCTCCCGTCCTCGCGGAATCGCTCATCGTCGGCTTCACCAGCGACTGGCTCTTCCCTCCCGAGCAAAACCGCCAGATCGCACAAGCCCTCCTGCGAGCCAGCAAACGCGCCAGCTACGCAGAACTCGCCACCGATCTCGGCCACGATTCTTTTTTACTCGAGAGCGAAGAACTCTACGCGCTCATCCGCGGTTTCCTCGAGCGCGTGCCCGCCCCAACCCTCGACTTCGCGATCTAGCCATGACCCAGCCCGTCGAAAAACGCACCGTAGACATGCAGATCATCGGAGACTGGGTCGAGCCGCACACGCGCGTCCTCGACCTCGGCTGCGGCCGCGGCGAACTCCTCGATTACCTCGTCCAGACGAAACACGTTTCCGCCCTCGGCGTGGACCTCGATTTCGCGAAAATCACGGCCTGCGTCCACCGCGGCGTTTCCGCTTATCAAGGCGACATGATAGCCTGCATGGCGTCCTTTCCCGCGCGTCACTTTGACCGCGTCATTTGCTCGCGCACCGTGCAAGAACTCCACGCCCCCGCCACCGTCATCGCCGAAGCCCTACGCGTCGCCCGCTCGGTCACCGTCGGTTTCGTCAACCACGGCTTCTGGAAAAATCGCCTCGATCTGCTCGTGCGCGGTCGCAAAGCCCGCAACGCTGTTTACACCACCGCTTGGGCCGAAAGCCGCCCCGCCAATCCTGTTTCCGTCGCCGACTTCGAAGATTTTTGTACCGCCGAGGGCATCCGCATCACGCGCCGCGCCCACTTGTTGGGCGACTGGAAAACACCGTGCCCCGCTCTGCCCAATTTGCTCGCCGGCTACGCCCTCTACGATCTCACGCGCTGAGCGTTCGCCGATGCCCACCAGTCTGCGCCTCTTGTTTCTGACGTCGCTCTTCGGCACCGCCGCCTGCACCGCCGCGCACGTCCTCACCTTCGTCGACATCGCATTTTATCCGATCCTGATTTTCGTGCCGTTGCTGTTTCTCGTCTGGCCGCTCGTGCTCTGGCAACTGCGTCGCATTCCGCGCAAAAACATTTTCTCCGAAATTTTTGGCCCGATTCCCAATGCCCTTAAACTCGGCGCCGCGCTCCTGCTGGCCTACGTTTTTATTAATTTTTTCCTCTGCCTGCGGCTCAACGAAGGCGGCGAACCCGCCCGCCTCGCTGAAAATAAATTCGCCCTTAAGACGTCCGAAAAAATCATCCGCGAGCTGACGCCCGAGGGGTTTCGCCACGCGCAAGCCATCCAAGTCCGCCTGCTCACGGGTCACCTGTTGGTCTTCTTCGCCCTCGCCGCCTGCGCCACGCATATCTGCTGGCTCAAAACCGGCCCCGCGATGGCAGACGCAAAAATCGCCCCATCGGAAGACGCCCGTTAATGTCAGGCCAGAGCACTAAGCCGAGCGGTTCAAGGCGAGGCATTCCCCGTCAGAACCTTCATAATCTGGCCGGTGAAAACCTCACTCATGGATGCTTGAACCGCATTATGTCCAATAAAAATCTGCGTGGCGTTCGCTGGATAAAACTCTTGGTCACTTTCCAAAAGTGTACGCCCATCTAGTTTCACCCATAATTTTTTTCGGCCCATGACCCCAGAAGAACCTAGAACTGTCGGGAAATTCAAAGAATCCATGTGCACCTCAATCTCATGATCGCGCATGTCGTCGGGCACGAATGACGGCGACACGGGGCCGCCATAGCCCCAGTGATCAAGCCCAAGCACGGCGCTCTTCTCGTCTAAATACCGCACAAAAAGCGCGTCGGCGCGGCCGGCCTCACCGGTCTGGATCAACGGCTCGATCGTACCCGGAGCGCGCGGGGGCCCGAAACGCAGCCGCAAAATTACCCCGCCCTCGCCTTTAGGGATTTGGTGGTGCGTCGGCTGATCAAGGGTGCGACGTGCGAGTATTTGACCAGAAAACCGAGCCCCAAAATTTGTTATCCCCGGCGTCTCACCGATGTAGCGCGTAGCGGGTGACGCATCATAAGTTTTTTGCTGTTTAGCGATAATTTCCTGCCCATCCCACTCCACCTTTACCTGCTGCCGCAGGAATACATCCGCGACAGACCGTAGCTGCTCATACCGAGGATGTGTAACTGGAGGAAACAGGGAACCCATCGAGATCACGACCGTATGCTCCTGACTATAATCTACCGGGATCGCCGCCGACACCGGACCGCCACGACCTGTGTGCTCCATTCCGATCACGATATGCCCCTCATCTCTGTAATGAATCCAGATATAATCTGCGTTTGCGCCATATCCCGTCATCAGCAACGGCTCCGTCCGAGCTTGGGTGAATTGCGGTAATTTCAACCTCAACTCCAACGGTCCATCGCGCCGTCCTCTAAAATCCTCCCACCAAGCCACCGGTACATTAAAAAAACAGGCCAACCTCCGATAGCCCGCCTCATCGCGCAGCTGCAATAAATTGAGGTGCTCGCAACTAGCGAAAAAATTTACCGCTGCCGAAAATAATAATGCCCCCCACCAAACCGACCGAACCGGCCAACGCCACCACGCCGTCCACCCTGCGAACCCATACTCCAAAATCAAAATACCCCATCCCGCCAACAAGATCCAAGCGGGCAAAAAATCCACAAAATACCGATTCGTCGCGCCACCGAAAAAACACACGGTCAGCCCGCATATTACCGCGACCAACCCCACCGCCCATAACCATGCGCGCCCGTTCGGGCGAGCTGTGTCACCCCGCAAGGCGACCAAGCAAGCCAACGCACACCAGACCACCGGCAGATTCGTCAACAAACCAAACACACTCTCAACCCCGAGTTGTCCCGCTGGTGCCGGCGGCACCCGAATCCCGATAAAAAAAGGAAAATACCAACTCCACTGCCCTGGCTCCCACAGGTAGAGCCGGACATGATACCAAAAATAACCGACCCCGAAAAACGTCTGCTTCGTATTATCAACCCCCGCCAGTTGGTATTTTTGGCCGAATTCCAAAACGCTTCCGAAGCGCACCCAATTATAAAACATCAGCGCGAACCCGATCATTGTGATCGGCGCCACCACCGCCACCAGCAAGCGCGCGGCCTCGCGCCGCCCAGCCCCAAACCGCCGCCACTGCACCCCTACAGGCACCAACAACATCGCCGCACCCAACAACACCGGTGGCCGCGCCGCCACCGCCAGACCATAAGCTAGACTCGCTAACACCGCCCAACCCACTCGCCTGCGACTCGCATGCAACACCTGCCACACCGCCGCCAGCGCCAACATCACAAAAAATGACGCACATGCGATCGGAACCTCCCACACATCTGGGCGGCGCAACATGATCGGCATCGCGTTCGCCAGTCCGAGTCCCGCCACTAAAGCCCCCAGGACCACAACCCCCATTTGGGGAAAATACCGCCGCCGTGCCGCCGCCAACAAAACAACCGTCACCAAAAAACTTCCGGCACAAAAAATCGCCACGGTCTCACTATGCCACAAATATTCCCCGCTTAGAATTTTGTAGGGCAACAGCAACACCAGCGCCGGCGTTGCCCCAAAGTAGATGTAGTATCGCCCTTGGAAATACGTCGCATCATGCAACCGATAGGAATGGTTCTGCGCGGGGTCGTACGGATTAGCCAAGCGAGCCATTTCCACCGGCGGCTCTTTTTTCAAATAAAGATGCCCATCGCAAAACCCATCGACCAACAGGTTGTAGTAAGCCTCACGCGCAGTGGGATTACCCAACTGCGAGACTGCCGGCCTCGCGATCCAGAAATAAACCCAGACCACGATAGCACTCGCCGCGCAGAGCACCGCTCGACTCAACCAATTATACCACGCAGGAAACGACAACGACATCAACTGAGCAAAGCTAGTTTAGTTTCACTCGCCTAGCGGAAAAAATTCACTTGCGCAACCCGACCGCCCTCATGGTTCCACCCTGGAATCGGCACCCCATGTTTAGCAAATTTACCGGCGATTCCTGTGCGTCTCTTGTCAATTTTTCGTCAAGAGTAGCGCCGAAGTTTTTCCATTTTCGCTATACGATCAGCAGCATGTTAGCCTTAACCGACGTCAATTTCTTCTCCTCTAGGAAATCACGCTCACCTCGTATACCACGATTCACGCGCCCACCTCCTCGAGGCTCACCTAATCTTAAAACTCTGCTAGATCGGCCAACCCCGCGAGAGCATCCCAGACGATGACGCGTAGCCCGTCTCATAAACAAATTTCTAACCCTGAGCCGCGATGAAAATCCACGCGCCTGCCAAAGCTCCGCGCGCTCATGCACCTCGGGTGCGAGCAAACGCTGGAAGGCCGCCGCGTCATAAATTAGGCCTTCAGCGCGCCTTTATTCTACGTCCCCTACTCAGCCTGACTGGTATGCCGCGCCCGCTTCGAAGATAAACGCGCGCCGCTAAGACTCGCCGAACTGGACGACTACCCGGCGCACTGCAACGCAGTCGTTGGGGTTTTGTATTTTCTCCGAATTCTTCGCGGCCAAGATCTCGACGGGGGTCTTCTATTTAATTTTTGCACCCCAACGATTCGCCTCGGCCGGCGCCAATGGTAGCGGCTCGACCAGCCAAGCGGCTGGTTTTTCACCGCTGTATATAACCGCTTCTTCGCCTTTTTTCAGATCGAGTTCGATCAGTCCGTCGTGCTGGCGCAGATTCGCAGTCGTGGTGCCTTCGATCCGGAGCGTTCCAGGGAACGTCGCCTGAATCCGGCAAGGTTCGCCAGCGAGACTCTTGACATGGATAAACCGAGTCACGCCAGCCTCGCGCACGGAGCTGACCAAAAACGCTCCTTCAACGCGCAGACCAAAAAACCGCGCATCCGACCAACTAGACGGCATCGCCGGAAACACGCGGATTACGCCCGAGCCGTCTTGCACCATGAGATCGAGGACGTTGCGCGCGGCGGAAATCGGCGACTCAAACGTCGGCCAGCCGTTTTCGCTGTAAAGCGTGTTGGCGCCGACGGTGGGCACCGGTTTTTTTTGCGGCGGCATAATGAGCAGCGCGCGTTGAATCCAGCGCAATGCTTGATCGCCATCGCCCGCGCTCGACCAGAGCGACGAAGCGCCGGTGTATTTGAACATGCAGTTGTCGCCTTCGAGATCCGTGAAACGCCGGATCGACTGCGCCGCCAGCGGCGCCAGCGCGGGCTGCGCAACCGGATCGATCAAACGCAGCGGCCAGAGCGCGAAGAGGTGACTAAAATGGCGATGCGATTTATTAAACGGCACGTCTTTGCCGATCATGATACCCGTCGCGGGATCGATGGGGTAATCGGCCATTTTGGCGAGGCGTTCACGCCATTGCGGCAGGAGCGGATCGTCGATGTTGAGGCGCTGCGCACAGGCGATGAGAGTTTTGAAACCCCAAGTAGCGAGCGCGAGGTTGAGGCTGGTGTCCTGCGCGTTGCCGTACTCGTCCGAATACGTGAGCGGAATGTGATAACGCCCGTCTTCGCAGAGATGCAGAATGCGCAGATAAACGTTAAACGTCCGGCGCATGAGCGGATAAATACTCTCGCGCAACCGCGCCTCATCCATCGTGCGCTGACTGTACGTGTAGAACTGCTGCATGAGCCACGGCAACACGATGAGGTTCATCGGCTGCGTGCTCTTCGGATCATCGGTCAAAAACACCCCGGCCTCCAACTCATCCCAACCCACGGGATTCGCCACCGCTGAACAGTCGGCGCGAAAATTTTCCGGCACATTGGCGCTGAGTTGCGCGCGGTGTTTTTCGATCAGGCGATAAAGCGGGTCTTCGAGATCCAAGTGGTTCGTCAGGCCCAACGTCGAATACGTGAGCTGCACATTAAGATTCATCCAGAGCGCCGCCCAGATCGAGGGTTTGAACCACGGTCCCATCAGATCGATGACCGGTCCTTCAGCCCGCGTCGCGCTGGCGAGTTTGTAGAGTTGGATCCAATAAAAACTTTCCAGCCGGGCCTCGGGCACCGACACAAAACTCACCGGATAAAACGCGTGCCACCAACGGCGATGCGCCTGCTCCATCTCCACTACGGACCGCCGCTCGTAAGTCTTGAGTTGCTTCACGGCATCCGCCGTAGAGCCCAACGGCGTGGCTGGATTTGATCCAAAACGATTCGCCACCGTGACCAACACCGTGCGCTCATCGGCCGCCGTCGGCGTCTCGCTCCATGCCGTAGCGTAATCGCTGCCGGCGAGCAACGTCTGCGTGGTGACGCTCACGCCGTCCACGGCCTCGGTTTTGAAGGGCGGATTCGGCACAAAGATAAAGCCTTTGTCGCGCGTGGGTCGCAGCATGTAACGCTGGCTGTCGCCTTGTTGCGGACGAAACGTGCAAGCGGCGGCGCGTTCATTACCCGTGGTTTTTAGGTTCATCACGATCACCTCTTCGCCCTTGGGCACGAAGCAGCGCAACGCGATCGCCCCTTCCGTCGTATGTAAGGTGCCGGTGATTTCGGCGTTCCAGAGATCCGTGCGCAGTTCGGTTTTCGTGATCGTGCCACGCGGGGTGAGCAAAAGTTGTCCGATGGGTAGTCGAATTTTCGCGTGTCCTAGACGCGTGCCGTCAGTGCGGTGATCGTAGACGTCGCTGCGCCCGATCTCGAAACGTAGGGTGTTAGGCTGTTGATCGTCTTTGAACACCATCGCGCCGAAAAGTCCGTTACCAACAAATGCGCCTTCAAAGTAATCTTCCGGCAGCCGCTCCCAAACAAGATCGTGTTGCCCGAGATATCTTGGCCAATCCACCTGCAGGCTTACCTGCGGATTCGTGGCGCCCGCGAGCGTCCACAATGCGGCAAACCAAAACAGACCGAAACGCACGAGCAGGGGCGCGGGAAAATAAAAATGACGCATCGCATCTTGATGCGGATTAAACTGCTGCGCAGCAAGCCGGCGGCACGCCGTTTTAAAAACCAAACGGACATGAATGCTCGTAAGCTGAGACAACGCCTACGCCATACAGGTGAAGCCCTCGTCGATTAGCGGCAAGACCGCGGCGGCTCAGTCCACGAAGATTTCACAGATCGACCAAGGCGTTTCTTTGCGCGAGGCTACGTTTTTGATGATTACATAACGGCCGCGAGCTCCAGCAGGCAAATCGATCACGGTCTTGTTGGTTTGGCCAACACCGCTTGCAACGACTTTACCGGGTGAAGCGACATCATCAGTGACGTACACTTCGTAGCTTTCGGGAAACTCCGCGCCGCGCCCCGTCTGGTCGAGCGTGATCCGACGCAACGGCCGCGAGAGCCTGAAATCGATTTCCACCCATTCGTCACCTTCGGCCGGTACGGTCCAGCGATTGCCCGTGTTTCCATCCATGAGGTTTTTTAAATCCGCCATCGTCGAGGCCCGCAGCTTGGCCGGACCTGCCTGATTAGCGCGAATCACCGCGGCACTTTCAGCGGCCGCGGCTCCTACCTCGATATCAGATTGCACGTTCTCGACGAGCGCCAAGGCCGGCGCATCCGCCGCCCGCTTCAACAAAGCAATCAAAGCCAACCGCGATTCCGCGGCTGCGCTGACCGCCAGCAGTCGCGCAACGAGCGCGGTGGCGTCGGCGCTCCAAGGAGCCCGATTGCGCTCGAAGGCGGCGATCACGCCGGTGACTGCGCTCGCGCGCACGGTGGGCAGAGTCGTGCGCTCGGCGACGCTCACAAGCGCGGGGATCGCGGTGTCATCGGTCCAGCGTACGAGCGCGCTCGTCGCAGCCTCGGCTAATTTAAAATCTGCACTCAACGCCAGTTTGCCCGCGGACACCGCACTCGGCGCGCCGCCGATGCGACCAAGCGCGGGGAGCAGACGCAGCGCAAGTTCCGCCGCCGCCGTTTCCAGCGCGGCGTAAAGGGTAGCGCCGCGGCTGGCGACATCGGGGTTACGCAACGTGATGCTCACTAGCGCGCGCAAGGCGCGGGCTTGCTCATTCGTATCCGTCGCGACGATAGCCCAATCAAGGACGATTTTATTGTCCGCTGGCGGAGCAAGTTCTCCGAGCGCGGTGACGGCGGCCGCACGTATGGCCGAATCAGGATCGGTCCGAAGTTTAACCAGAAGCGGCAAGCCTTCGCTAAGACCGCGCAGCGCGATTTGCTCGATCAAGACGACGCGCAAAGCGGTTTCCCCGCGCTCGGCGCCGGTGAGAATGGCGGCGTTCAACGCGGGGCCGTTAAGGCGCGCGAGGCTGGCCTTGGCGGTTTTGCTTTCGGCGGCCGCGGTGCCTGCTGCGATGTGGGTGAGGGCGGTCATAGTCTCGATCGTGCCGGGTAAAAATCCCAAGGCTTCGATCGCCGTCGTGCGCACCTTGGCGTCTTCGTGCGCACTCGCTTTAAGCACGGCGGACGTGCCCGCTGCGTCGCCGCGACGCGCCATAGCCGCGATCACCGCGGATTGCGTGAACTCATCCCAACTAGAAAGTTTAGCCGCGAGCGACGGAATGATTTGGGGAGCGCGCGAAGAATAGATGGATTCGAGGACGACGTGTTTCGCAGCCGCGTCGTTGCCGTCGAGCACGTCCAACGTGGTGGCGATTGAAGGATCTAGTTGAAGCAGAAGCCGGAGCGCCGCGATGCGATGCACGGGATCCGCGGCGCGCGCACGTAAATCCGCCAACACCGCCAACGCACTGCCAGCGGCGAGACGCGGCGCGAGGGCGAGTTTGGCTGCCGCGACCGCGGCGGGGCTGGGCTCAGGCACAGCCTGCAAGACGACCGCCGCGCTATGATCGGTGATGAGCCCCAGGGCGCGCGCAGCCGCCGCGGACGTCGACGGATCGTTGTCGCCGAGTAATTTCGCGAGCGCGGGTACAGCGGCAACGATTTGCCGGCGAGCAATCGAATCGATCAGCGCGATTCGCGTACGCGCCGTGGTCTGGTTGAGGGCCGCAAGAAAAAGCGTGTCGATCACAGCACCGGGCGCGGGTTCGAGCGCGAGTCGGGCAAGATCGGAGTCGCGTTCGTCGGCGAGCATCGCGGGAAGCGGTTTGAGCCCCGCCGTGGTGAGTTTTTCCGGCGCAAGGCCGAGAACCCAACCGAGGCGTTGGCAGAGGACTTGGCGTGCGGCGTAGGTCGTATCACTTACACGCAGACCGGCGAGGAGACGTTGCTCGACCGCCGCGAGCTTCACGGGGTCCGTGCCAGCGGCGTAAAGTTCACGGTCGAGCGCTTCGACGGCCTGCGGGCTGCCGGAGTAATCGAGCTGGGAAAGCGTAGGCTCAGCCGCGACGGACGAATGAGCAATCATCGCGAAAACGAAACCAGCGGTGAAAAAAGTGGGGCGCAACATGGCGGCAATTTTTGAGGGTTAGAGGGCGTAGCCGGCGCGACGAGGACGATCGAGGAGGCGCGAAGCGACGGGGTCGCCGATGATTTCCTCTGAAACGGGATCCCAGCGGATAGCGCGACGCACTTGGGCCGCGATCACATTGAGGTGACAGACCGTGGCGCTACGGTGGCCGATTTCGACGTCGGAGATGGGTCGCTGGCGGGAGCGGATGCAGTTGAAGAAATCGGTGTGATGTTCGTCGCTGGCGTACAAGTGAATGTCTTCGCCGCGGAGCGGGCGCGCGATAAGTTCGGCTGGGTCGGAGCCAAAAAAATCGTTACGCGAGACCCAGACTGTGCCTTTGGTGCCTCGGAATTCGATCATGCCACGCAATCCTGGTTCACCGTCGTAGCGCTCGACACGGACGCCATTGGCGTAAACGTGCGTCTGGAATTTGCAGCCTTCGTAACCGATGGGGATAAATTCAACGGGACCGGAGTGATCCATGCCGAGGGCGTTTTGAATAATGTCGAAGTGATGCGCGCCCCAGTCGCCATTTTTGCGGCCACCGTATTCTAAGAAGCAGCGCCAGCCGCCGCCGTAGTCGCCTTTGACGCGCAGTGCGTTGTAGGGGCGCCACGGCGTGGGCCCAAGCCAGCGGTCGTAGTTGAAATCGGCCGGGACGGGCTCTTCGGGTAGCTGCGCTGCGGGGGCAAATTCACCGAGCCGCGTACGGATCAATGTGATGTCGCCGATCCAGCCATTGCGCACGATCTCGGCCGCTTTGCGGAAGGATTTATTGGAGCGTTGTTGCGTGCCGGTCTGAAAAACTCGGCCGTGATGACGGGCCGTCTCGACGAGTACGCGACCTTCGCGGACGGTGAGCGTCTGCGGTTTTTCGCAGTAAACGTCTTTGCCGGCTTTCATCGCAGCATTGGCCACGGCGGCGTGCCAGTGGTCGGGCGTGCAGACAAACACGGCGTCGATGTCGGTGCGCGTGAGCAACTCTTCGTGCGTCGCATAAATATCGGGACCACTGGCCGGCGTGCCGCTATCTTTAAGTTTTCCGTAAGCGGCGCCGACCCGCGCGCGCATTTTTTCGGCTTTGCTGCGCATGACGTCGCACGTGGCGACGATCTGACAATCCTCGGGGCGACCGAGAAGAGCCCCCACGTGGGCGTTGCAGATGAGGCCGTTGCCCACGAGACCGAGCGTGATACGGTTACTCGGAGCGCCCTGGCCGAAGAGCGAGGCAGGGAAAAAATTAGGCGCAGCGGCGTAGGCGATAATGCCAGCCAGACCGCGCTTGAGGACCGTGCGACGCGTGAGGTGTGCGTTCTTCATGATGGGGTGAAACAGGGGCTGAGATTACGGGGCGCTAACTCAAACCTAGACCAGGGCGACCCGTTGGTTATCCAAGGGCTTATCCAGAGATTTACCTGATTCACGCTCTTGCCGAGCTTAAAGCTACCGCGCCGGCCGGTAAACTTACCCCGCTACAGGAATATCCTAAACCCACGCACGATCGGTATATTAACCCCGATTCAACGCGCCAACGATTTCGCGTGTTGCGTGTGCTTTTGCTCGAGGCTGCCGCACACCAATTCACAGAGCGTAAAAATAGATTTGTCCCCGATTCCATAAAACACCTGCAAGCCCACTTTCCGACGCGTGAGCACCCCGGCGTCCATTAAGGTCTGCAAATGACGCGATACGTTGGCCTGGGTGCCTCCGCTCAGATCTACGAGCTGGCCAACGCTCTTCTCACCATCGAACAACGCATGCAAGAGCCGCAGCCGCATAGGCTCCGCCAACGCCGCAAAACGCCGCGCGACCAGCCCTAACGCCGCATCCGTCATTACTCGTGGTTTCTTTGCCATATCGAAAACGGAGCATGTCCTTGACATAATTTCAAGTATATGCACATATAATCATATACTAAAATATAAACACTCGCTTCCCACCCTTTGGCTCTCATTATGAAAACTGAATCGTTTATCCGCATCCTCGCGGGCGGCATGATTTTAATCAGCGTCGCGCTCACCCAGTTCGTCGACGTCCGCTGGCTGTGGTTCACCTGCTTCATCGGGCTCAACCTCATTCAATCTGCCATCACTGGGTTCTGCCCGCCGACATTTGTCCTCGGCAAACTCGGCTGGATAACTCCCGACGGCTGCATCCACTTCGGCGGCGCTCGTCGTAACTCATAAAAACGTCCCGTCATGCGCCTGCTTCCGCTTCTTATCACCAGCCTCACATTCGTGGTTGTCGGCTGCAGCCGACCTAATGCTCCTGCACCAGCATCCACCCAGACTCCGACAAAGGTAAGCACGACTCGCCTCGAGACCGTCAACCTCCCGCTTACGCAAGCGCTCCCTGCTACCGTTCACCCGCTTGAGAGCGCCACCCTCGCCGCCCGCGTCATGGGTAGCGTTAACGGCGCGGATTTCGCCGTCGGTCAATCCGTCAAAGCGGGCGAACTCCTGCTCTCACTCAACGCCGCCGAACTTCCGGCGCGTCTCTCTCAAGCGCGCGCCGCGCTCGCCCAAGCTGAACGCGAAGCCATCCGCGAAGCGGCTCTCGTCCGTCAAAACGCTACTGCGGCGGATAACGCTCTCGCCGCCGAAGATCACCGCCGCATTGCAGCCGCCTACGTAAACGAAGCCGAGGCGTTACTTAGTTACACGCGGATCGTCGCGCCGTTCAGCGGCACCATCACCAAAAAATTTGTTAACTCCGGTGATTTCGCCGCTCCCGGCACCCCGCTACTCGCGATCGAAGCCCGCGATCGGCTCCGCGCCGAAGTCCAAGTTCCCGCCACCTTTGCCGCGCCCGCCGCTGGGTCCGTCCTGCCTGTTCAACTCGATCCGGCCAGCGACCCGTTGAATACCGAGCTCGTAGAATTTTCCGCCGCCGCCGATCCACTCACGCAAACCCGTTTAGCCAAACTCGAACTCCCCCAAAACTCCGCGGTCCGCTCGGGGCAATTTGTACGCGTTCTCTGGCCCATCGGCACGGCCCCGTCTCTCTTAATTCCAACCAGCGCCGTTCAGCTTTTCGGTCAAATGGAGCGCGTTTTCGTCGTTACCTCGGAAGGCCGCGCGCAACTCCGCCTAGTAAAAACGGCCACACATTCCAGTGCGTTGACGCGTATTCTCGCCGGTCTCGCCGCGGGTGAAACCATCATCCTCAATCCTGCCGCCACCCTCCGCGACGGCCAATCGGTGATCGTTTCGCCGTGAACACCTCTACGCCACTTTCAACCCCAACCTCGGGTCAGCCCTACGGTTTCGCGGGCAAACTCGCCGCCGTCTTCGCCACTTCGAAGCTCACGCCCATTATCGTGCTGGCGTCGATTCTCCTCGGCGTCTTCTCGATTTTGATGCTCCCGCGCGAGGAGGAGCCGCAGATTAACGTGCCGATGATCGACGTGTTCAGCGCGCTTCCCGGTGCGACTCCCGCCGAGATTGAAAATCGCCTCACGCGTCCGCTCGAAAAACTGCTTTGGGAAATTCCCGGCGTCGAATACC
>CANFSZ010000009.1 GCA_947449835.1 Opitutia bacterium
GGAGACGATTAAGCCGCACGCCGCCTTGTTCAAAATCTTCCGCGAGCATCGAGCCCGAGAGGTCGATCGCGAGCATGAGATCGTAGCCTTCCTGCCGCACCTCGGTGCTGATCTCCATTTTCTGCGGCCTCGCGAGTGCGATCACGAGCAACACCAAACCACCGCCCATCAAAATCGCCGGCAAACGCGTCGCGGGTACGAGCACCGGACGCCACCACGCTGCCGCAAACGGCACGATCAACGCCGGCAACCCGCGCCGCCAACGTAGCCAGCTCGCCAGCGGCAAAATGAGTAGCGCGAGCAACCACCACGGATATTGGAGGGCGACGTCGTTCATGGTCAGCGGCGCAGGCGCATGTGTCCGTGGAAAAATTTCACGAGCGCATCGACCATGGATTCGTCCGGTGTGACGACGAGGCGGCTCTGGCGATCGGGAAACAGTTTCGCAAACGCCGCGTCCCGCTCGGCGCACCACGAGGCGTGCGCTGCACGATGCGCGCGGGATTCCGGATCGAGCACGACGAGACGGTTGCTCGTCGGATCGAAGGCCGTGACGGTCTCGCCCGCAGGCAGTTCGCGTTCCCACGCATCTTCGACGCGGAAACCAATCGGTTGATAACGCCGCCGAATCACGGGCCAACCGGGCGGCGTGACGCGCGGAGGAAAATCGCCGAGCCAGAGCAACATGCTGTGATTGGAAGCGGCGTGCGCGATGAACTTCCACGGCGTCTCGACCGGTTGCGCATCGGCCATGGCCGGCGTGGGACGGCCGATGAGATCGGCGATGGCGTTTAAGATCGGACCGCGGCCGCGCACGGGTTCGGTGAGACGATGGCCACCGGGATAAGCGTGGACAATGCCGACGCGATCGCGGTTGGCGGCGGAAAGCATCATCGCGAGCGAGGCGAGCTCGAGGAGCGCGGCGCGCTTGGTGCGGGCGCCGGAGCCGAATTGCAGCGAGAGCGTGTCCTCGAAGACGATGAGGACGGTGAGTTCGCGTTCCTCGATGAATTTTTTGCGGAACGGTTCGCCGAGGCGCGCGGTGACGTTCCAGTCGATGTCGCGGATATCGTCGCCGAAATTATATCTTACGACTTGGTCGAACTCCATGCCGCGCCCGCGGAACACCGAACGGTATTCGCCGGTGAGCGGATTCTCGACGGCTTGTTTCATGCGCCACTCGAGTTGGCGTAGCAACGCGACCGACGTCGTCGGAAGCGGGGGCCGGGGGGCGAGAACGGGATGGGAGTTCGGTGAACTCAAAGGTAGCGGGAGCGAGACGCGTAAGCGACGGAGCGCACGACGGAGAGAAGCACCGCAGCGCCGCGCGCAGGTTGATTAAGCGGCCTTGGAGCCGGCGGTGGGCACGTCGACTTCGGCGATGATGCGACGTAGGATTTTTTCGGCGTTGAGATCGGCGGCCTCGGCTTCGTACGTGAGATTCACGCGATGCCGCAGCGCATCGGGGAACACGTCTTGGACGAGATCGGGCGAGACATGATCTTGTCCGCGCAACCAAGCGAGCGCGCGACTGGCTTGATAGAGCGCGAGACAGGCGCGCGGCGACCCGCCGAAATTGAGCGTGCGCGAGCCATCCGCCAATGGCACCGCGAGGGCGCGCGTGGCGCGGACGAGGTTGAGAATGTAGCCCTTGATCTCGGGCGACACGTAGATGCGGTCGACGGCCTTGCGGAGTTCGAGCAATTCCTCGCCGCTAGATACGGCGACGAGCTCGGGCTGGCTGGTAACTTGGCCCCATCGCTCCATCAAAATCGTCTCTTCTTCGGCGGAGGGATAATCGACGAGAAGTTTAAAAATGAAACGGTCCATCTGCGCTTCGGGCAGCGCGTAGGTGCCTTCTTGTTCTACAGGATTCTGGGTCGCCATCACGAAAAACGGTTTAGGCAACGCGTGAGTTTTACCACCGATGGTGACTTGTTTTTCCTGCATGGCTTCGAGGAGCGCGCTCTGGACCTTGGCGGGGGCGCGGTTGATTTCGTCGGCGAGGACAAGATTGGCGAAGATCGGACCGCGGTGCGCGGTGAACTCGCCGGTGTTGGGCTGGAAGATCATCGTGCCGACGACGTCGCTTGGGAGCAGATCGGGCGTGAACTGAATGCGGTCACAATGTACACCGAGGGCGGAGCCTAGGGATTTAATGAGCAAGGTCTTCGCTAGACCGGGCATGCCCTCGAGGAGAATGTGGCCATTGGCGAGCAGCGCGACGAGCAGGCGCTCGATGACGTGCTCGTTGCCCAAGACGGCTTTGGCGATTTCGACGCGGAGTTTTTGCGACCAGATAGGACCGGTGATCATGGGTTCAAATAGAAAAAGCGGGAATGCAGGCGAAGACGCGAGCGAACACAAAACGTCACGACCTCGCCTCTGAATCAAGCCTAGCAAGGCGGATACCATACGAGGCTTGGCTTCACTATTAATGCAAAGCCATCTTCCCGCAGCGGCATACGTCCTGCTTGGGGAGTTGTTCTTGTCTTCAAGCGCACCGCTCCGAAGTTTTACCAATTATTAGCACCCCATGTAATCATGCGCGCGCAACGTTTCCGGATTGTGTGCGTGAGTACTTTTCAGAGTTAATTTTCACGCCCCACCCTTTCCTCAACCCTCCATTCTTTTATGAATAATACCCGACTGACGCTAGGTCACTTCGGTCTCAAACAACTGGGACTGATTCTCATCACAGCCACCGCGCTGATCGCGGCGCCTGCCTCCACCAAAATCACGCCGGCCAAGGACCTCATCGGGTTCTCTATCGGCGAGGATTACAAGATGGCCAACTACACACAGATCTCCGCGCTCTTAAAAAAGTGGGAGACCGAGAGTGATCGCCTGAAGGTCGTCAGCATCGGCAACACCGCCGAAGGCCGCCCTCAATATATGGCGATCATCACCTCGCCCGAGAATCACAAGAAACTCGAATACTACCGCAACATCTCCGTGCGACTCTCCCGCGCCGAGGGCCTCACCGACGACGAAGCGAAGAAACTCGCCGAAGAAGGTAAAGCCATCGTCTGGATCGACGGCGGCCTCCACGCCACGGAGACGGTGAACTCCCAATCGCTCGCCGAGATGGTTTACCAGATGACCAGTCGCACCGATGCGGAAACGATGCGTTTCCTCAACGACGTGATCTTGCTCATGGCCGTCCCTAATCCCGACGGCGTTGAGCTCGTCGCCAACTGGTACATGCGCGAAGAAGACGTCACCAAGCGCACCTTCCAGACACTCCCGCGCCTCTACCACAAATACATCGGTCACGATAATAACCGCGACTCGATCACGATGAACATGCCCGAGACGACGAACCAAAACCGCGTCCTCTTCATCGAGTGGAATCCGCAGATCATGCACAACGTCCACCAGACGGGTCCCGCTGGCCAGGTCATCTTCATCCCGCCCTTCCGCGACCCGTTCAACTACGTGTTCGATCCCTTGATCCCGATCGGCATCGAGCAAGTCGGTACCGCGATGCACGCCCGGCTCATCTCTAAAGGCATGGGCGGTTCCGCCATGCGCTCCGCTGCCCCCTACTCCACCTGGTGGAACGGCGGCATGCGCACCGCCACCTATTTCCACAACCAGATCGGCCTCCTCACCGAAATCATCGGCAACCCCACGCCGATGGCCGTCCCGCTCATCGCCGAGAAGCAACTGCCCACCGGCGACTGGCCGCTCCCCATCAAGCCACAGGTCTGGCATTACCGCCAATCCATCGACTACATGATGGAAGTCGAACGCGCCGTCATGGACTACGCCTCTCGCAACCGCGAGACCCTGCTCTTCAATATCTACGGCATGGGCAAACGCTCCATCGAGCGCGGCAGCAAAGATTCTTGGACCATCACCCCTAAGCGCATTAACGCCCTCACCGAGGCTGCCAAAGCCGCCGCTCCCGACGAAGCCCCCGCTGCTGGCCGCGGTCGTCGCGGTGGAGCCGCTCCCGCTGCTAGCGATAATCCCTTCTACGTTCCATCCTTGCCGAGCGAGCTTTACGAAAAAGTACTCAATGATCCGGCTTACCGCGATCCACGCGGCTACATCATCTCTGCCGCCCAAGATGATTTCGCTACCGCAGTTAAATTCATCAACGTGCTCCTTAAACACGGCGTCGATGTCCATAAAGCCACGGCTGCCTTCAGCGTCGCGGGCAAAAATTATCCAGCCGGCTCCTACGTCGTGAAGACCGCGCAGGCCTTCCGCCCCGCCGTGCTCGACATGTTTGAAGCGCAAGATCACCCGATGGACTTCGCTTATCCCGGCGGCCCGCCCAAGCGCCCCTACGACATCACCGGCTGGACGCTCGCGACCCAGATGGGCGTGAACTTCGACCGCGTCATGGAAGGCTTTGACGGCCCCTTCACCAAGCTCGCGTTCAACAGCGAAAAACCGTTGCCCGCCACCGTCACCAGTGTCGCCAACGCCGCCGGTTACCTCGTGAGCCACAAGATCAACGACGCCATCATCATCACCAACCGTCTCCTCAAGGCCAACGCCGAGGTCTACTGGCTCGCCGCCGAGCAAACCGTCACCGGTCAAAAACTCGGCACTGGCACGCTCTGGATTCCCGCCGCGCCCGCCGTCCTCCCGATCCTCGAAAAAGCCGCCAAGGAACTCGGCGTGCCGGCCTACGCCGTCGCCACCAAACCCACCGGCGAAGCCTACAAGCTCAAACCCATCCGTATCGGCCTCGTCGATACCTACGGCGGTTCGATGCCCTCCGGCTGGACGCGTTGGATGTTTGAACAATACGAGTTCAATTTTGAAGTCGTGTTCCCTCAGGTGCTCGACGCCGGCAACCTCAAGTCGAGCTTCGACGTGATCGTGTTCCCCAGCGGCACCTACGCCGAAGGCCGCGGCGGTCGCGGTTACGGTCGTGCCGCGGGTCCTTCGCCGGAGAGCATCCCGGAAGAATTCCGCTCCATGCTCGGCGCCGTCACCAGCGCCAAGAGCGTGCCCGCGCTGAAGATCTTCGTCGAAGCCGGCGGCACCGTCCTCGCGCTCGGCGCCTCCGCCAGCATCGGCGAAGCGATGGGCCTACCCGTCAAAAACCACCTCGTGGAAAAAGACGCCGACGGCAAAGACGTCCCCTTGCCCCCCGAGAAGTTCTACATCCCTGGCTCCGTGCTGAATGTGAATTTCAACAACCAAGATCCGCTCGCCTTCGGCATGCCGGAGAAAGGCTACGTGTTCTTCGACACCAGCCCGGTCTTCAATCGTCCCGCCGGCTCCATCGTGAAAGCCAGCAAGGTCGCTTGGTTTGAAAGCAAGCAACCGCTCTACAGCGGTTGGGCTGTCGGCCAAGATTTGCTCTACGGCGGCGAACTCGCCACCCAGGCCTCCATCGGTCAAGGCAAGCTCGTGATGATCGGTTTTGAAGCCACGTTCCGCGCCACCCCGCACAGCACATTCAAGTTGTTCTTCAACGGTCTTTACCTCGGCGCCGCAGCACCGACGAAGTTGTAATCACTTCAAGGTAACTACCCATTGCATCGAGGCCGCCGGATCTTCCGGCGGCCTTTTTTTGCGCCTTTCGGGGACGGACTCGCGCGAGTCCTAGCGCGAGTCGCGCAGCGCTGCGATGCGCTTGCTCACCACTCCAACAAACCGCCCGCAAACGTCAGCCCAGCGCCAACGCTACAAAAAATAATCCGATCGCCCTCGGCGAAAATCCCTTCTTCGGCCGCCCAGCCCAGCGCCATCGAGACGCTGGCCGCGCTCGTGTTGCCGTACTTCGAAATCGTCATTACGAATTTATCGTAAGGAATGCCCACGCGCTTGCTCACGGCTTTTAAGATGCGCTCGTTGGCCTGATGCGGCACGACCCAGGCGATGTCCTCGGGCTTCAGGTTTTCCCGCGCGAGCGTCTGCTCGATCTGCTCCGCGAAGCCGACCACCGCGTGCTTGAACACCGAGGTGCCGTTCATCTGGAGGTAAAAATGTTCCGCGTGTCCATCAGCCGCCACGGGCCACGGCATGCGGGCGCCGCCGCCCTTGCGCTGGATCGCGTCAAATTGCTCGGCGTCGCCGCCCAAGCCCATGCGATGCAAGCGATGCCCGCCCGCACCCGCCGTCAAAATCGCCGCACCGGCGCCGTCGCCGAAAAGAAACGCCGTCTCGTGATCCTGCGGATTGGTGATGCGCGACAACAACTCTGCCGTCACCACGATCAGGTTTTTTGCCGTGCCTGAAATGATAAACGAACGCCCGACTTCGAGCGCATACAACCAGCCCGAACACGCAGCGTTTAAATCAAACGCCAACACCCGCGGAATCCCCAAGCGTCGCGCAAGATCACTCGCCATCGCCGGCACCGGTTGATCGGGAATGAGCGTGGCCATGATGATGCCATCGATCTGTTCGGCTTTCATGCCAGCTTGCGTGAGCGCGTTTTGCACAGCGATCACGGCGAGATCGGTCGCGCTCTCATCGTCGGCGGCATAGCGGCGCTCGCGGATACCCGTGAGCCGCACAATCTCTTCCTCCGTACGATCGGGAAAGGCTTTCAGAATTTCACTATTGGCGCGGATTTTGGCGGGAGCCGCGTGTCCGACGCCGGCGATGCAGACCGTTGCTTGAGAGTTCAATCGAGGGAAATTTTAAGCTAAAAATCAGGCCTGGCGCCGCGCCAACAAGCGAGCAACGTCGTCACCAGAGACGCGACCACCGGGGCCGGTAGCTTCAATATCGGTGAGCGTCGCCGGATCGAGTCCGGCTTCTTGGGCGAGTTTGGTGGCGCGGGGCGTCCAGATGAGCGCAGCGGCAGATTTCGCGGCCGTCGGAGCTGCGACCGCCGCGCCTGTCTTGGACTCGAGGTGACGCAGGCTGGCGTCCTCGGTTTCTAATCTAAGAAACAGCGCGCCCGATTGCAGCACCTCGCCGGGTTTCACCGGCAACGCGAGCACGGTGCCGTCGGCGGGTGCCTCGTATTCGAAGATGGATTTATCGCTCTCCAACTCCGCGATCTTCTGGCCTTTGGCCACGCGGTCGCCGGGTTTGGTTTTGAGGGATACGACGATAAGTTCGCTCACGGTCGCGCCCATGGAGGGCACGGGAACGTCGATAATAAAGGTAGCCATCAGGGATTAGATTGCCGCCTAGTGTGGCGTCGCTCCGGACTTGGTCAAGGGAGCGCACGCAGGCGCGCGGGCGCGATTTCAGGCGTGCACGGTCTGCCACACGGCCAGACATTGCGCGAGCAACTTGGGCAAATCGACGAGGGCGATCATGTTGGGACCATCGCTGATGGCGTTGGCCGGATCAGGATGCGTCTCGATGAAAAGTCCGTCCGCGCCCGCAGCGAGTGCAGCCTTGGCGAGGGGCGCGACGAATTCGCGTTGGCCGCTGCTCTTGCCGCCGCCGGCGCCGGGGAGTTGCACCGCGTGCGTGGCGTCGAAGACGGTGGGATAACCGTTTTGCCGCATGATGGAAAACGAACGCATGTCCACGACGAGGTTTTGATAACCAAAAGTCGTGCCGCGCTCGGTTTGCCAAATTTCTTGGGCGGCGCCTTCGCGGAGTTTGCCGGTGACGTGCACCATTTCCTGCGGCGAGAGAAACTGGCCTTTCTTGACGTTGACCGTCCGGCCTGTCGCGGCCGCCGCGAGCAACAAATCCGTCTGCCGGCACAGAAACGCCGGAATCTGCAGGACATCGCACACTGCGGCGACCTGCGCGACCTGCGCGCTTTCGTGGATATCGGTCAAAACGGGGAACCCATAGTCGCGCTTTATCATCGCGAGGAGTTTCAAACCCTCGTCGATGCCCGTGCCGCGAGCGCCACCGAGCGAGGTGCGGTTGGCTTTATCGAAGGAGCCCTTGAAGATGATCTTGAGCGCGGGCAACTCGCGGTTGATGCGCACGAGTGACTCGGCGACGGCGCGACACACGCCCTCGTTCTCAAGCGAACACGGACCGGCGATGATCAACAACTTCGAGGGATCGTAGAGCACGGGATTATTTTTTATTCGCCGATTTACCCGACTTCGCGGATTGGGCGGACTTAGCGGCCTTGACGGTTTTCACTTTGGCGCTGCCTTTTTTATTTTTGAGCGTGGCCGCGATGAAGGCCGCGAAGAGCGGATGCGCTTTGTTGGGCTTCGATTGGAATTCCGGGTGCGCCTGCGTACCGAGGAACCACGGGTGGCCCTTGAGCTCGACGATCTCTACGAGGTTGCGACGGGGATTGATGCCGCTGACCATGAGGCCGGCGCGCTGGAGCTGACCGACGTAAGCGTTGTTAACTTCGTAGCGGTGACGGTGGCGCTCGCGCACGCTGTTGGCGCCGTAGGCCTTGTGCGCGAGCGAGCCGGGCGTGAGCGCGCACTCGTAACTGCCGAGGCGCATGCTGGCGCCTTTATCGATGATTTTTTTCTGCTCCTCCATGATGGCGATCACGGGGTGCGCGGCCTTGGGATCGAATTCGGTGCTGTTGGCGCCGGCGAGTTTGAGGACGTTGCGCGCGAACTCGATCACGGCGATTTGCAGACCGAGGCAGAGGCCGTAGTAAGGAATTTTATTTTCGCGGGCGTAGCGGGCCGCGGCGATTTTGCCCTCGGTGCCGCGGTCGCCGAAACCGCCAGGAACCAAGATGCCGTCGAGGCCCTTGAGCGCGATGAGGCCGTTTTTCTTTTCGAGATCTTCGGCGTCGATGCGGCGGATGTTGACCTTGCAGTTGTTGGCGATGCCGGCGTGCGTGATCGACTCGTAGACGGATTTGTAAGCGTCCTGGAGCTCGATGTATTTACCGACGACGCCGATGGTCACTTCGTATTTGGGCGAGAGGATGCGGCTGACGATTTGCTCCCAGATATTTTTAACCGCTGGGGGATTTTTGAGCCCGAGGAGATCGATCACGAGTTGATCCATGCCCTCTTTTTGCAACGCCAGCGGGAGTTGGTAGATCGAGCTGTCGACATCCATGCACTCGATGACGGCCTTCACGGGCACGTTGCAGAACATCGAAATTTTGTCGCGCAAATCGTGATCGAGCGGGTGATCGGTGCGGCACACGAGCACGTCGGGCTGGATGCCGATCTCGCGGAGCTTGGCGACGGATTGTTGCGTGGGCTTGGTCTTGAGTTCGCCGGCGGCCTTGAGGAACGGCACGAGCGTGACGTGGATGAACACGCAATCCGTCGGCCCAACCTCGAGAGCAAATTGCCGCATCGCTTCGAGAAACGGCAGGCCTTCGATGTCGCCCGTGGTGCCGCCGATTTCGGTGATGAGGATGTCGACGTCTTTGCCGCCGGAGTAGATGCGCTCTTTGATCTCGTTGGTCACGTGCGGGATCACCTGCACGGTTTTGCCGAGGTAATCACCGCGACGTTCTTTTTGAATGACCGCTTCGTAAATCTGGCCGGAGCTGAGGCTATTGAGACGGGAAAGTTTTCCACTAGTAAACCGCTCGTAGTGGCCGAGGTCTAGGTCGGTCTCGGCGCCGTCTTCAAGGACGTACACTTCGCCGTGTTGGAACGGGCTCATGGTGCCGGGATCGACGTTGAGGTATGGGTCGAACTTCTGGATACGCACCGTCAGGCCGCGCAGTTCTAGGAGCGCGCCCAAGGACGCCGCCGTGAGGCCTTTGCCCAGCGACGAAACCACTCCGCCCGTCACGAAGATGTATTTCATCGGCGAGGGTTAAACGCCCGCCTCCGCTGCGCGCAAGCAAAAGCTCTCCCGCCGCGCATTATCCTAACCATAACTTTACCGCCGTAGCCGCGCCCGCCACCAAAACTACGATCAAAAGCACCCAAAGCGCCCATTTGAGCGCCTTGACCAAAAGCCAGATCAATACCGCGGCCACGATCGTCGCGCACGCCACCACCAACCACGGCGGATAATCCGCCAGCGACTCCACCACCGTCGGCGAGACTTTTTGCAGCGCAAACACCATGCCTGTTACTCGCCCGCCCCGCTCGCCGCCGCCAGCAAAATGATTTGCCCCGTCTCGCCCCCGCCGCCCAACTTCGGCCCATGCAATCTAAGCCTCAGCTGCTATGTTGGCTCACCTGCGACGGCGTCCACCTCGATCCCGGCTCCGGCAAACACACCATTTTAGGCGTCTTCTCCAACATCAAGGCCCATCACTTTCCCGTCACCCACCCGTTCATGGTCTGGTTCATGACGCTTACCGATTGCTCCCCTGGCCAGCACAAGATGCGCATCTCCATGGGCCTCGACTCCACCCAAGTCCAACCCCTCATAGAGCGCCCCTTCGAAGCCAACAGCCCCCTCGACCGCATCAATCTGATCAACGAGATCCGCAACCTCACTTTCCCTCAACCCGGCGATTACTCCTTGATCATCGAAATCGACGACGAGCCCATTTTGGCCACCAACCTTATCGTCTCCGCCTGAGTTAGTATCCCTTTTTACCCTTCTTAAATCTAACCGCTTAAACTTCTTCTTAATAAAAATGCACTCCTACGATCTCATCGGCGCCGGCAACCCCATCATGGATCTGCTCGCCCGCGTCTCCGACGACTTTCTCGCCCAACACGTCCGCGGTGAAAAAGGCGGCATGGTCCTCGTCGACGCCGACGAGATGCACCGCCTCGTCACCCAACTTCACGCCAGCCCCGTCCGCGCCCCCGGTGGCTCCGCCGCCAACACCACCGTCGCCGCCGCCCGCCTCGGCCTGCGCACCCGTTACCTCGGCAAGATCGGCTCCGACGAGACCGCCGACGCCTACCACCAAAACATGCTCGACCACGGCGTCGAAGGCTCCCGTTTCAAGCGCGCCCCGCTGCCCAACGCCCGCTGCCTCTCCCTAATCACCCCCGACAGCCAGCGCACCATGCGCACCTGCCTCGGCGCCGCGATGACCCTCGCGCCCGAAGAAATCAGCCCCGCCGATTTCGCCGATAGCCGCCACGCCCACATCGAAGGCTACCTGATGTTTAACCCCGCCCTCGCGACCGCCGTCGTTGATTCTGCCCGCGCCGCCGGTTGCACGATCAGCATCGACCTCGCCTCCTTCGAAGTCGTCAACGTCGCCCGCGACTGGATTAAACGCCAGATCGATACCGGCGTCCACGTCGTGTTCGCCAACGAAGACGAGATCCACGCCCTCTACGAAACCAAAACCCCTGCCTACGACGAACTCGCCCGCCGCCTCGCCAGCCACGGAGGCATCGCCGCCGTGAAAATGGGCAAAGACGGCGCGTGGATTGCCCGCGGCTCCGAGCTGCACCGCATTGAGCCCGTCCGCGTCGCCCAAGCCATCGACACGACCGGGGCCGGCGATTCCTGGGCCGCTGGTTTTCTGTATGGTTACCTACGAGGCTGGAACCTCGCCGCCGCAGGTGCCCTCGGCTCCGTGCTCGGCGCGGAATGCGTCCAACACATCGGCCCCGCCATCCCCGAATCCCACTGGCCCGCCGTCCGCGCCCGGGCCACCGCGCTCGCGACGAAATAAACCCTAACGCTTTAATCCACGCCGCGTTTTCCCGATTGGGAAACGCGGCGTTTTCATGAGAACTCTAAGCGTGAAAGCACGGTGTGTTAAATTTTACTGCTCAATCCAATCCAATCCATACTGGCACGACATAAGCAAAAACACGTTCTCTGATACCCATCTCCACCCCAAACGATGAAAACGCACGCCGCTCTTTTCGCCACCGTCACTCTGCTCGCCTCGGCCCTCACCGCTCGCGCCGATTTCGACCTCCTCATTAAAAACGGCCGCGTCTTCAGCGGCGCTTCCGCCGACACGCCGCTCGTCGCCGCCGACATCGGCATCACCGGCGACCGCATCGTCGCCCTCGCCCCGCACCTCACCGGCCCCGCCCAGCGCACCATCGACGCCGCCGGCCTAGTCGTCAGCCCCGGCTTCATCGACCTCCACGCCCACATCGAGCCCCTGCCCGAAGATCGCGCCGCCCAGAGCGCTCTTCGCCAAGGCGTCACTCTCGTCCTAGGCAATCCCGACGGCGGTGGCCCCGTCGACCTCAAAGCCCTCACCACCAAGCTCGAAACCCAAGGCTTCGGCCCCAACGCCGCCTACCTCATCGGCCACAACTCCGTCCGCGCCCAAGTCATGGGCATGGAAAACCGCGCTCCCACCGCCGACGAACTCGCCGCCATGCAAGCCCTCGTCGCCACCGGCATGACCGACGGCGCCTTCGGCTTTTCGACCGGTCTGCTTTATCTACCCGGCACGTTTTCCACCTTAGAAGAAATCGTCGCCCTCGCCCAAGTCGCCGCCCGCCACGGCGGCATCTACACCTCGCACCTCCGAGCCGAAGGCCTCGGCCTCATCGACGGCGTCACCGAAGCGATTAAAATCGGTGAAACCGCCCGCATCCCCGTCATCCTCACGCACCACAAAGCCGTCGGAAAACAGATGTGGGGCGCCAGCGAAAAAAGCCTCGCTCTCGTCGACGCCGCCCGCGCCCGCGGCCTCGACGTCATGATCGACCAATACCCGTACACCGCCACGTCCACGAGCCTGCGGGTCCTCATCCCGTCCTGGGCCGTCGCCGGCGACGCCGCCGGCCTCTCCGGCCATTTCGCCCAACGTCTCAAAGATCCCGCCCAACGCGCCCAGATCGAAAAAGAAATCGCCTTCAACCTGCTCAACGACCGTGGCGGCGGCGACCTCAGCCGCATCCAGTTTAGCCGTTTCTCGTGGAAACCCTCACTCGACGGCAAAACCATGCACGACTGGGCCCTCGCCGAAGACCGCCCGCCCAATGTCGCGACAGGCGTCGACCTCGTCATCCAAGGCGAACTTCACGGCGGCGCCTCCTGCATCTACCACGTGCTCGCCGAAGAGGACGTCGAACGCATCATGCGGCACCCGCAGACGATGATCGCCTCCGACGGTCGACTCAGTCAACCCGGCAAAGACCATCCGCACCCGCGCGCGTACGGCACGTTCCCGCGCGTCCTCGGCGAATATGTGCGCGAACGCAAAACCCTCACCCTCACCCAAGCCCTCTACAAAATGACGGGACAACCCGCGCGTCGCCTGGGCCTCACCGATCGCGGCCGTCTAGAGGTCGGTTGCTACGCCGATCTCGCTTTGTTCGACCCCACGACTGTCGCCGCGCAAAGCACATTTGAACGCCCGCACCAATATCCCGTCGGCATCCCCTACGTGATCGTAAACGGCCGCGTGACCTTCGACGAAACCGGCTACCACGATCTGCGCGCGGGCCGCATCCTCCGCAGCCCCGCCTACGCGCCCGCCGCACCAGCGCCCACGGTGCCGCCGAAAGTAGATTAAAAAATCCACGACTTCGATCTGAGCTGGGCGGCACCCAGAGCTTAAAACGAGTCGCCGAGAATAGGTACGTTTTTACGGTCAGTTTTTCCGTGTCTTCCGCGAGCGAGATGGGCAAGGTCGTGACAAAAATGTCCGCCGATCTTACGAGCCTCGTCACCGCCCTCGCCCAACGCGCCCGCGCCGCGTCGCTCGTGCTTGCGACCACGCCCACCAGCGCGAAAAACGCCGCCCTCGCCCAACTCGCCGCGCTCATCGACGGCGCTCACCCTGCGCTTCTAGCCGCCAACGCCCAAGACCTCGCCTCAACCGAAGCCGCCGCTCTCACCGCCGCCGCCCGCGACCGCCTCACGCTCACACCCGCCCGCCTCACGCAACTCGCCGCCTCCGTCCGCGCCGTCATTGCGCTCCCCGATCCCGTCGGCGATCTTTTGGAAGAAACCACGCGCCCCAACGGACTGCACATCCGCAAAGTGCGAGTGCCCATCGGCGTCATCGGCATCATCTACGAGGCGCGCCCCAACGTCACCATCGACTGCGCCGTCCTCTGCCTAAAATCCGGTAACGCCGCCATCCTCCGCGGCGGCAAAGAGTGTTTCCACACCAACACCGCGCTCGCCGCGCTCATCACCGCCGCGCTCACCACCGCCCAACTGCCCGCCGACGCCGTTCAACTCATCCCCACGACCGACCGCGCGGCGCTCAACGTGCTCCTCAAGCTCGACACTCTGGTGCATTGCCTGATTCCCCGCGGCGGCGAGAGCCTCATCCGCTTCGTCGCGGAAAATTCCACGATCCCTGTCATCAAACATTTCCAAGGCGTGTGCTTCATTTACGTCGATGCCGCCGCCGACCTCGCCATGGCCGAGGCGATCACCGTAAACGCCAAAGCCTCCCGCCCCAGCGCCTGCAACGCCGCCGAACAACTTCTAGTTCACGCCCGCGTGGCGGAAACCTTTCTCCCCGCCGTCGCCCGCGCGCTCGTCGCGCACAAGGTCCAACTCCGCTGTGACGCCGCCAGCAGCGCGATTCTCGCCCGCGCGCAGATCGCCACGACGCCCGCGACACCCGCCGATTACACAGCAGAGTTTCTCGATTACGTCATCGCCATTCGCGTCGTCGATTCTCTCGACAGCGCCATCGCGACGATCAACCGCGAAAGTTCTCAACACAGCGACGCGATCATCACCGCCGACGAAACCGCCGCGCGTCATTTCCTCGGTGTCGTGGACAGCGCGACGGTTTATTGGAACGCGAGCACGCGCTTTACCGATGGTTTTGAATTTGGCTACGGCGCCGAGATCGGCATCAGCACCGATCGCCTCCACGCCCGCGGCCCGATGGGCCTGCGCGAACTTTGCACGTACAAATTTCTCGTCGAAGGCACGGGGCAAATTCGCGGTTAAACCTTCGCAAGGATAGAGGTTGTTCTTCCGCTTAACTCGGAACCATGAGCCCGCGATCGCCTTTATTTTTGACCCTGCTAGTTTCCGCCCTCGCCGTGTCCGGATATGCGCTTTGGGGCTACGGAAGTGGCACGCAACGCGCCGCCGTGCACCCAGACATGATCCGAATTTTTAATGCCCACCGCACGCTCATCACGCTCCACGCGACCTGCTCGGTGATCGCGCTCGTCGTCGGCCCGTTTCAATTCTTGCTGGGACTTCGCGGCCGGCGGCCGAGCCTGCATCGCTGGCTTGGTTATTTTTATTTAACGGTCGGCGTGGGTATCGGCGGAGTTAGCGGTCTGCTCCTCGCCTTAACTGCTTACGGCGGTTTGGTCTCGGGCGTGGGCTTTGCGCTGCTAGCCGGCCTCTGGCTGTTCACGGGAGTGCGCGCTTTACTTTCGGTCAAGCAGAGGGATTTCGAACTTCACCGCATCTGGATGATGCGCAACTACGCGCTCACCTTTGCCGGGGTCACCATCCGCATCTACTTGGGATTATTTTTCGCCAGCGGGCTTAAATTCGAAGAATTTTATCCGGCGCTCGCCTGGCTCTGCTGGGTACCGAATTTAATTTTCGTGGAGTGGTGGTTGCTCGGGTGCGAAAACAGCCACGCCCGTAATTAAAAGTCCCGCGTTGCAGGCGCTTCGCTTACCTTCGCCTTATCACCGCCGGCCGTGCCGTTGCCAACCGCTCCGCCTGCGAGCACGGCAACGCAACTATTACCCTCCGATGCTAGTAGGTGAACTACCCACGCCTAGAATGCCGCGCTGGCACTTGATCTCCCGCCGCTTTCACTCCACGCTGGATTTGTTCAGCACCGTCGGAACCGTCGCCCTTTTTCCTTTTCAATTCTCGCCATGAAACGTCGACCCGCTCTCGCGCACCGCCTCCTCGTCGTCCTCAGCTTGGCCACCCTGCCCGCCGTAGGCGCAGCGCAGACTAATTCCGCTCCCGCCGAAACCGCCGCGACGACGACGCTCACCACGTCGTCCATCACGCCCACTCAGCCCATCCGGAAACGCGATCGCGCCATCTCTTCCGACGTCGCCGCCTCCCTCGCCGCCGCGATGCCTAAATACAATCCCCCAAAACCCGCACCGCCGCCGAAGCCCGTCGAAGAACAGCCCGATCTGCGCGAAATGGATAAACCGAAAAACGGCATCGTTCGTCTGCCCGATTACGTCGTGCGCGAGGCCAAACCACCGGTCTTCCGCGAGCGCGACATCAACACGCAGGCCGGCATGGCCGCCATCGCCATGAAGAAATACGGCACCGAAGCCAGCCGCGCGCTCAACCGTTTCACGATCCCGCTCTTCGGCCAGACGCAAGAACAACGCGCCCTCGCCCAATACGCCGAAGACGAAAGACTCAAAACCATCGGCGAACTCAACGACGCTGCCGGTATGGTCAGCGCCCGCGACAAAGCCGAAGGCGCGTACATCAAGCGCGACGTCCAAGCCACGACGATGCGCACCGACGATTACGGCTGGCAGAAAAAACGTTAATCGCGTTCGCCTTTTTGCTTCGTCTCACCGCGCCGATCACGCGCTCATCAGCGCCCGCGCAATTTGTTCCCACTCCGCCGCCAAAGTGACGCCGCCGGCCGGCACACGTCGACTCGCGAGCGAGTACCAATAACCGGCGTTGGCCGCGTCGCCTTCTTTGCGGTGCAGGTAGGCGTGCACCCATGAGCCGGCTTTGCTTTTATCGGCCTGCGCCGCATCGTGCGCCGCGTCCCAATCCCCGCGGGCATCGTGCCACAACGCCACCGCCGCTCCGCTCAACCCGGCCGGCGGCTGCGTGGCATCACCCGCGATTGACTGATTAAATTCTGCAAAAGTCATGCGTGCCACCTTGCGCCCCGCGCGCCGTCTTTTCAATCTTCTCGCTTAACACCACGCCGCCGCCTCATGCCGACCCCCGAACACACCGTCATCCGCGCCTTGCTCGCGCACCCGACGGGCTGGGTCTCCGGCGGTGATCTCGCGAAAAAACTCGGCGTCAGTCGCGTCGCCGTGTGGCAATATTTTGAGAAACTGCGCGCCGCCGGCTTCGAACTCGAATCGCAACGCTCGCAAGGCTATCGCCTCCTCGCACCGCCGCCCCAGCCGCACGCCGCGCTCATCGAGACCCAATTAAAAATCCGGCCGCGCGGTTTTTCGCTCACGGTTCTCGACGAAATCGACAGCACCAACGACGAAGCCGCGCGCCAACTCGCCGCCGGCCGCCCCGCGCCGTTTGCCATCGTCGCCCGTCGCCAGACCAAAGCCCGCGGGCGCCTCGGCCGCCCGTGGCACAGTCCCGCCAACGGTAACCTTTATATCTCGTTCGCCTTTCGCCCGCAGATCGAGCCGGCTCGCATGACGCCGTTCACGCTTTGGATGGGGCTCAACCTCTGCGAACTCATCGCCAACGCAACGCCGCTTAAGCCCGGCCTAAAATGGCCCAACGATCTGCTCTTCGACGGCCGCAAAGCCGGCGGCCTCCTCACCGAGGCCCGCATCGACGCCGACCAAATCCGCGACCTCGTCTTCGGTCTCGGCCTCAACCTCAACAGCCCCGCTTCCACGTGGCCCGGCGATCTCGGCCAGCGTGCCGTGTCCCTCGCCGAACTCATCGGCGTGCCCGTCGATTTCAACCGCTTCACCGCCGCCGTCATCGGGCGGGTCTTACTCGCTTATCAACGTTTCCTCGACGGCGACCACGTCAAAACCTTTGCCGATCTCTGGCACCGCTTCGAAGTCCTTCGCGGCCAGCACGTCACCGTTCTCGAAGGCACCGCCCGCCACCCGGGCACCGTGATCGGCGTCGACGACGACGGCGCGTTACTGCTCAAGAATTCTCGCGGACGCACGCAACGTTTCCGCGCCGGCGAGGTCACGCTGGAGAAACCCAAGACCATCTAACCGCTCGCCCTCGCGCCCGCAAACCGCTCTGCTCTTTATCTTTCCGCCTCTACGCTCGCCTCTCGCCGTCATGTCCGCGCCGCCTACACCCGCCATCGAAGTCGACCACCTCGTAAAAACTTACGCGGGTATGACTGCGGTCGCCGATCTGAGCTTCACGGTCGCGCGCGGCGAGATCATCGGTTTCCTCGGGCCCAACGGCGCCGGCAAGTCCACCACGATGCGCATCCTCACCGGCTACTTGCCGGCCAACTCGGGCACGGTCCGCATCTGCGGTCACTCAGTCGCCACGGAGCCCGACGCCGTCAAACGCCTGATCGGCTACATGCCGGAAAACAACCCGCTGCCGGAAGACATGCGCGTCAGCGAATACCTCTATTTTCGCGGCCGCCTGAAAGAAATTCCCCGCCGCAAACTCAGCCCGCGCATCGACGAAGTCCTCGAACTCTGCGACCTGAAACGCGTCCGCCACAAAATCATCGGCCAACTTTCCAAAGGCTACCGCCAACGCGTCGGCATAGCCGAAGCCATCCTCGCCGAACCGCCCGTCATCATCATGGACGAGCCGACGATCGGCCTCGATCCGCATCAGATTTTGATCGTGCGCGACCTCATCGCCGGCCTACGCGGTCGCATGACCGTGATCATCTCCTCGCATATTTTGCCCGAGATCGAGATGACGTGTGACCGCGTGCTCATCATCAACCGCGGCCGCGTCGTCGCCCAAGGCTCCCCGGCCGATCTGCGCCGCGAAGTCCTCGGTCGCACCACTTATCAACTCATCACCGCTGGCTCTATCGACGCGTTGCCCGCGATCCTAACGGTCGTCGAGCCGACGTTAAAAATCACCGCCAACAGCGAGCCCGACGCCACGGGTTTTGTGACCCTCGCCCTTTCCACCGAGCGCACGGATGAACTCGGCGAACCGTTGCTACAAAGTTTGATCTCGCACGGTTTCCGCGTCCGCGCGCTCAGCCGCGCCCAACCCACGCTCGAAGATGTTTTCCTCGCCGCGACGCGGCGCAGCTGGGACGCCAAGCTCGCGCCCGTCGCCACGCCCGCCGGAACTGCCAACGGATTCGATCGCCCATGAAACATTTTCTCACGTTGCTCAGCCACGAATTGCGGATGTTGCTCGTCAGCCCGAGCACCTACATCGCTGGCACGGCGTTTCTGTTTTTCATGGGCTTCATCTTCACGGGCATTTTGGAAAACTACACCAAAGCCGCGCAGGACGTCTCGCCGGCACACGTGTTCTTTCAACTATTTTGGCTCCCAGTTTTCTTCATGGTGCCGTTGCTCACGATGAAGTGCCTCGCCGAGGAACGACGCCTTGGCACGATCGAGACGCTCCTCACGACGCCCGTCACCACGACTGAGGTGGTGCTCGGCAAATACACCGCCGCCTACGCGCTGTATCTTTCGCTCTGGGGTGCAACGGGCGGATTTTTTTATATCTTGAAACGTTTCTCCAGCGACCCGCGGTTGATCGACAGCGGCCCGTTGATCGGTGGCTATGTTTTCATCGCCGTGTCCGGTCTGCTCTTCGTCGCCATCGGCGTATTCGCGAGTTCGCTCTCGCGCAACCAAGCCGTCGCCGGCATCCTCTGCTTCGTCATGCTGGCTGGCCTGATCGTCGGCGTGCGCTGGCTCGGTGAGGCGAGTTTCCTCAACCGCGATATGCTCGCGCCCGCGAAAGCCGCCGTGGATTACGCCCAGATTTTTGCTCACTACGAAGATTTCACCCGGGGCGTAATTGATGCGCGCCACGTCCTTTTTTATTTTAGCAGCACCGCGCTCGCTCTGATTTTTAGCATCCTCAGCGTCGAAGTGAAACAGATCCACGCCTGAGCCGATGCCTTCCCCGCTCCAAAGTTTTCGCGCCGTCCGCTGGCTCCGCACGCTCAACCTCGTGCTTCAGGCCTTACTCGTGCTCACGCTCTTCGGCGGTCTCAATTACCTCGCGCGCAACCACCCCGAATGGCGCAAAGATCTCACCAACGACCGCCGTTTCTCCCTTTCGCCCGAGACGCTCTCTTATCTTAAAAATCTCCCACGCCCCGTCCGCATCGTCGTCACCCTCAACGCCGATACGCCCAACCCCGAACTCCGCGGCCTCCTCCAAGAATACCGTCTCGCCACCGAGGCCAATCCCAACGGCGCCATCAAAATCGACTACCTCGACGTCTACCAAAACCGGCGCGAAGCCGAGCCTCTCGGCCTCGACCAACCCGACGTGATTCTCCTGCTCGCCGGCGACCAACGCACCGCCCTCGCCGTCGACGATCTCTATCGCATCACCCGTGACAAAGACGGCAAACCCGTCCGCACTGCCTTCCTCGGCGAGAAAGAACTCACCGCCCGCCTGCTCGACGTCTCTAGCCCCGAGCGCAAAAAAATCTACTTTCTCGCCGGCCACGGCGAACTCCGCCCCGAAGACACCGACGCCAACCGCGGCCTTTCCCTCGTCCGCGAACAACTCCGCATCCGCAACTTTGACGTTGAATCGCTCGACCTCACCGTCGCCCGCTCAGTCCCCGAAAAAACCGCCCTCCTCATCGCCGTCGCCCCCCAAGCTCCTTACAGCGCCAAGGAACAAGAACTCCTCCGTCACTACCTCTCCAACTCCGCCGGTCGCCTCCTGCTCTTTCTCGCCCCCGGCACCAAACACGGCCTCGAAGACCTTCTCCTCGACTGGGGCACATTGGTCGACGACGACGTCATTTACGACACCGGCGCCGAAAATATCACTGAAGACGGCGAACTCATCATCGGCGCCTTCCAACCGCATCCGATCACCCAGACGCTGCTTAATTTTGGGGTCGCGCTGCGCCTCGGCGCCACCCGCAGCGTGCGCCCCGATCCCGGTCGCTCCCTCGGCGGCGGACTCACCACACTGACCCTCGCCGCCAGTTCTAAAACTGCGTGGGGCGAACGCAGCTACCGCGACCGCGTCATCCCCCGCTACGACCCCGGTGTAGACATCCGCCCGCTCCCCGGCATGGAACCCAAAGACCGCCTCGGCGTCATCACCGCCGCCGAACGCGTCGCCGTGCGCGAAGGGCTCAACTTCAGTGTCCGCGGTGGCCGCCTCGTCGTCTTCGGCAGCGGCGACCTCATCGCCAACGCCCGCATCGCCAACGTCGGCAACCAAAGCGTTTTCCTCAACGCCGTGAACTGGACCGTCGACCGCGACACCCAACTCAACATACCAGCCCGCCCCATCGAGCGCTTCCAACTCTCCCTTAGCGCCGGCGACCTCGCCAAACTCCGCTACGCCCTCCTCTTCGCCCTCCCCGGCCTCGCCGCCCTCCTCGGCCTCGCCGTTTATTGGACCCGCCGCCACTGATCCGCCTCTTCCTCGCTCGCCTTCTCACTTTTTCCGATGCGCACCAAAGTCACGCTCGTCCTGGTCTTCCTGAACGTCGCCCTGTTCTTTTTCATTTTTAAATTCGAGCGCAACTGGCGCACCGAACGCGCCTCCCTTGAAGCCCGCCGCCGCGTACTCGGCCCCGAAGCCGCCGACATCCGCTCCCTGACCGTGCGCAACCCCGCCGGCGTCCTCTACACGCTCAACCGCACCGGCGAAATATGGCAACTCGCCCAACCGCTCGATTGGCCCGCCAACCCCAACGCCGTCTCTCGCATCATTAACGAGCTCCAATTCCTCGAACACGAAACGTCTTTCGCCGTCGCCGATCTCAAAACCAACGGACAATCCCTCGCCGACTACGGCATTGATCTCGAAAAACCCAAAGTCACGGTCGCCTTCGGCAACACCCCCGGCGCCACGACCACCCAGCTGATTCTCGGCGACACCACCAAAATCGGCAACCGCCTGTATCTTCTTTCCCCTGACGGCAAACGCATCCACGTCGTGCGCCGCGCCCTCGCCGACAGCCTCGCGTTGCCCATTGATCAACTCCGCGCCGATTCGCTCATCACCATTCCCGTTTTCGAAGCGCGCACGCTACGCATCCAGAGCACCACGCGCGTCGCCCTCCACCGCGAACCCGCCTCCCCGCGCTGGACCTTCGACACGCCCATCGTCGCCCGCGCCAGCAAAGACGACACCGAACGCGCCCTCAACGAACTCGGCGCGCTCCGCGCCAAGACCTTCGTCAACGACACCCCGCCCGCCACGCTCCCTTCCGCCGCTCCCACCTACCGAATCACCATCGAAGGCAACAACCGCCGCGAAACCCTTCTCCTGGGCACACCTGTCCCGCCATCCGCGCCCACCACATCCACTTCCTCCGCGCCCGCCAACAAAACCGCCGCCGCCACCACGGATTATTACGCCCAGATCGAAGGCCGCGCCGCGCTCTTCACCGTCGCCCTCCCCACCGGCCCGCAATCCCTCAAAGACACCCTCGACCAAGCCCAAGAACGTCTCCGCGAAAAACGCGTCCTTGATTTCGACCCCGCCGCCGTCACGGCGATCACCCTCCGCGCCCCCAACACCCCGAGTCAGCCCACCCTCACCCTTCAACGGCTGGAAGCCCCCGCCAACTCCGCCGAAGCCGCCCCTTGGCAAATCATCCGCCGCGACGCCGGCGACACCGCCCCGCAGACCTTGCCCGCCGATCGCGCCGCGGTCCAACGCCTCTTGGAACAACTCAATCTCCTCGCCGCCCAAAACTTCACCAGCGACGCCCCCACCGCCGCTGACCTCGAGAACTGGGGTTTCGCCCGACCTGAACGCGAAGTCACTCTCACGTTAAACAAACTACCCACCCCCAACCCATCCGCCTCTGGACTCAACAACGCCAACACTCTCACCCTCCAACTCGGCCTCGCCAGCCAACGCGACAACTTCGCCTACGCCCGTCAGCTTGGCGCCGCCTTCATCTACGCCGTCAATCCCGACATCCTCCGCCTAGAGACGCCCACGACCGCCGCCGCCTGGCGCGAACGCCTCTTGCTCGAACTCCCCTCCGGCGCCCGCCTCACCACGCTCCGTCTCACCGATCTCGCCACCAACCAATCTGTTTTCGACATCACCCTCGACGACGCCGGCCGCCCCCCCGCCTCCGCCCCGCAAGCGCCCGCGCTCACCACCCTCGTCGCCGCGCTACGCACCTTGCGGGCGAAACATTTTCCGCAAGACGGTTTCACCCAAAAAGTCCTGCTCCTCGGTGAAGATCGTCCTTGGCGTTACCGGCTTGATGCCACGCTCGCCCTTCCCGGCGCTGCCGTCGGTGCCCCCGCTCCCGTCACCAGCCTACTCCTTTCCGAACGTTTTGGCGGCACGCAACAACTCGCCGGTTCTCAAGAGTTCAACGCTGTGTTCGAACTCGAACAATCCGCCGTCGACGCGCTTTGGTCGCTCACCTATCGCGCCGATCCTGGCCCCGCACCTGCTCCTGCGGCCGTTAAAAAATAAATCGGCCTGCCGCGTCCGCTCACGCCCGCCGTATTTCTCGTCCCTTGATGCACCGTTTTATCCAACCTTGCTGGCAAGCCACGCGCCTGTGCGCGCAGGCCGTGCTCACGCTCGGTTGTTGGACGCTTTGGCTACTGCTCCTCGTCGCCCTCGGCTTTCAAATCCACATCCTCACCAGCAGCGAACTTGAGCTCCCGCGGCCGCTGCTGCGCGCCATCGAGACGCGCCTCGCCGCCTCGGGCGTGAGCACCACCTTCGGCCGCACCACTTTCGATCCCTCGGGCCGGCTCCTCGTCGAGGACGTCGTATGCCATCTCCCCGCCTACCCCGATCCGATCTTCACCGCCCGCGCCCTTTACGTGCGCCTCGATCCTTGGGCCTTGCTCATCGGCCGCGCCGAAGAACTCGAACTCCACGCCACCGGCGTCACCTTGCTACTCCCCGCGATGCTCTCCCCCTCGGGCCGCGCCGAGGAACTGGTGCGCAATCTCGACACCACGCTTTTCCCTACCGCTAAAACTCTCGTTATCCCGCACCTCACCTTCGAACTCGGTGCCCTCCGCGTCACCGCTCAAGGCACGCTTCCTCTCCCGCCCCAAAACCACGACGCCGACGCTGCGCTCCCGATTCCCGCTTACCTCGCCAAAAACTTTCCGGCCATCGCCCGCGGCCTCGGCGCCATCGCCGCGCAACTCAGTCAACTTGAGCAACCCACGCTCGACGTCGTCCTCACCCCAAACGGCTCCGGCCCAGCCCTCGCGGATTTCACCGTCCACGCCCAGAGCCTCAATCTCACGAAGCCCGCCCTCACCACCGGCCCGATCACCGCCACCACGCGCCTGCCCCTGAGCGCCGCGCAACCGATCACGGCCCAGCTCCACCTCAGCGCCGACGATCTGGCCGCCCCGGCCAACCAGACCACCGCCACGCGACTGCAAGCCCTCGTCCGCGTTCAGTTCCAACCGACCACGTTCACCGCCAGCCCCATAGACCTCGAGCTCTCCGCCGCTGAGATCACCGCCGCCGGCGTCACCTTGCACGCGCCTTCGCTGCGCATCGCCCCGCAGCCACTCCCGCGCATCGTCGCCGAACTCAACACCCGCGTGGCAGGCCTTCCCCTCGCCGCCCGCGCGCAGGTTGATCTTAACGCCCAGACCGCCGACGTCGATTTCAACGCCCGCGTCGACGACGGCCTGCTCGATCTCATCAGCGAGCGCATCGGCCACCGCGTCACGACCTGGATCGATTTTCCCCAACCCGTCACGATCAGCGACGCCCACGCCCGGTTCGGACCCGGCTGGAAATGGGAAAAACTCCACGCCCGCCTCGCGATTCCGATCATCAACGCCTACCACGTGCCCATCAGCGACGCGCGCACCGTGCTCGAGCTGACGCCCTCTCGCTGGTTCGCCCCTGAAGTCTTCGCTCGGATCGGCCCCAACTACGCGCGCGGCTCTTACGAACACGACCCCGCCACCCACCGCTACCGCTTCTTGCTCGCTGGGCAACTTCGCCCGATCGACATCTCCGGATGGTTCGGTGCTTGGTGGCCGGATTTTTTTAAAACCTTTGAATTTCCCGACGCGCCGCCGCCCGCCAACGTCGAAGTTGCCGGCCGTTGGGGCCGCAACACCGGCGGCGAATCTCGCGTGATCGTCGCCGCCCAAGCCGACTCAGCCGTACTACGCGGCGCGCACTTTGATTACGCCCGCGCTCGTCTCTTCATCCGCCCGCATTTTCTCGAAGCCCTCGAACTCAACGCCACCGAAGGCCCCGGCTCCCTGCGTGGCACCTTCACGCGTGCGCTCGATCCCGTTTCGCAAGAGTGGCAACGCTTCGATTTCGCCCTCACGAGTAACGCCATCGATCTCAGCCTCGCCGAAAAAATCTTCGGCGCCGCGGCCCGCGACATTCTGGAGCCCTTCACGTTCACTTCGCCACCCACACTCCGGCTTTCTGGCCGGATCGACAGCGCCAGCTCACCGGCCGGCGCGCACCAATCCATCGACCTCAATGCGGAAACCAACACCGAATTCCGCTTCCACGATTTTCCCGTCGAGCGCCTCGCCTTCAATGGCACCCTCCGCGAGGACACGCTCACGCTCGACCGCCTCGACCTCGACTTCGCAGGCGGTACCGCCACCGGGCGCGCCAAAGTCTCCGGCACCGGGGCCCAACGCCGCGTCGGTTTTGATTACGCGCTCAAAGACGCCAGCCTCGGCCGCGCCATCAGTGTCCTCGAAACTTACGCCGCCCGCCGCAAAAACACGCCCCCGCCCGCGCCCAATCGCTTCCTCGCCGAAAAATCCAACGTCCGCATTTCTCTCGCCCTTTCCGCGGAGGGCACCAGCGCCGATCCCAACAGTTATCACGGCGAGGGCAGCGCCACCCTCGACGGCGCCTCGCTCGGCGAAGTCAAACTCCTCGGCCTGCTCTCCGAGCTCTTCAGTTTCACCTCGCTCCGCTTCAACGCCGCCCGCGCCAACTTCAAAATCAACGGCCCTCTGCTCGAATTTTCTGACGTCGGCCTCACTGGCTCCAACTCCGCCATCGTCGGCAGCGGCAGTTACGCGCTCGACGCCCGCACCCTCGATTTCAAAGCCAAGATCTATCCGTTCCAAGAAAGCAGCCTTTTCCTAAAAAGCATCGTGGGCGCGGTCCTCACGCCTTTTTCCAACGTCTTCGAAGTGAAACTCACCGGCAGCCTCGAGCATCCCGCGTGGAGCTTCGTCATGGGCCCCAGCAATTTCTTGCGCAACCTGGCCGCGCCGTCTTCGCCGTCCCTTACACCCGCTGCCACGCAGGCCTCGCCCGTTCCCGTCAGGCCCATGCGTAAATAATCGCGCGGGGACCCGCCGCCCGCGCTCCCGCTTGACTGTGGCGCGCCGTGATTGCCCCTTGCGCTCGACGGGGCGAAGCCTCTTACGCTTTCCGCTCCTATCGCATCACGCCGTGCCCACGCTCCCGCAGCTCCTCAAGTCCACGTTCGGCTATTCCACGTTCCGGCCGCTGCAGCGTGAAATCATCGAGGCCAATCTCGTCGGAGAGGATGTCTTCGCGCTGCTCCCCACCGGCGGCGGCAAATCTCTCTGTTTTCAATTGCCCGCGCTCGCCCGCCCGGGCCTGACCGTCGTCGTCTCGCCACTCATCGCGTTGATGAAGGACCAGGTCGACGCCCTCCAATCCAGCGGCGTCGCCGCCACGTTTCTGAATTCCACGCTCGGCGCCGAGGAAGCCCGCGCGCGTCTCCGCGGCCTGCACCGCGGCGAATACAAACTGCTCTACGTCGCCCCGGAGCGGCTCATGCTCGAAGGCTGGGTGGAAAACCTCAAAGCGTGGAACGTCACCGCGATTGCCATCGACGAAGCGCATTGCGTCTCCGAGTGGGGCCACGACTTCCGCCCCGAATACCGCCAACTCGCGAAACTCCGCACGACGTTACCCGACGTGCCCATGATGGCACTCACCGCCACCGCCACGGGTCGCGTGCGCGAAGACATCATCACGCACTTGAAGCTCCGCGACCCGCAGACGTTTGTCGCGAGCTTCAACCGCCCGAATCTCACTTACCGCGTCGTCCCCAAAGACGAACCCGCGAAACAGATCATCGATTTCGTCCGCAAGCGCGAACACGAGAGCGGCATCATCTACTGCGCGAGCCGCGCCACGGCCGAGCGCGTCGCTGATTCCCTCGCTGGCCGCGGTTTCCTCGCCCGCCCGTATCACGCCGGTCTCGCCGCCGAGGAACGCGCCCGCAACCAGGAAATGTTTCTCCGCGACGACACGCGCATCATCTGCGCCACAATCGCCTTCGGCATGGGCATCAACAAACCCAACGTCCGCTGGGTCATCCACCACGACCTGCCCAAAAACATCGAGGGCTATTACCAAGAAACCGGCCGCGCCGGCCGCGACGGTCTCCCCGGCGACTGCTTGCTGCTCTTCAGCGCCGGCGACATTGCCAAGCAAACCCACTTTCTCGACGAGATCACCGGCGAACAGGAACGCGCCATCGCCCGCACCCAGCTCCGCCAAATCGTCCACTACGCCGAGAACGCCAGTTGCCGTCGCGTCGAATTACTCCAGTATTTCGGCGAAACCTTCCCGCTCGATAATTGCGGCGCCTGTGACAACTGCTCCGAACCACGCGAGAGTTTCGATGGTACGATCGTCGCCCAAAAATTCCTCTCCTGCGTTTATCGCATCCAGCAAAATTCCCGCTTCGGCACCGGCATGAACCACGTCATCGAAGTCCTCACCGGCGCGAAGACCGAAAAAATCACCCGCTGGGGCCACGACCGTCTCACGACCTACGGCATCGGCCACGAGCTTTCCCGCTCCCAGTGGGGCAGCATCGGCCGCGAGCTCCTGCGCCTGGGCTACATCGGCATCGGTCCCGGCGAATACGCCACGATTGAGCTGACCGAATCCGGCCGCGACATTCTCCGCGCGCGTACGTCCATCACGCTCACCAAGCCCATCGACACGCCCAAATCCCGCCGCGTCACCACTCGCCGCGAGGGCGACATCGCTTGCGACGAAATTCTTTTCGAACGTCTCCGCGCGCTCCGCAAAAAACTCGCCGACGAGCGCAAGGTTCCCGCCTACATTGTTTTTGGCGACAACACCCTCCGCGCCCTCGCGCGCGAATATCCGCAAACGCTCGCCGCTCTCGAAGGCATTCCCGGCATCGGCGAAAAGAAACGCGAAGAATTCGGCGAGGTCTTTACCACCGCCATCGCCGATTTCCTGCGCACTAACTCCCGCCAAAGCTTTGACTGAGGTGCGCAATTTTTACGCGCACCGACCACGCGCACTCTTGCCCGCGCCGCCCGATCTGTCTTTGTTCGTCCCGCCGCCATGAATCCTTCCGCTTCCGTTTCGCCCGCCGACACCGCCGCTCTCTACGATGCGTATGTGATGAAAAACTACGGTCGTCCGTCCGTGAACTTGGTTCGCGGCGAAGGCACCTACGTCTGGGACGATGCCGGCCGCCGCTACTTGGATTTCACCACCGGCATCGCGGTCAATGCACTCGGCCATTGCCACCCGCGTTGGGTCGCCGCCGTTCAGGCCCAAGCCGCCACGCTCATCCACGTCAGCAATCTTTTCCGTCATCCCAATCAAGGCCAACTCGCACAACGTATCGTCGGCTACGCCGGCCCCGGCCGCGTTTTTTTCTGCAACAGCGGCGCCGAGTCCAACGAAGCCTTGATCAAGCTCGCGCGGCTCCACGGCATCGCCAAGAGCGGCGAAGAGAGTAAATGCCCGAAAATCATCTGCGCCAAAAATGCTTTCCACGGCCGCACCTACGGCGGCATGAGCGCCACTCCGCAGGAAAAAATCCAAAAAGGATTTCGTCCGCTCGTGCCAGGTTTTGTGTTCGGCGAACTCAATAATCTCGAATCGTTCGCTGCACTCATCGACGACCAAACGGCCGCGATTTTCGTCGAGACGATTCAAGGCGAAGGCGGCATCAACGTCTGTACGCCCGAATTTCTCCGCGGCCTGCGCGCACTTTGCGATCAGCACAATCTGCTGCTCCTACTCGACGAGGTGCAAAGCGGCATCGGTCGCGCCGGACATTTTTTCGCGTTCGAACACGCGGGCGTCACACCCGACGCTATCGGCATGGCCAAGGGCCTCGGCGGCGGTTTTCCCATCGGCGCGATTTGGGTCCGCGACCGCCACGCCGAACTGTTTAAACCCGGCAACCACGGTACGACCTTCGGCGGCACGCCCCTCGCCTGCGCGGCTGCGCTCGCCGTTCTCGACGTGATCGAGTCCGACGACCTCCTCACCAAGGTGCGCACGCGGAGCGAGCCATGGCACGCCGCGCTCCGCCAACTCGTCGCCGATTTCCCCGCGCGTCTCACCGCTTTCCGCGGCCAAGGTTATCTCGTCGGTCTTCAACTGAGCTCCGATCCCGCGCCCACCGTCGCCGCGCTCCGCGAACACGGCCTGCTCGCGCCCATGGCCGGCGGGAACGTCATCCGTCTCCTTCCGCCACTCACCGCTACGGCCGATGAACTTGCGGCCGCCGTGAAAATCTTGCGCGAGGTCTTCAGCGCGGCCGCCTGAGGCACGGGCGAGGATTGCAAGTTTCAGCGGCGTCGTTTCGCTTGGGTCGTGAACCGCTGGCTCGCCCTCACTCTCTTTATCGTCATCGCCTTCGCGGCATCGGCCATCGGTGCGTTGACGACGACGGCAAGCGTCACCACGTGGTATCCCACGATAGCAAAGCCGTCGTGGAATCCGCCGAACTGGGTCTTCGCGCCCGTTTGGTCGATGCTTTATTTATTTATGGCGATCGCCGCGTGGCGCGTCTGGTTGCGTCGCGCTGAATCGGGCGCGGGCTCCACGATCGTGCTCTGGTTCGCGCAACTTTTCCTCAACGTCGTCTGGTCGCTGCTGTTCTTCGGCGCGCACAATCCCGGCGCTGCACTCGTGGAAATCGTCGTATTCTGGGGCCTGCTCTTCGCGCTGCAAGTACGTCTCATCCACCTCGACCGCGTGGCCGCGCTGCTTTGGGCGCCGTACCTAACCTGGGTTACTTTCGCCACGTGGCTCAACTTCACGATTTGGCGCCTCAATTGATTCCCGCCTAAGCGCGTTTTTTATTTTATGAAATTCGAACACTTCGCCCTGAACGTTCCCGATCCCCGCGCCATGGCCGCTTGGTACGGCAGCCACGCTGGCTTTCAAATCGCGCGCCGCCGCGAAGACGCGCCGTTCACGCACTTTCTCGCCGACGACACAGGCCGTGTGACGATTGAAATTTATCACAACCCCAGCGCCGCGATTCCCGATTACGCTTCCGCGCATCCGCTGTGTTTTCATTTCGCGCTCTACACGAGCGACGCCCGCGCCGACCGCGCGCGTCTCGAAGCCGCCGGCGCGAAGCTTTTCCTTGAAGAACCACAGCCGGATGGCTCCCTGCTCATCATGCTGCGCGACCCGTGGGGCATCCCGCTCCAGCTGTGCCAACGCGCGAAGCCGTTTCCCGGTTTCTGATCGGAGCAAAGCGCGCGGGGCGCGAGCGCCCCGCTCAAAACGCGAATTAGACTTTGCCAGCCTCTTCGTTGCTCACGGCCTTGAAACTCGGCCGGCCGTAACGCGTGGTCGGAGGCACGCCGATGGGATTATGGCGGAACTCGTCCACGCCGCGGCAGAGATAGGTTTTGAAATTTGGGTTCACCGCGAGGTCGTTTTTGACGTTGGTGCCCGAGTAGCGGACGGTGAGGCCGGCGCGGCGGCGGTCGCTCGGGTTGGCGGGCGAGCCGTGAATAGCGCGGTCGTCGTGCAGGGAACATTCGCCGGCTTTGAGACGAAATTGGATGGCGTTGTCGGCGCTGAAATCGGAACCGTCGGCGAGCTCGAGCGTGAGCACGGAAGAAGTGGTGAGTGATTTCTTGTGCTTGATAATGCCGCCGCGGTGCGAGCCGGGGAGCAGTTTCATACCGCCGTTGACTTCATCGACGTCGTCAAACGCGAGCCAGACGGTGACGGAATTGTGGGGCGTCATCGGCCAGTAATACGCGTCCTGATGCCAGCCCACGGTGGAATTCGTATGCGGCTCTTTGATGAAAAAGCTGCTCGCCCACATGTAGAAATTTTTCCCAAGGATGCCTTCGACGAGATCGAGGATGCGTGGGTGCATCGCGATTTCGTAGAGGTAGGTGCTGGCTTCGTGCCATTCACGGATGTCTTTCGAAGTCTCTCCGGGCTCAAGCAGAGCGAGGATGTTGGGTAATTCGGCGTTGATGCGGTCCATCTCCGCGCGGGAGAAAATCGGCGGCAGGCCGAGGAGGTAGCCGTTGTCGGCGTAAAATTTCTGTTGTTCGGGCGTGAGGCAATAAGAAGGCGTGCTCATGGGTAAAAGGGGTTGCGAGACGAGCATGAGATAGCGCGGCCGATGCGCCGAGTGCACGCATTTTTCCGCTGAAAAATCAAAGCCCGCCCGCCCTGAGGCGTTCGGCGGGCAAAGCGAGAACCGGAGAAATCACCGGCTCGTCGACTCAGGCGTAACTGCCAGCCTGGCTAATACCGAGGGCAGCGCGGCGGCGTTTGCGCTCAACCGCAGCCGTGCGGGCGTAGCCGGTGCGACGGTGTTCCGCGAGCGGATCCGCGGGGAGTTTGTTGGCCTTGCGCCAAGCGGCGAGCGCGGGCGAGACGTCGGTGAAGAACGCTTTTTTCAAGACGAGTTCGGCGTCGACGACGTTGTTGGCAGTTTGGGCCCGACGAAGAGCGACGTGATCGACTAGGGCCGCCTTGGCGTAGAGTTCCTGCGCCATGACCACGGTCTGAATCGTCGCTTCGATCTTGGGTTTTTCGTTGTGCGATTGGTCGATCATGTAGGCGATCTTCGGCTGGCGCCCGCGCTCGGCGGCGAAGGTGTGAATCTCGTGGAAAATGCGGAAAACTTGATACGGGTCGATGGAACCGAGAGTGAGATCGTCGTCGGCGTAGCGGCGGTCGTTGAAATGGAAACCGCCGAGCATGTCTTCATCGAGGAGCCAGGCGACGATCTGCTCGATGTTTTGCGCGACGTAATGGTGGCCGGTATCGACGAGCACCTTGGCGCGCGGGCCGGCTTTTTTGGCGAGAATGTAAGCCATGCCCCAATCGGCGATATCGGTCGCGTAGAAGGCGGGCTCGAAAGGTTTATATTCCACGAGCATCGTCTGCTTCGGGCCGATGCTCTTGTGCAGATCTTTGAGGCTCTGCTCGAAAAACGCCTTGCGGGCGCGGATGTTGTCTTGGCCGGGATAGCTCGTGCCTTCGGCAAACCAGAGCGAAAGATACTCGCTGCCCACAGCCTGCATGATCTTCGCCGAGTCGACGCAATGCGCGACAGCTCGCGCGCGGATAGAGGCGTCGTTATTGGCGAACGCGCCCCATTTGTAGCACTGGTCTTGGAAAAGGTTCGGGTTGATTGAGCCAATTTTCACGCCGTGCTTGCGCGCGAGTTTGACGACGGCCTTCGGATCTTCGCCGGCCTTGAAATCCCAGAGCACGTGCGCAGCCACCGTCGGGCAGCAACCCGTGAGCGCGTGCACGTGACCGGCATCGGCGAGCTTGTCGTTCATGTCGATCGCGGCGGCGTCTTGGAAAAATTTTCCGAAGCGCGTACCCGTATCGGCGAAGCCCCAAGAGGGCGTCTCAATCTTGAACGTGGAAAGCGCCTCGACGGCGCGACGAAGAAGTTGGGGAGACATCGGGGAAAATCTCAGAGCCTGCCGCGCCGTTGTCAGGCGAAAAGCCGGTGAACATTCCCGATCCTAAACCGGACCGTCAGCGGCGCGCGGCCGCCGTTTCACGGGCTATGGCAAGATTATCGAGCAAACGGCGATCACTCGGATTCAGCCGCAAGGCCGCTTCGTAGGCAGCGATGGCTTCGCGAGCGCGACCGGAGACGAGCAGCGCATTGCCGAGATTGGCGCGGGCGGCGATGTGCAGAGGGTCCAGCGTAACCGTGCGCGTGTAAGCGGCGACGGCCTCGGGGAATTTTCCGTCGCGGGCAAAGGCGTTGCCGAGCGCGAAATACTCGGCGGCCTCGCCCGGTTCACGCGCAGGCAAGGCCGCGAAAATCACCGCAGCCTCGTCCGCGCGACCCAGCGAGAGCAACGCGAGGGCGCGATTGCGGCGAGCGGTGTGGTCGGCGGGATTGATGGCGAGCGCGCGATCCAACGGCGCGAGCGCTTCGGAGGGGCGGTTGGCCGCGACGTAAGCCGCGCCGAGATGAGTCCATGCGCGCGCCTGGTTCGGAGCGTGCGTGGTGGTGTCGGTCCAGATCGTGATCGCATCGCGATAATCAGCCACGCGCGCCATCGTCATGCCCGCGAGCACCGGAATCAGCGCAGCCAAAAACCAGAGCGCCCAATTACCAAAACGACGGATCAACCCGCACCCAAACCCGACGACAACCGCCGCGAGCGGAAGGCACATCCGATGCTCGGCGACTGTTTGCGTGATGAGAGGGATGAAGCTCGAGCTCGGCGCGAGGATGAGAAAAAACCACGCACCGACGAAACCAAGCACCGGCCGGCGCACGAGCGCCCAGATCGTGCCGCCGAGCAACACTAGTACCGCGACTCCTTGCCACCCCACTTCTGCAAGTGAGCTCGGAACCGCCGTTCCGTAATCGAGCACGAGCGGATGCGGCCAAACCGAGAGGCGCAAATAAAGCACCAGGGCTTCGGCCTGTTTCAGCAAATAATTCCACGGCGAGACGCCCAGTCCGAAACCAGCCGCGACACCGCGCGAGCCGCTGTTTTGCAGAACAAGATAAACGAGCAGCAACCACGTGGCCGCAAGCGCGACGTAAAAACTACGACGCTGGCGCCACGCGGCCGCAAAACTGCGCGCGAAAAACGTGCGATCGTACAACAGCACAACAAGCGGCGCGGTCACCATGACTTCTTTGGTCGCCATGCCGATGAGGCAGGCGGCAACGGAAATACCATGCCAGCGCCGCGAGTCGTGAGTCGGCTCCGCGCCAGCGCGCGCGAACGCGTACAGCGTGAGCAAATAAAACAAGCCGCACAGCGCTTCGGTGCGCTGCGCGATGCAGATGACGGTTTCCGTTTGTAGCGGGTGCAACGCCCACAGGAGCGCGATCAGCGCGGCCAACACGGGCGAAAATGTCGCGGCCGAAGGATCCAGCGCCACGAGCGTGCGGCGCGAGAGGCCGAGGAGCGCGAGCGCGGCGAGCGCGTGGATCGCGACGTTGAAAGCGTGATAACTCCAAACGGCTTCACCACTGACGGCATAGTTGAGAGCGAAGGAAACATTCACCACGGGTCGGCCCGTCGTGGTGCTGCCATCGGCGGGCGGATTTATGATGGCCCAGGCATCGAGACGGCGAATCGTGGGATTGCGCAGCACCGCGTCGGCGTCGTCGAAAAGAAACGGCACGTGGAGGCTGCGGGCGTAGACCAGTGCGATCACGAGCACGAGGACGAGCGGGGCAAAGCGCGTGAACCAAGCGACGAAGAAAGAAGTGCGGAGTGAGACCGGAGCCATGGGACGAAGAGCATTGTGACGGTTTCACGCGCGGCCCGACAGGCCAAAAAAAAGCTCCCTCAATTACGAGGGAGCTGACGGGCGACGCGGATCAGGCCGCGATTAGAAGTTGAACGTCGACGTGAGGATGAATTGGCGCGAGTCGATGATGCGGAAGGCCCATGGCGTGCCGTCGAAATTAACTTGGGTCGGCATGAGGCGGCCGTTCTCCGTGGCGTTGTTCACGTTGAGCTGCAGTTTCCAGCCGATCTTGTTGTTGAAAACTTTCCGGGAGTAGGAAACCCAGAGATCGGTGAAGTAATTGCCCGAGTCGTAAACGGGGCGATTCACGTCGTTGAGGTTAATGACGGTGGGCGAATTGATAGGATCGCCGACTTTACCGTAGAAGCCGATCGCGGCGCGGGATTCCCAGCGCTCGCTGCCGCCGACGGCGAAGCCTTTCAGCTTTCCACCGAGGAAGTTGTAGTTGGTGAGGAAGGAAGCGTGGTACTGGCGCTCAAGGGGTGAACGCGCGCCTTCGAGGGCTTTGGCGAGGGCAACCTGCGAAGCGACGACGTTATTGAAGTAAGCTTGGGCGCTGGTGTTGCCGTCGGTGTTTTCGATCTGCGCCACGCTGGAGTAGCCGTAGCCGGTCCAGAAGTTTTTCAGCGACCAACGACGACTCGTGGTGGGGTCGATGAAATCAGGAATGTCCGAGGCCGCATTGGTCGTCCACTTGGGGAGGCGCTCGGCGAGCCAGGCGTCGTATTGAGGGGCGATGTTGGTATAGGTGCTCTGCTGTTTGCTGCCGGTGACTTTCATAGTCCAGTTTGGCAGCGGATTATAAGTGAGCTGAAGTTCAACGCCCTTGGCTTTGCTTTCCTGCGTGGCGCCGGAACTGAGGCCGCTGTAGTAGTTGAGCGGCAGTTTGATCAGGTCGTAGATTTTCTGTTGGTTGGCGGGATCGTTGACGGGGTTGACGGTATCAGAGTTCCAGTTGGAGACCGCGATGATGTCGTTGAGCGAGCGGCCGGCGGCGACGCCGTTGCGGATGCGTTGCACAGCGCTGGCCCAAGCGAGACCGGTGGTCGTATCCGAATAAGCCAGACGGGTGAGCAGAGTGCCAGCGGCGCCGGTGCGCTCGTTCTGGCTTTGATTTTCATACCAGTTCAGACGGACAACGAGTTTGTTGCGGAAGAGGTTGAAGCCGATGCCGGTGTCGTGGCCGGAGCCGGTGGGCTTCGGGAGAGGTTTGAAGAAATAATCCGTCTGGTAAGTGGCCGGCGGATTGAAGTTGTCGGATTTGTTGTAGTAGAACGTGAGGCTTTGGAGGAACTCGGAAGCGAGCGTATCTTCTCCGACCATACGGCGAATAAAGCCTTGGTTTTTGAGCGGGCGGAAGGCGGCGCCGACGGTTTTGGTGTCGCCTTGGAGTTCGTCCCAGCGGCCCCAGCGGCTCATGACGAGGTCGTGGTTGATGATACCGGAGACGCCGTTGTTGAAGAGTTGGGCGTTGGTGAGAGCAGCTTCGGTGACCTTGCCTTTGACGTCGGTCAGGGCGCCGGGCGAGGTGATGCGGGCGCGGTAATCGTCATGGCGAAAACCGAACGTGGCGATGAGGCGATCCTCCCACAGGTAGCTTTGAGCGGCGAGCGTCCAGCTCTTAACCTCGCGACGGGTGCGGAAACTGCCAGCGCTGGAGAACGTAGATTGTTCGACGACCGTGTCGTTCTGGAATTGGCCGGTGTTGTAGTTGTAAACTTGAATCTGCGAGGTGGCAGGAGCGTTCCAGCCTTGGTTGCCGTAGAAACCCGCTGAGTGCGTGGAGACGCCTTGGGCGCCGCCGGGGCTGGCCATGTAGTATTTACGCATGAGCGACGAGGCGGTCGCTAAGTCGCGGCCGGGGATGGTGAGGTTGGGCACGTAGCGCAGGGTGCCGTCGGCATCGCCGCCCACAAAGCCGTTGCGCCAACGCTCGACGGCGCGGTCGACGTTTTGCTGCGACCAGAGGCCGAGGAGGCGATGGTGGCCGAGCCACTTGAGCAGGCCGTTGCGCTTGGTCATGTCCAAGTCGTAAGCGAGCATGGCGCGGTAGTTGTCGTCAGTCTGAGGCGTATAAAACGTATCGATACCGCCGCCCACGCCTTCAGAGACAAACGGGAGACCGAAATAGCGATTCGGGGTGCCGTCGACGAGTTTTTGATTCGTATCGACCTGGATGGTGGCACCGGTGAGTTGATTCATCGTGTAGTTTTCCACGCTCTCAACGTCTTGACGGAGCCAGCCGGCGCTGAAGAACAGGTCGGGGAGAATTTGTTGCTCGAGCTCCAAGTTATAATTGGAGGCGCGAACTTTGGCGAAGTTGGTCTGGAGGTGATTGTATTTGGTCCAGTCGTAGATCGCCTTGTTGGTGACGCCGGGAATCTGGTAGCTGCCGTAGGTGTAGGTTTTGCCATTAATGAGCGCGGTCGGGATCGGTAAATTAACCGACGAGGACCACTGACGATCGAGCATCAGATAACGGGAGTCGCCAGTGACCCAACCGAGGGAAGCGGGCGTGGGGGTCGCGGTCGCGGGATTGGTCTGCGCGGGTGCGTAGAGGACGGGGTTGCGCTGGAAGTAGGCGATGGATTGGCCACCGTCGATCAGGCGCAGCGGGCGGGAGGTATCGTCGAACTGGATACCGGGGACGAATTGCGGCGAGGTGATGGTGCCCGGAGCGCCGGCACCAAGGATGGTGTTCACCGCGGCGTTGTAACCGGGGGAGTTGATGTTGGAGACGTACGGGCCGACGACGCGATTCGTGTCGAGCACGGTGATCATGCGGGTGGTCGGATCGTAAACGGGGCGCCCAGCGGTAAACCACGGAGCAACAAAATCACGCGGCGTGAGTGAGTTGGGGCGGTTGGCGTTGTTCTGATAGTTTTCCGCAAAGCCGCGGATGACGGTTTTGCTGAAAGGTTTGTAGGTGAGCGCGCCGTATTGGCGACGGGTCAGATCGCGCGAGGGTTTGCGCTGAAATTGTTGGTCGTTGTAGAGGAACGCGCCGTAGACGGCGAGTTTGTCCTTGAGCAGCGAGCGGTTCATCGTGAGCGAGGTACGGAAGGAGCCGTATTGATCGGTGCGCATCACGACCTGATTGGTGTTACGATTTAGGGCCGCTTGAGCAGAAGTCTGATTGACGATACCCGCAGGCGTACCGAGGCCGAAAAGCAGAGAGTTGGGCCCGCGAGTGATTTCAACCGACTGGGTATTGTACGAATCGAAGGGGATACGGTTATTCGTCGGAAAATTGTTAATGGCAGCATCGGGAGCGGCCAAACCGCGGACGCGGTTAGCTTGGGCATTGGTGGAAGAGTCGCCGTTATTGCCAAAGCTGTAACCCGCGATGGAATCCTTGGCCGTACCGCGATCGGTGATCGACGGAGTATACGAGCTGGAGCCTTCCGTGCTGGCTTCATATTTGAACACGTCGTTGATGTCCAAGGCTGCGGTGTCGTCCATCTGCTGCTTGGTCACGACCGTAATCGAGGCGGCGAGATCGGCCAAGTTGGTGTTGAGGCGCGAACCGGCGAGTGTGTTTTCCGCGAAGTACCCCGAATCCTTCGTCGAATTGACCTGAAACGGCGTGAGCACCACCGCGCCGTCTTTTGAAAGATCGGGGGTTTTGGCGGCAGCGGCTTTAGCGGCGGCATTGCGCGCGGCGATCTCGGGAGTTTCGGCGGTGGACTGGGCGTAAGCGGTGACAACAAGACCGGCGAGCAGACACGCCAAAGTTGGAAGCGTAGTCGCGATGCGACGGGACACGAAGACGAAGGGACGTTGCATAGGGTTTACAGGGGCTAGGCCATCCGCTGGGTTAATTAACGGAGGCTTATACAGGGGCGGAAATCTATGCCGCCGACGCAAAGCGCGGCCCAACGGACAGTCCGTAAAATCAACGCCGCGATCGCACCGGCACGTGACTCGAAAGCAGAAAATAAGCCGCCGCCGCCAGCGCCAAACTCAGCAGTACAAACCAATCACCGTGCTTCGTATAAAAACTCGTGCGCCCGATCCAACGCGAGTCGCGCGCGATCGTGGTGACTTGGGCGCCGCGGAAATAAATGTTTCCGCTTTCCTCGCGCATCGTGAAACGCGCGTTGCCAAATTCGTCAATCCAACCACTCCAACCGCCATTGCCGCAGCGCAACACGGGGCGGCGATTTTCCACCGCGCGCAAAACCGAATGCGACGCGTGTTGATACGCCGCGCCGCCTTCGCCGAACCAGCCGTTGTTGGTCACAACCGTCAGCACATCAGCACCCGACAGGACACTCGCCCGCGCCAGCGACGGGAAAATATCCTCATAACAAATCAACGCACCAAACGCGACCGACTCACCGCGCATGTTCACCAAAAGCGACGACGCCTCCGTGCCACGCGCGAAATCATCACCGATCGGCACAAATTTCTTGAGCCACCCCAAAACCGGCCGAAACGGCACAAATTCGCCGAAAGGGACGAGTTTGCGTTTCGCGTAGTAGGTCGGTTGCAATCCAGCGTCGGGTGTAACAAGAAACGCACCGTTGAGCCAACGTTCCTCAGGCCGACCCAGATCCTCGATCGCGATGGAGCCCAGCAACAAGGAAGTCCCCGCGCGCTTCACCAGGGACTCCGTGAAGTCTTTAACGTTGGAATCCCCGCGCACGGCCCAGGGCGTCACAGCCTCGGGCCAAAGGATGAGATCGGGCTTGGTCGCCGCTGCGGCGAGCGTGGTTTTTTCGAGCGTCGCGATGATGCCCGGCGCCTTCGTCGGATCCCATTTCAGATCTTGCGGCACGTAAGGTTGCACGAACGCCACCCGCCCCAACGTCGTGTAATACGGCGCACGGTTAAACGTCTCCTGCACGTGCACGCTCAACGCCACGAAGAGTAAAAAGACCGCGAGGAAAAACTCCTGACTGCGCTTATTGAGACCCGAGACGCCTTCGCAAAACAACCGGTGCGCATACGCCGCGAAACCTAGATTCATGGCGACGAGCACAAACGCCACCCCGCCCTGCCCCGTATAGGCCGCGAGCTGCAAGACGCTCACGCGTTCCCATTGGCTCGCCGCGAGCGGCAACCACGGAAAACCACCGAGCACAAACGTGCGCAGCCACTCGTTGATGCACCACAAGCCTGCGAGCCCGAGTAAAACCATCAAACGCACCGGCGTCGTGCGCCCGATCATGCGCGGTAACGCCCACCACGCCGCGAGGAACCACGCGCCCACCCACGCGCCGATAAACGGCCCGAGCAAAAAAAGTCCCACCCACGTCACGTGGTGCAACCAACCGAGCAAAATCGTCCACGCCACCGCCTGCGCGGCCAACATCGTGCCGGCATAAAGTTGCAATCGCGGCCGGCGATAGGCCCAAAACAAACCGGGCACGAGGCACGCGTAGGCGAGCTCCGGCGTCGAGTACGGCGGAAGCGCCAACACCGTGAGCGCCACGGTGAAAACGAAGACGATCGCCGCTGTCACGTAATCGGCCTGATCGCGCCAAAACGAGGGTTGGGGCGCGTAGGGATCGAGCGCGGGCGTTGACTCAGCCGGACTCACGCGCCGTGACAGGCTTTGAACTTTTTTCCGCTGCCGCAGGGGCAAGGATCGTTGCGGCCGACTTTCGGCGTCTCGCGGCGGATCGTGACTTTGGGCAACTGGATCTCAGGCGCTGCGTCCGGGACGCCTTCAGAGGTTCCGCCGCCGGTGACGGTCGTACTGGTCTCCAGACGCGGAGCCGCGGGCGCATCGGCGGGGCCGACGGCGCGGGCGGTGCGACTCAGCAGCGAGAGCATGTTTTCAAAACTCTCGATGTTGGACGCACTGCGGAACAGACCCGTGCAGATCTGGAGGCGCACGTTGGTCATGAGCTCCTCGAAATATTTATAAGCCTCGCTCTTGTATTCCACGAGCGGGTCTTTCTGGCCGTAGCTGCGCAGGCCGACGGACTGGCGGAGATTTTCCATCTCGGTGAGATGTTCCTGCCAGTGGTGATCGATGGCGTTAATGACGACGTAGCGCTCGAGCGCACCGAGCGCATCTGGCACCTCAACGGATTCTTTGACCGCGTAGGCTTGTTTCACGCGCTCGACGAGCTTGGCGCTGAGCGCTTCGGGATCGTTGCCCGTGAGTTCGGCGGCGGTGACGCTGATCGGGAAATGGGTGTTGAGCCAACCGACGAGGCTTTCGGTACCGGAGACGGTGGCGCCACCTTTTTCGCCGAAACCGGCGACTGCGAGGCGCGAAATGATTTCTTCGCCGACTTGTTCAAAGATGATCTCTTTCGGACGCTCGGAGTGGATAGCGGCGTTGCGAATGCCGTAGATGACTTCGCGCTGTTGGTTGAGCACGTCGTCGTATTGCAAGAGGCGTTTGCGGACGGAGAAATTCTGTTGCTCGACTTTTTTCTGCGCGCTCTCGATCGAGCGGTTGAGCCACGGATGCTCGAGTTCTTCGCCTTCTTTCATGGAGCCTTCCATGAGGCGCGAGGCGAGATTGCCTTGGAGGAAAAGGCGCATGAGCTCGTCTTCGAGCGAGAGGAAAAACTTCGTGAGACCGGGGTCGCCCTGTCGCGAGCAACGGCCGCGCAACTGGCGGTCGATGCGGCGGGATTGGTGGCGCTCGGTGCCGATGACCATGAGGCCGCCGAGTTCGCGGACGCCTTCACCGAGTTTGATGTCGGTGCCACGGCCGGCCATGTTGGTGGCGATAGTGACGGCACTACGTTGACCGGCGCGGGAGACGATCTCGGCTTCTTGCTGGTGAAATTTAGCGTTGAGGACGGCGTGAATGACACCGGCGCGTTTCAACATGCGGGAAAGCACCTCGGAAGATTCGACGCTGACGGTGCCGACGAGGACGGGCTGGCCGCGCTGGTTGGCGGCTTCGATTTCTTTGACGACGGCGTTAAATTTGTCGCGCCGGGTTTTGAAAATCGAGTCGTTGCGATCCACGCGGATGCAGGGGCGATTCGTCGGGATGACTTGGACGGCGAGGCGGTAGATGTCTTGGAACTCGGTGGCTTCGGTCTCGGCGGTGCCGGTCATGCCCGCGAGTTTCTCATACATGCGGAAGTAATTTTGAATCGTGATCGTGGCGTAGGTGCGCGTCTCGCGCTCGATCATGACGCCTTCCTTGGCCTCGACGGCTTGATGGAGTCCGTCGGACCAACGACGACCGGGCATGACGCGGCCGGTGTTTTCATCAACGATCATGACCTTGCCTTCTTGGACGACGTATTCGACGTCGCGCTCGTAGAGGGAATAGGCGCGGAGGAGCTGGGAAATGGCGTGAATCTCCTCGGAGATTTCGGCGTAGTGATTTTGCGCGGCGAGTTTCTTGGCTTCGCGTTGTTCGGGGGTCGATGCGGTGTCTTTCTCGATGTCGGAAAATTCCGTGGCGAGGTCAGGCAAGACGAACGCGTCGGCGTTGTCGGGGCGGAGTTGCTTGCGGCCGATTTCGGTGAGGTCGGCTTGATGCTGGCGCTCGTCGACGACGTAGAGGAGGTCTTCCTTGAGGCGGTAGAGTTCGTCTTTGTTGAGGTCGGAGTTGAGGTCGGTCTCGACCTTGTCGAGGAGCTTGCGCCATTCGGGCGTCTCGAGGAGGCGGAGGAGCTGCTTATTGTTGGGGTTGCCCATTTTCACCTGCAGCATCTTGCGGGCGGCGGTGTCGCGTTCCTCAGGGGTGGGTGCGGGTTTTTCGAGGAGAGCCATCGCATCGGAGACGAAGCGATTGCAGAGGCGGGTCTGGTCGTTAACGAGCCGGTCGATGGGCGGCTTGATGCGCGTGAAGGGTTGTTCGCGTTCGATCGGCGCCGGGCCAGAAATGATGAGCGGCGTGCGCGCTTCGTCGACGAGGATGGAGTCGATTTCGTCCACGATGCAGAACCAGTGGTCGCGTTGGACTTGGTCTTCTTGACGCGTGGCCATGCCGTTATCGCGGAGGTAATCGAAACCAAATTCACTGGCTGTGCCGTAAGTGATGTCGCGGCCGTACATCTCGCGCCGGAGGTCGGGCGACATCTGTTGCTGGATACAGCCGACGGAGACGCCGAGGAAGTTGTAAAGGTGTCCCATCCACTCCGAATCGCGGCGAGCAAGGTAGTCGTTGACGGTAACGAGCTGGGTGTTGCGCGCGGTGAGGGCGTTGAGATAAAGCGGGAGCGTGGAGACGAGGGTTTTGCCTTCGCCCGTGGCCATCTCGGCGATCTTGCCTTCGTGGATCGCCATGCCGCCGATGAGCTGCACATCGAAGTGCACCATGTCCCAAGTCAGCTCGTGATCGCAGACGATGACCTTGCGGCCGCTCAGCCGGCGGGCGGCACTTTTGACGGTGGCGAATGCCTCGGGGAGAATCGCGTCGAGCGCAGCGCGTTTGTCGGCGGCGGCGGCGATACGGGCGCGAAACTCGTCGGTCTTGGCGCGGAGTTGCTCGTCGGTGAGGGCTTGGTAGCTCAACTCAAGCTCGTTGATGCGCGCGACGATGGGGCGGCTTTTTTCGAGGAACTTACGATAATGACGGCCGGAGAAACGTTTAAAGAGAAACGAGAGCATGAAGGGGGCCTGAGCGTAGCCCGGGCCTTGGGCTTGGCAAATGAAGAAATGATCCCGCCTACAGAGGGCATAAAAGCGGCGGGCGCGCGCTATGCGTAAACAGGTCGCGGAACGACCGGTGCCGCGATGTCACGCCCGGCGGCGAAACAGCGGGACGCGCTGACCCAATTTATATCCCACTCAAACCCGCGGTTTGAAGTAGGCGATGGTGCGTTGGAGGCCTTCTTCGAGCGGCACCTTGGGCTCCCACTTGAGGACTTTTTGGGCGAGAGCAATGTCGGGCCGGCGCTGCTTGGGGTCGTCAGAGGGGAGCGGCTTGTGCACGATCTTGGATTTGCCACCGACGAGTTTGAGCGTGAGCTCGGCGAGTTGGAGCATCGTGAACTCGGTAGGATTACCGAGATTCATCGGGCCGACCGTCTCGGTCTGCGCCATCAAGCGGAGCCAACCCTCGATCAAATCATCGACGTAGCAAAACGAGCGCGTCTGCGACCCGTCGCCGTAAATCGTGATGTCTTCGCCGCGCAGGGCCTGCACGATGAAATTGGACACGACGCGTCCATCGGACTCGTGCATGCGCGGGCCATAAGTATTAAAAATGCGGACGACGCGGATATCGACTTTGTGTTCGCGGTGGTAGTCGAAAAAAAGAGTCTCGGCGCAGCGTTTGCCCTCGTCGTAGCAAGAGCGTTTGCCGATAGGGTTGACGTTGCCCCAGTAGCTCTCGGGTTGAGGATGAACGTGTGGGTCGCCGTAAACTTCGCTCGTGCTGGCCTGAAACACGCGAGCCTTAACGCGCTTGGCGAGACCGAGGCAATTGATCGAGCCGAGGATCGAGGTCTTAATCGTCTTGATCGGATTGTACTGATAGTGCGGCGGCGAGGCGGGACAGGCGAGATTGTAGATCTGGTCGACCTCAAACTTGAACGGATCGATCACGTCGTGACGCACGAATTCGAAACGCGGATGCTCGAGCAGATGCGCGATATTCTGCTTTCGGCCGGTGAAGAGATTGTCGATGACCGTCACCTCATGACCTTCGGCGATGAGCCGATCACAAAGATGGGAACCGAGAAAGCCGGCGCCGCCGGTGACGAGAATACGCATGGGAAAAAAGAGGATTACTGAGCGAAAGCAAACCCAGCTCCGCGTGTAAGGCGAGAGCGGAGCTCAGGCCACCCGCGCGGCCGCCCCGGCTTCGTAGCGGGCCACCCAAGCAAGATGCCACGTCGCGTAATCACCCGCTTCGATATGCGTCCGCGCCTGCGCCATGAGATCGAGGTAAAAATGCAAATTGTGCAGCGTGCACAACGTCGAGGCCAAGATTTCGCCCGCGACCGTGAGATGGCGCAGGTACGCGCGGGAGAAGTTTCGACACGTGTAATTATCCAAGCCTTCGACGATAGGCCGCGGATCGTTGCGGTATTTTTCGTTCTTCAGGTTGATCGGACCATCGGGTGTGAACACGAGACCGTTGCGCGCCACGCGGCTCGGTAGCACGCAATCAAACATATCCACGCCGAGCGCGACCATCTTCAACAACTGCGGCGGTGTGCCGAGGCCCATCGTATACCGCGGTTTATCCGCCGGCATGAATGGCGTCGTCGCTCCAACCTGTTTGAGCATTTCCGGTTCGGGTTCACCCACACTCACGCCGCCCACGGCGTAGCCAGGAAAATCCAGCGCGGCCAAGGACTCGGCCGCCTCGCGCCGCAAATCGTCAAACGTGGAACCCTGCACGATCGCGAACACATGATGACCCGCGCCGAGAAAACCGCTGTCCATGGCGATCTGTTTACATTGCTGCGCCCAACGATAACTCCGCGCCACGGCCTGCGCGCACGCGTCGCGTTCGCACGGCCAAGGCGGACACTCGTCGATCACCATCGCGATATCGCTGCCTAGATTTTGCTGAATCCCCATTACCTCTTTGGGCCCGAGGAAAAGTTTCTTACCGTCCAAGTGCGACTGAAAAGCCACGCCGTCATCCCGGATGTCGCGCAACTTTGCTAACGAAAACACCTGAAATCCACCGCTGTCCGTGAGAATCGGGCCGTCCCAGCCCATGAATTTGTGCAACCCACCGAGCTCGTGGATCAGCTCCGAGGTCGGGCGCAGATTGAGATGGTACGTGTTACCGAGGATGATCTGCGAACCGATCTCGCGCAGATGCACGGGCGTGAGCGATTTCACCGTGCCCTGCGTGCCGACCGGCATAAAGATCGGCGTCTCGATCGTGCCATGCCGCGTGCGCAAGCGACCCCTACGGGCAGCGGTGGCGGTATCGGTCTTTAACAACTGGAAATGATCGGGCATAGCAGCACCCCAACCTACCCGCGCGCTTGACCCCGCTGTCAATCCACGAGGTAGTAGTTACCCGACTACCGTGCTCCTCGTCATCGACAACTACGACTCCTTCACCTTCAACTTGGTCCAATACTTTGGCCAGTTGGGCGTGACCCAACGCGTGTTTCGCAACGACCAGATTACCCCGGCCGAAGCCCTCGCGCTCAACCCGGATCGCATCCTCATTTCACCCGGCCCTTGCTCGCCCGCCGAAGCCGGCGTCTCGCTCGACATGATCCAGGCCTTCGCCGGCGTGAAGCCCATCCTCGGCGTCTGCCTCGGCCACCAATCTATCGGCCATTTTTACGGCGGCCACGTCGTTCGCGCCAGCCGCCTCATGCACGGCAAGACTTCGCCGATCCTGCACAAAAACACCGACGTTTTTCACGGCATGCCCCAAGGCTTCGCCGCCACGCGCTACCACTCGCTGCTCGTCGACCGCGCCACGTTTCCCGCCGCCCTGGAGATCACCGCCGAGACCGCCGAGGGCGAGGTCATGGGCCTCCGCCACCGCACGCTCCCGATCTGGGGCGTCCAATTCCACCCCGAGTCCATCGCGACCGAAGGAGGAATGAACATTTTGAAAAACTTTCTGTCGCTCTCCTGACCATGCGCTGCCCCAAATGCACCTCCATCGAGGACAAGGTCATCGATTCTCGCATCAGCAAAGAAGGCTCCACCATCCGCCGTCGCCGCGAATGCCTCGAATGCGGCCACCGTTACAGCACGACCGAAGCCGTCCTGCGTGACGGCGTCGTCGTCATCAAACGCGATGGCCGCCGCGAAGAATTCGACCGCGAGAAACTCGTCCGTGCCGTCCGCGCCGCCTGCCACAAACGCCCCGTCGACCTCGAACAAATCACCATGCTCGTCGAAGACGTGATGGATTCCGTCGAAGCCCAATTCGACACCGAAATTCCTTCGCATGCCCTCGGCCACGGCGTCATGCAACGCCTGCGCAACATCGACCAAGTCGCCTACGTGCGCTTCGCCAGCGTTTACAAAGAATTTCGCGACGTCACCGAATTCGTCGACGAGATCAGCAGCCTCGGCAAACCGCAGAAATGACGCGCTCCCGCGACGACCTCCGTCGCCTGCACTTCATTAACGAGCTCTTCGCGCACGTCACCGGCCGCGACCTCTACCTCGCTGAGCAGATTAAGACCGCCATCACCTTCAGCCTCGGCGAACTCGAAACCCAGACCGCCGCGCACCCCGAGTTCGCCGCGACCTTTGACGACGCCTTCAACGCCGCCGCCGCCAAGCTGCTCGCCCAGCGCTTCGCCGACCTCCCGCAACACGGCTTCTTCCACTGGGACGCCGCCGCCACACCCCACGCCGCTACACCGCTCTTTACGCGCGCCGGAATCATGACCGGCCTAAAACAACTCGCCGCCTTCCGCGAGTCCACGTTGCTTGTCACCAACCTCCGCCCCGCTTTGCTGCCGCCCGCCCTGCGCGCCACGCCCCGCCGCCAACGCGATTACACCGAAGCCCTCGCCTTCATCCGCGAACTCACCGCCGCCCGCTCCGCCCGCTCCGCCGATTTACACCTGCTGTTCATCTAGGCCGGTCTACGAAAAAACCACGGCGCGGCTTAAAATTCCGCCGTGTCATCCGCCGATTTCGCCGACAACTTCCGCCCATGTCCAAGACCCTTTTCGAGCGCATCATCGCCCGCGAAATCCCCGCCAAAATCGAGCACGAGGACGAACACTGCATCGTCCTGCACGACATCCAGCCGCAAGCGCCGGTCCACCTGCTCATCATCCCCAAAAAAGCCCTGCCGCGCATCGGAGCCGCTACGACCGACGATCAAGCCTTACTCGGTCACCTCTTACTGACCGCCGGCAATCTAGCGAAAAAACTCCAACTCGCTAACGGCTTCCGCCTCGTAGTGAACAACGGCCCCGACGGCGGAGAATCCGTCCCCCACCTGCACGTCCACCTCCTCGCCCGTCGCCCGCTCGCCTGGCCGCCGGGCTAAACACGAAGCTAACTTCGCGCTTCGAAAGATCCGTCGGCGCGCTTGGCGATGGCGCGCTTCAGCTCGAGCATCATAAGCACCGCCGAGAGCGGCGCCGCTGCCAAACCCGTGAGCTCCGCGAGCGCAGCCGGCGTCAGTTGCGCGCCACCCGCAAAACATGCGAATACCCGCGCTTCATCCACCGTCAGATTAGCCGGTGTACCTTCGGGCGTCCCGGGTTTTTCCGAGATCGGCGCAGGTCGTAAGCCATCGAGATAATTTAACTCCGAAAGCAGATCATCGACGCTCGTCAGCAACGTTGCGCCATCGCGAATCAACTGGTGGCAGCCCGCGCTACTCGGTTGGTCGATGCGACCGGGCACCGCGAAGAGCAATCGCCCTTGTTCGCCCGCAAAACGCGCCGTGATCATCGCGCCTCCATCCACGTCGCTCTCGATCACTACGGTCGCCTCGCACATGCCAGCGACGATGCGATTGCGCATAGCGAACGACTGCCGATCGGCCCGCCGCCCGAGCGGAAACTCCGAGAGCACCGCACCTTGTTCTTCGATCTGACGATAAAGGCTCAAGTTTTCCGGCGGGTAAACGATATCGAGGCCGTTGCCGAGCACCGCGGCCGTCTTTCCACCAACCGAGAGAGCGCCTTCATGCGCCGCCGTGTCGATGCCGCGCGCCAAACCGCTCACCACGCAAAAACCCAATCGCGCCAGCTCCGCGCCGATTTTTTTCGCTGTCGCCATCCCGTAGAGCGTAGTGCGCCGCGAACCGACAATTGCGATGCACGGCTGTGAAAAATCGTATCGACCTTTGCGATACAATGCGATCGGCGGATCGGAAATTTCCCGCAGCAACTTCGGATAAGCCTCGTCGCTGCCAATGATAAAATCCACCTGGCTCTGCGCCATCCGCGTCTCTTCACGCGCCAGATCAAAATGCTGCTTCCAATCGCCCAGCGTCGCACTGATCACCGGCCCCACACCTTTGACCGCTTCCAGTCGACGTCGGCCGGCCGTGATAACCAGACGAGGATCACCGCCGAGTTCTGCGAGGAGGCGATTGAGTGCGATGGGGCCGATGTTGGGCAGCGCGTTTAAGATCAAAAACGCCTGCCGCTCGCTGATTTCGCCCATGCAAACTACTATCGCAAGACTTGGGGCAAAAAGTCGAGCACCTGCGTCGTCGTCACCGCCACTTGGCCATGAGACCGCGCCAGCGCATCCGCGGCGAGTCCGTGCCAGAGCACACCCCGCGCGGCCGCGAGTTCAGATTTAGCTGGAGTTTGCGCGAGCGAGCCACCGATCAGACCGGCGAGCACATCCCCGCTCCCACCCCGCGCTAGCACCGGTCCGCCAAAAAAACTATGATAAATCGGCCCGTAACCACTCCCGCTTTCGATGCGCGTCATGGGCCCTTTGCGCACAACGGTCGCTGACGGCAACGGCGCACCGGCAATACGCGCCCATTCACCCGCGTGAGGCGTGAGCACGCGAGGCGCGTTACCAGAAGCGACGATTTCCGACTGCAACGCATCAGCATCGATCACCAGCGGAACAGCCGATGTCGCGACGATGTCTCGCAACAGCGCAAGCGTCTCCGGCTCGCGCCCCACTCCAGGCCCGAGCACCAAAGCATCCAGCCGGTCCGCCCGCGCTTTCAATAAATGTTGCCCCTCGAGCGCGAGTCCGCCGCCGGGTGTCTCCGGCCAACCCACCCACATTACCTCAGGAGCCCGAGCCGCAAACGCGGCCGCCAACGTCTCCGGCACAAACGCCGTCACGAGACCGGCGCCACTGCGCAACGCCGCCAGCGCCGTCATTAACACCGCGCCCGGATAACTCCGCGAGCCGCCGATGATGCCCACATGTCCATACGTGCGTTTGTCGGAAATCGCCGGACGCAACGCTGCCAACGGCGCCAACAACTCAGGGATGAGCACGCGGTTCCGCACCGCTAGCATCGGATTCGCCCCTTTGAAAAAACCGAGATCAAGGTAACGCACACGTCCGGCTCGCGCCGCCTCCAGCACGGGAGTTTTCACGATCCCAGTCGCATACGTAAAATCAGCCTGAAATAAATCCGCGCTCGGCAAATCCACCGCGGCCCGAAAGAGAATCGGGTGGGCGTTGATCTGCGCGAAGAGTGAGACTACGCGTGATTCCGCGGGTGCCCGAAACTGAAAACCAAAAACGCCATCGAGGCTAACCGTGTAGGCGTCGCTCGGCAGCGCGGTGATCACACGCACGCGATTTGGCGCGGCGTGCACCAGGGCCCGCCATGCCCGTTGCGCGAGGGGACGCAGCGCGCGCGCACCAAAGAAAAATAAAATCTCGGCGGTAGCCTGCGGATTTTTTTCGAGCAAATCTTGCGCGGCGATAAAAGCATCACCCGCGTTGTGACCTTTGCCCGCGAGCACGAGAATCCGCGCGGCCCCAGGAAACGCTCCGATCTCCTGAAAATCACGTTGCACAGCGGCCCCCACGGCGCGGCCGGCGCGTTGCATCGCGGTCCATTCGCGCGCTTCGTCGCCCCCGAAATAAGTCGCCTCAAATGCGCGGGCTTCCTCGCAGCTGAGAATCGGGTGGCTCAAAAAACTCATGGCGCTAGGGCCGCGGCGCGGGCGGCGCGGGCGGGGCCACGCCCATATTTTCGCGAGCCGCGGTGCTGATCGAACGCCAAGTTTCTTGATTTTTTTCGCCAAGCCACGCCGCTCGTTGCGCGGCGGTTTCGGTAAATTGGAGCGGGCAATTTTCCAAGTTGGCCTGTGGGCCGTGCGTGAGCAGCGGGAGCGTCAGCCGCGTGATCGAGCGAAAGAAAAACGCGCCATCATTACGCAGCACTTCATAACAATCGGAATAGGCTTGGGTCGCGCTGTTCCAGAGCGCGATTTCAGTGCGATCTTGGTGCCAGACAGCATATTGCCCCCACTCAGCGAACACGGCCTCGATCGTCGTAAAACGCGGCGTAGTCTGAACCGTCAGCGGAGATGGTTCGAGCGGCCCGGACGCCGAGGCCAGTTCCCGTTTCGGCAGCGCCCAGACGAATAACGCTCCGACGATGAAACCCAGCATCACCCACGAAGGCACCATCGAAGGTTTGGGTTTTGGTTCGGGTGGTGGTGTTTCCTCCGCCTCGAACTCGTTGGGCTCTTGCTGGTACATTGTGAGATCGTTTTAAGCGCGGACGATGGCCGCGACGGCCATAGCAGTCGTCTCGGTGTGGGAAAGACTCACGTGAATATGCGTGCCGCCGACGTGCGCGAGGAGCGCGGCCGCTTTGTCATCGAGACGCACGCGCGGTTCGGCGCGTTCGCCGTGGTAGATCGACATGGATTTCCAGCTTAACTCTGCGCCGATGCCAGTGGTGAAGGTTTTTGAAATCGCCTCTTTCGCGGCCCAGCGCGCAGCGAGGTGCTTATGCGGCTGCGCCATGCTCATACAATAAGCGCGTTCCTCGGCGGTGAACACGCGGTCGAGAAAATGATCGCCGTGGCGCTCGAGTACATCGCGGATGCGTTGCACCTCGACGAGGTCGCAACCGAGGCCAACAAGGACGCCGCCGGGCGGGAGAGAGAGATTCATAGGCCAAAAAACTCAGGGATTCATGCGCGCCTTCATCTCGCGGACGGCTTCTTCGATGCCGGTGAACAACGCACGACTGATCAGACTATGACCGATATTGAGTTCGTGCAAATGCGGCAACGTACGGACTTCGGCAATGTTCACGTAGTTGATGCCGTGGCCGGCGTTAACGGTGAGACCGAGGTCGTGAGCGCGCACGGCGCCGAGCCGGAGCCGTTGAAATTCGGCCGCGCGGCGGGCACCGTAGTAGGCATTGGCATAGGCGCCCGTGTGCAACTCAACCCAAGGGGCTTTCACGGCGGCGGAGGCTTCGATGGCGGCATCATTGGGATCGATGAAGAGGCTCGTCACGATGCCGGCGGCGCTCATCGCCTCGACGCAGGCGCGAACGCGTTCGCGTTGGCCCACAACGTCGAGGCCGCCTTCGGTGGTAATTTCCTCGCGACTCTCGGGCACGAGGCAGACGGAGTCGGGTTTTAATTTCAGGGCAAAGTCGATCATCCACGGCGTGCACGCCATCTCGAGGTTGAGGCGCGTGGCGATCGTCTCGCGGGTGCGCCAGACGTCACGCTCTTGAATGTGGCGGCGATCTTCGCGGAGGTGGATCGTGATGCCATCGGCGCCCGCGCGTTCGGCGAGGACGGCAAGGGTCACGGGATCTGGTTCCACGGCGCCGCCCACCGTGGCGGGCGCTTGCCGGTAACGGGCTTGGCGAACGGTAGCGCAATGATCGATGTTAACGCCGAGGAGCAGCATGGAAGTGGAAGGTTTGACCCGACTAAGCGCGTCGTGATTCTGGAACGCAAAACGAAATGACTGCTCAAGCATCAGCCACCACCGCGCCCAAACGCGAAAATCTTCTCATCAATATCGTCTGCAACATCGTAGTACCCACGTTGGTGTTGACGAAACTGAGCGGTGAAACCCAGCTGGGGCCGCTCTGGGGCTTGGTCGTGGCGCTCGTATTTCCGCTAGGCTATGGCGTCGCCGATTTCGTGCGGCGCCGGAAGGCCAACTTCATTTCCATCCTAGGCATCGCGAGCGTGCTGCTGACGGGTGGACTGGGTTTGATGCAGGTCGGCGGGTTTTGGTTTGCGGTGAAAGACGCTGCGGTGCCTGGGCTGATCGGCTTGAGCGTGCTCGTGTCGCTCAAAACCAAATCCCCGCTCGTGAAGGAAATGTTTTTCAACGAGCAAATCGTCGATGTCCCCCGCGTGGAAGCGGCGCTCGCGGCGCAGGGACGACAAAGTGATTTTGATCAACTCATGGTGCGCTCGAGCCTGTGGCTCGTCGCGTCGTTTCTACTGAGCGCCGGGCTCAACTACGCACTCGCCCGCCACCTATTGATCAGCCCGCCGGGCACGCCAGAATTTAATGCCGAACTGGGCCGCATGCACGTGCTGAGTTGGCCGGTGATCGTGTTGCCAAGCATGGCGGTGATGATGCTGGCATTTTGGAAACTTATCAGCGGGCTAACGCAACTGACCGGGCTCACGACCGACGAGATCTTCCGCACTGCGCAGGAAAAACCCAAAGCTTAAGCGGGCCGGTTGGGCTGCAATTGCGACTGGACATAAAAAAAGCCCCGCGAAAAACCGCGGGGCCGAAAGTGCGTCGATGTCGTGAAGTTAAAGAGATTAACCGCGCTGCGCAATCGGCACGAAGTCGCGTTTGACTGGGCCGACGTAAATCTGGCGTGGTCGATAGATACGGCCCTTGGGATTAGCGGCAACTTCGCGCCAGTTCGCGATCCAGCCCGGCGCGCGGCCGATGGCGAAGATCACGGTGAACATGTTCACGGGAATGCCGAGGGCGCGCATGATGATGCCGCTGTAGAAATCGACGTTGGGGTAAAGTTTACGGGAGACGAAGTAGTCGTCCTTGAGCGCGGCTTGCTCGAGGTTTTTGGCGATAGCGAGGAGCGGGTCGTTGATCCCGAGCTTGGCGAGGACTTCGTCACAGGCTTTGCCGATGATCTTGGCGCGAGGATCGAAATTTTTATAAACGGCGTGGCCGAAGCCCATCAGACGGTTGGTCTTGCTGCCGGATTTGGCGGCGGCGATGAAACGCGTGCCGTCGTCGCCCTCATCATGGATGGACTGGAGCATCTGCATGACCGCGGCGTTGGCGCCACCGTGCAGCGGACCGGAAAGCGCGCAAATGCCGGCGGAGAGTGAGGTGAAGAGATTGGCGGCGCTGGAGCCGACCATGCGCGTGGTGGACGTGGAGCAGTTTTGCTCGTGATCAGCGTGGAGCAGGAGGAGGAGATTCAGGGCCTTGGCGACCTCTGGGACAGAGACGTAATCTTGATACGGCTCAGAGAACATCATGTGCAAAAAGTTCTCGCAGAACGGCAGTTCCTGCTTCGGGAAAATATAGGGCAGACCCTTTTGGTAGCGATAGATCATCGCGCCGATGGTGCGGATCTTTGAAATCGCCATCGCCGCCGCGAGGTCGAAGTTGGCGAGGTCTTTTTCGAAATTATTCGTCGCCAGATGCGGGTAATGCGCCGCGAGCGAGGCGACAATCGAGGACAACATCGCCATCGGCGGCGCATCCTTGGGGAAACCTTCGAAGATTTTCTGCATCTGCGTCTCGACGGCGGCGTTTTGCCGGAGGCGCAGGCCAAATTCTTTACGCTGCACGGCGTTGGGGAGCTCGCCGTAGATCACGAGATAAGCGGTCTCGACGTAATCGCTGTGCGCCGCGAGTTGCTCGATAGGGTAGCCGCGATGACGCAGTACACCGTTGTCGCCGTCCAGGTACGTGATCTGGCTCTCACAGGAGCCAGTGTTGCCGTAGCCTTGGTCGTAGGCGATGTAACCGGAGGACGCGCGAAGCGTACGGGTGTCGACAGCTTTCTCCCCTTCGGAGCCAACCATGATCGGCAAGGGGTATTCTTTATCGTCGATCTTCAGTGAGGCGGAGTTGGCCATGATGGGCCGAGCGGAGCCAAAAACTTCGCCGCTGGCAAAACAAAGATAGGGTAGATTGAAAATCTTCCGCCGAGAATTAGCCGGCGCACCGCACCGCGTAAGCAAATGTGAAGTCCAAGGCTCAACCCCGTGCCGCCAATGTAGCGAAGTTGCGGTAAATCTGTAGCCCCTTGGCTTGGCTTTTCTCTGGGTGAAATTGTGTGGCAAAGACCCGCCCACGCCCGACTGACGCACAGAACGCCCCGCCGTAATCACACTCCCCCAGCACCAGCGCCGAATCTGCGGGCACGCAGTGAAAACTATGTACAAAATAAAACGCCTCGCCGTCCTTCGCCAAACCCGCCGCCAACGGCGAAGCGGGCTGGGTAAAACGCACGGTGTTCCAGCCCATGTGCGGAATCTTAAACTCCGGCGGGCGCTGGAAACGCACCACTTGACCCGGCAAAATCCCCAATCCTTTAACGTCACCCTCCTCCGAATGATCAAAGAGCGCCTGCATCCCGAGACACACGCCAAGAAACGGCCGGTCCGCACCGATCCATGCGCGTAAGGTCGCGTCCAATTTCGAAGCCCGCAGCGAGGTCACACAATCCCGCAGAGCCCCCACCCCAGGCAACACCAAGCCGACCGCGCGGCTCGCCTCGACCTCGTCCGGCGTGTGCACGACCCGCGGGGCCGCGCCCACGGCTTCGAGGGCCTTGGTGACGCTGCGCAGGTTGCAAATTCCGTTGTCGATGACGGCGATGACGGGAGCGGACATAGCTCATAACCGTAACGCTCGTGCGCAGCGACGCCATGCTGAAAAAAAATCCGCGTACATTTTTCAACCAGCGCCGAAGCGAAATGATTCATTCGTTCAGGCTGCTTTGAAACAAAACCATCAGACCTGACTTGTTAGAGACGCACCCTTTCAATCCGCCGCTCTCACGGCGAGCCGCTCGCTCAGCTTGATCTCGCCATCTCACCCGCACTGGCCGATGTGCAGCCAAACCGCCTTTCAACGACAGCTCTCTCCATCAGGTGCAGAGAAAATTCCTAAACTCAGATTTTACCCTTGGTACTGGGCAGTTGGTCCGCGGCGCGGGGTTCGATCTGGGTAGCCATATCGAGGGCGCGCGCGAGCCCTTTGAAAATCGCCTCCGCGACGTGATGCGGTTCTTCGCCGTAAATCAAAGTCACGTGGAGATTCGCCCCGAGGGCGTTGCTGAAGGCGCGGCAAAATTCTTTCACAAGCACGATATTGAAATCGCGCACAAACATCGTCGGAGCGTTCGCTTCGTAAACCAAGTGCGGGCGGCCACCGACATCGACGACGACGCGCGCGAGCGATTCATCCATGGGCAGGAGGAAAAATCCATAGCGGCGGATCCCGAGTTTGTCGCCGAGCGCCTCTTTAAACGCCTGACCCAAGACGAGGCCGACATCTTCAACCGTGTGGTGATAATCGACCTCCACGTCGCCCTTGGCTTTGACGTTGAGATCGAAGAGCCCGTGCTTCGCGAACAGCGTGAGCATGTGATCAAAAAACGGCACGCCCGTCTCAATCGTGGAAACACCGGTGCCGTCCACTCCGAGCGTGAGCACGATATCAGTCTCGGCGGTTTTACGCGCGACGGTGGCGAGTCGATTTAAGTTTTTAGCCATGAGTCCAAGGTTTCAGAGAGGACGAGCATTTCGTCATCGGTGCCTACGCTGATTCGAAGGAAAGACGCGGTCAAGGCGTGGCTGGGGAAGTGCCGCACTAGGATCTTATGCGCGCAGAGGTAATCATAGGCCGCCTTGGCGACGACCGGGCCAGATTCACCGCGGGCATTTTTGGGCTCGGTGAAAACGAAATTCGACGACGATGGGTAAGTGAACCAACCGCGCCGCGCTTGGCTATCGGCGACGAAGCGGTCGCGCGTCGTCTTAATCCGCGAAATGATTCCGGCGTAATATTCGGGGTGCCCGATAGCGGCGAGCGCGGCGGCTTGAGAGAGGCGATTGACGTTGTAGCTGTCGCGCACGCGGTCGAGCAGGTCGATGATCTCGGGATGCGCGAGCGCGTAGCCAACGCGGATGCCCGCGAGCGCGTAGGCTTTGGACAACGTACGCACCACGACCAAGCGCGGGTGCGTAGCGAGCAAAGGCACGGCGTCTTCGCTCGCGAACGGCGCGTACGCTTCGTCGACGACGAGCAAGCCGGGAAACACTTCGAGCACCCGCGCGAGCTCGGCGTTGGAGAAGGCGACACCCGTAGGGGCGTTGGGCGAGGTCAGAAAAAACGCGCGAGCCTTGGAAGCGGCGATACGCTCGAGCGGCAGACGCATCGTGCGGTCAAACTCGATCACGAGGCTGCCAGCGTCTTGGATTTCGACGAGTACGGGATAGAGCGAATAACTCGGAAACGTAAATCCAGCGGCGGCCCCACGGGTGCAGAATGCGCGCACGAGGAGATTGAGAATGTCGTCGGAACCGTTGCCGACGATGACGTTTTCCGCGGTGAGGCTATGGCCGTGATGTGCGGCAATGGCGGAGCGGAGCAGCGCGCTCTTGGGGTTCGGGTACAGGCGGAGCGAACCACCATCGGCCCCGATCTCACGCCGCAGCGCTTCGGCGACGCGCGGGCTCGGCGGATATGGGCATTCGTTGGTGTTGAGTTTCACCCAGCCCGGCTCGGTCGGTTGGAGGCCGGGCGTGTAAGCATGGAGCGAAGCCACATGCGGGAGGGCAAGAGACGAAAGAGCGGACATGGAATTCTTCAGGGAAACTGAATCGGATGAAATTACTCGGTGCGAATCCGCACAGAACGACCGTGGGCGTCGAGCCGCTCCATCGCCGCAAACGCAGCGACGACGGGAGCGCCGCGTTTCACGCTGGCGCGGTCGTAGCGGATGAGGCTGGTGCGACGTTGAAAATCGGCGACACGCAGGCCGCTGAAAAAACGTCCAGCGCGGCCCGTCGGCAGCACGTGGCTCGGTCCGGCGGTGAAATCGCCCAGCGCGGTCGGCGTGAAATTGCCCAACATAATCGCCCCAGCCGTGGTGATGGCTTTGGTGAGCGTCTTAGCGGACGAGTCTTTGACGAGTAGCTCGAGATGTTCGGGAGCGACGTAGTTGGCGATCTCGGCGGCTTGCGCGAGCGTATCGACTTGGACGGCGAGCCAACCCTCGGCGAGGACGCGGGCCGTTTTCTCGGAGCGCGTGAGCGTCGGGAGCTGCGCCTGCACTTCGGCGGCGATGGCGGCGATGATTTTGGCGGAGGTGCCGACAAGGTAGATTTTTTCGCGACCGGAGCCGTGTTCGGCTTGGGCCAGAAGATCGGCGGCAGCGAAATCGGCGCGCGCAGTATCGTCGGCGATGATCATGACTTCGCTCGGGCCGGGAAGTGAATCCACGCCGACGTGACCGAAGACTTGGCGTTTGGCCTCGCAGACGTAAGCGTTACCGGGCCCGTAAATTTTATCGACGGCGGGAATGCTCGAAGTGCCATACGCCATGGCTCCGATCGCCTGAACGCCACCGATGCGATAAACTTCATCGACCCCGATGAGGTGCAAGGCGGCGAGCAATCCGTCGGCGACTTTGCCCGAAGAATTCGAAGGCGTGAACACAGCGATCTGCGGGCAACCGGCGATCTTGGCGAGCGTGGCGGTCATGAGGACCGTAGAAACGAGCGGAACTTGGCCACCGGGTACGTAGAGGCCGACGCGCCGGATCGGGTCGAATTTTTCACCGACGAGGGCGCCTTGGGGATTTTTGGCCGTCCAATTTTTGGCGAGACCGCGGCGGTTAAAGGCCACAATACCGTCATGCGCGGCCACGAGCGCGCGACGCTCGGCCGGCGGAAGGCGCTTGGCGGCCGCGGCGATATCGGCGGGCTTGAGGCGGAATTCTTTGGCGCGCAGCTTGGCTCCGTCGAATTTGGCGGCGTAGTGGCTCACGGCTTCGTCCCCGCGTTGACGGACGTCGGCAAGGATGGCCGTGACCGCATCGCTGATCTCGCGCGGCACATTCGAACCGCGGCAGAACGCGGCGAGATCGTCGGCGAAATTTTTATCGGTGATGGCGAGGGTGCGCATGGCTTAAAGAGGGTTTTGGAGAACGAAAAGACGCGGATAAAAATTCATATTCCCCGGCCCGCTCAACGCGGCGACAGCGCCGGCACGGCGAAGAAGCTAGCCGGAAAGGTTTCATTCACGGAGATTTTATCGAAGGTGATCGTGACGATCTGGGATTTCCCGTTAGCGATCGGCGTGAGGGTGATGATTTTTTCGGGAAACCGGATGCCGTTGACGCTGATCTCGCCTTCTTCGCGGATCGAGCCTCCGGCTTCGGTTTCGGTGAGCCGCAAGCGGCCCGTGGCGACGTCAAAGTAACGCGTGAAAATAATAGTGGGCGCGTGAATGAAGGCGATTTTTTGGCAGACCACTCCATCGATCGTGACCGGACCTTGATCTTCAATTCGCCCACCCTGCCGCTCGAGTCCGCGGAAAAAATCCAGATTCTCGAGCGTGTTGGCGCGCAGGCGCTTCACCTGTTCGATGGAGAGAAGTGATTGGCGCCATTTGCTCGCGTCGGTCTGGTCTTGTTGGCGTTGCCAGGCTTCGTAGTCGTCGAGCGCAGTTTGCTCGAGGGCTTTTTCGTACGTGATCGTGATGCGTTGCTGGGCGGGTTTTTGGAAAACGATCTCAACGGAGGCACGGGTCTGTTTCGCCGCATCAACGGGATCGGCCGTGACGAGCGTGCCAACAAATCGGAGCGAACGCACCGAACTCAGGGCGGCTTCGTCGCCGATGAAGGCCCGAGCTTGCGCGATGATCGCTGGCTCCGCGCGCGCTTGGGCCACGAGAAACCAGGAAGCGACAATCAGCACGAAACAGCGAAGGTAATTCGTGGTCATGGACGCGTAGGGGCTGTGATTTTAGCGGCGAGTTGTCGCAGCGGTTACGAACACATCACTCCCACTCGATGGTCGCGGGCGGCTTAGAACTGATGTCCAAGACGACGCGACTCACACCGCGGACTTCGTTGGTGATGCGACTGGAAATTTTCTGCAACAGATCGTGCGGCAATTTAGCCCAATCGGCCGTCATCGCGTCGATACTTTCAACGATGCGGAGCGCGATCACGAAGTCGTAGGTGCGTTCATCGCCGAAGACCCCGACCGTTTTAACGGGCAGAAACACCGCGAACGATTGCCACACTTTCCAGTAATAGCCCGACGCCATCATTTCTTCTTGGAGCACGGCGTCGGCATTGCGGAGGATTTCGAGATTCTCGGCGGTGATGCTGCCCATCACGCGCACGCCGAGGCCCGGGCCTGGGAACGGTTGGCGCCACACGACTTCCTTCGGCAAACCGAGCGCCGCGCCGACGTGACGGACTTCGTCTTTAAAAAGTTCACGCAACGGCTCGATGAGCTTGAGCTTCATGCGCGCAGGCAAGCCGCCGACGTTATGGTGCGTCTTGATGAGCGAAGCGGGATTGCCGGCGATGGAAACGCTCTCGATCACGTCGGGATACAACGTGCCTTGGCCGAGAAATTCCGCGCGGCCCTTGATAGACTTCAACGACTGCTCGAACACTTCGACGAAGGTACGACCGATGATTTTACGTTTTTGCTCAGGGTCCGTAATGCCTTTGAGGCGGCGCAAGAAAAGCGAAGACGCGTCGACAACGCGCAGATCGATTTTGAAATTCCGTTTATAGAGCGCCTCGACGTATTCACGCTCACCTTTACGGAGCAGGCCGTTGTCGACGAAGACACAGGTGAGTTGTTTGCCGATCGCCTTGTGCAGCAGCGCCGCGGCGACGGAGGAATCCACGCCGCCCGAGAGACCGAGCAGCACGCGCCCCTTGCCAACTTTAGCGCGGATATCAGCGACGGAATGCGCGATAAAATCCTTGGTCGTCCAATCTTGAGCCGCACCGCAGATGCCGACCAAAAAATTACGGATCATATCCACGCCGCGCTCGGTGTGGAAAACTTCAGGGTGAAACTGGATGCCGTAAAAACCGCGTTTCTTATCCTCGATGCCGGAGAAAGCCGAGTTGTCCGAAACCGCGGTAGCGACGAAACCGGGCGGTAACGCTGTGAGTTTATCGCCGTGGGAATTCCAGATTTTGAGCGTGCGCGGCAGGCCGGCGAAAAGTTTGCCGGGCTTGCGAATGGTGAGTTGGCCGAGGCCGTATTCGCGGGCTTTGCTGTGTGCGACCTTACCGCCGAGGAAGTGCCCCATGAGCTGCACGCCATAGCAGATCCCGAGGATCGGAACACCGATTTTAAAAATCGCCACATCGGGATGCGGCGCGGTTTTCGCGTACACGCTTTGGGGGCCGCCGGACAAGATGATACCGACCACGCCATCGGCTTTGAGCTGCGCCGCGGGCGTGGCGTAGTGATAAATCTTCGAGTAAACTTGGCACTCACGGATGCGGCGGGCGATGACTTGCGTGAGCTGCGAACCGAAGTCGAGGACAGCGATGGTCTGAGGCATGGAATAAGGCGAAAGTCGCGTGGGTTGAAAGGTATGAGAAAACACGAACGCCAGGGGCGTCGTCAAATGCGGCCTCAGAATTTCAAGCGCGTGTTTTCATGCGCGCAACGCGGACATGGGCATAACTCAGACCCCAGACTCGCGGTGTAAAGTTGATCGCAGCGGATGCAGTGAAACGTCGTCTTCCGGCGCTCACGTTCGAATCGACGGTAATCGCGCCGATCATAGTAAAACCACAGGCCTAGAAAGATCGCCGCCACCAGCAAACAGTAAAAAACGGCGGCGCCGGTGAAATCAAACATGCCTGTGAACTTGGACGTGGCGCGGCGGGCGGCGCAAGGATTTCAATGCAACTCTCGTTTGCCGCAAAAGCCATATTCGAACGCAGATGCGAGCTCGGCCCGAACTGGATCCAAACGCATCTTCGGCTGCTCTTTTTAAAAATAAAAAACGCGCCGACAGTGACGTCGGCGCGTTGAAGTGAAGCAGAGGCTGATTTTAACCAGCCTTTGGGCTAAGAGAGCTTGGACTTAAGCTTTGGCGTCGCCTTCAGCCGCGGGAGCGGATTCAGCGGCAGCGGCAGCCTTGGGGGCTTTGGCTTTCTTGGCTTTGGCGGGCTTTTTGGCCTGCTTGTAGCCAGGGTCATCGGCCTTTACGAACTCGATGAGCGCCATTTCAGCGGCGTCGCCGGTGGAACGTGGTCCGAGTTTGTAGATGCGGGTGTAACCGCCGGCACGATTGGCGAAGTCCTTGTATTTTTCATTGAAGAGAAGGGTGATCGCATTCTCGTCGCGCACGTCGGCCAAGGCCAGACGGCGGAGGTGAATGGCATCCTTCTTGTCGGTCTTCAACGCGGCTTTTTTGGCCTTGGTGATGACCTTCTCGATGAAGGGACGGAGGGCTTTAGCCTTCGTGAAGGTGGTTTGGATCCGGCCGTGGGTGATGAGGGAGGCGGCCATATTGGCCATCATCGCCTTACGGTGCGGAGCGGTTACGCCTAAGGAGGCGTGGTGTTTATTGTGACGCATGGTCGGTGTGTTTTAGATCGGCGCACGATCGGCAATCGGGTCGCAGCGTAGGGCGACACAGACGGCGCGGGCGCCAAAAAGGAATTAGGCTTCTTTCTTGGTCTCAAGGAGGCGTTCGTCGAACTTCATGCCAAGCGAGAGGCCGAGGGCTTCGAGCTTGTCCTTGATTTCGTTGAGCGACTTCTTGCCGAAGTTGCGGTATTTGAGCATCTCTTGCTCGGACTTCATCGCGAGTTCGCCCACGGTGGTGATGTTCGCGTTGTTCAAGCAATTCGCGGCGCGGACGGAGAGTTCGATCTCGTTGACCGACATGTTGAGGAGTTTGCGGAGCTTGTTCTGCTCTTCGCTGACCTCGGACTGTTGGTTTTCGAATTCGTAGGTCTCTTCGCTGACGCGATCGAAGACGTCGAGGTGATGCTTCAGGATCGA
>CANFSZ010000010.1 GCA_947449835.1 Opitutia bacterium
ATTGAGGCCTTGAATGAGTTGCAGCTCTTCTTCGAGCGTCGAAACGCGAAACTCAGACTGCCCCGCCGGAAACCGCCCCGCAAACACCGGCGCGCCGCTCTTCGCATTAAAACGCTCCGTCACGCGCAATTGCTTTAGCTCCGCCAGTGTGAAATCGAGCGCGTAAAAACGTCCGTCGGCACGCTTCCGCGCCGGGAAACGCACCGCCACGTCCGTCACCGTATCGAGGTAAATATCGTGCAGCACGACGGGCACGTCGTCCTTCGTGAGCACCAGATCTTGCTCGAGAAAATCCGCGCCGAGCGCGTGCGCGTAGGCCTTCGCCGCGAGCGTGTGCTCGGGCAAATAACCGCTCGCGCCGCGATGCGCGATGACGAGTGGCCGCGTTTCCGCCGCCACCGCGACTCCCGCCACGCACAAAAACCAACCAAGAATTTTTTTAAGTTTCATTAAGAAAGTGCACCCGGCGCGGGGCGACGCCCGAGCGTCAGCGCGCTGAAACCAATCGCTAGGAAACAGCAGGCGATCATCGTCACGAAGACGCCGTTCCAGCCAAATTTTTCCGCGATCCAACCGACGCCCGCACCCGAAGGCGCCGAGCCGAAGAAATAACCAAAGAAGCCCGTAAATCCCGCCGCCGTGCCCGCTGCTTTTTTTGGCACGAGATCCAGCGCGTGCAGCCCGATCATCATGATCGGGCCGTAAATGAAAAACCCGATGGCGATCAACGCCGCCACGTCGATCCAGTAAGGCCCGCGGCCGTTGAGGCCGTAAACCACGAGGCCGGCGAGCGTCAGCGCCATAAACAAAATCGTCGCTGGCGCACGTCGCGCTTTGAACCAGCGATCCGAAATCCAGCCGCACAAAATCGTGCCGGGAATCCCCGCCAGCTCAAACGCGGTCCACGCCAGCCCGGATTCTTTGAAATTAAAACCCTTCGCCGTCTGCAAATACGTGGGAATCCAATTCACCACGCCGTAGCGCACGAAGTATATGAAGGCATTCGCGAGCGCGATGGCCCAGAGAAATTTGTTGTTCAGCACGTGGCGAAAAAAGATTTCGCGGAAACTGAGCGTCTGCTCGTGCGCCGCCGAGTAGTCGGCGGGGAAATCATTTTTAAACGCCTCCACCGGCGGCAATCCGCAGCTCTGCGGGGTGTCGCGCAGGAGCAGCAAAATCAACCCCGCCACAGCAGCGGCGATCGCGGCGTTCACATAAAATGTCGCCTGCCAGTCGCCGAAATACGCCACGCCCCAGGCGCCGAACACGGCGATGAGCGCGCCGCCGACGTTGTGCGCGACATTCCACGTGGCGACGACGCGCCCGCGCTCCGACGTGCTCCACCAATGCACCATCGTCTTGCCGCACGGCGGCCAGCCCATGCCGTTGCACCAGCCGTTGAGCGTTTGCAGCCCGACGATCAACGCGAGCGAGCCGTAGATTCCAGGGATCGTCCCGAAAGCAAACGTCACCGCGCTCGTCAGCACCAAGCCCAGCGCCATGAACCCGCGCGGGTTGCTGCGATCCGACACGGCGCCCATGATAAATTTCGCCACGCCATACGCCGTGAGCAGGCCGGTCATCGCCCAACCGAGCTGGACCTTAGAATACTCCGGGTGCGCCTTGAGAATGGCGGGTAGCGCGAGCGCGAAATTATTTCGCACGAGATAAAACGCCGCGTAGCCGACGAAAATGCCCGCAAAAACCTGCCAGCGTAATCGGCGGTAAGTCGGGTCGATGCGATCGGCCGGCAGAGGGGCGAGAGCCGGAGCGGATTTTAGGTAAGGTAACACGTTGGGCTAATACTGGGATCACACCAACAAAGGTTCTGTGCGGTGCCTAGCCAATTACCTCACGTTTGAGCAATCGTAACGCTAACCCAGAAGCTTGCTCACCCCAGCGCAATCAGCCCAAGTTAGTTGCAAAGTTCATGTCGTTTCCCTCCCTTCCTGCGCTCCTCGGCTCCCGCGAGCTCCGTCCCGCTGACCTCGCCCGCGATCCCGCCACGGCTTTGCTCCGCATCTATGCCTGGATGCACGTCGCCCGCACCAGCGATAACCGCATCCTCGATCTTTTCCGCCAAGGTCTCATCAAAGGCACCGTCACGGGCGGCCAGGGCAACGAAGGCCTCATCGTCCCGCTCGCTCTGCTGGCGGATAAAGCCACCGACGTCATCTCGTTTTCACATCGCGGTTACGGCGGCCACCTCGTCTGGAGCGGTCACCTCTGCGATCATCTCAACCAATATTTCGCCAACGCCGGCAGCCCCACCCTCGCGCGCGAGGGCAACATCCACCACGGCGACCCCGCCGCGCGGTCGTTGCCAATGATCAGCCACCTCGGCGCCATGCTCAGCAACGTCGTCGGCGCGACCGATTCCCAACGCCGCCTCGGCCGCCCCGCCGTGGGCTTTGCGTTCTTCGGCGACGGCAGCTCCAGCACGGGTGATGTCCACGAAACGCTGAACCTCGCCTCGCTCCTATCGCTGCCGATTCTCTTCGTCGTCGAAAACAATCGCTACGCGTACTCCACGCCCGTCGCTGAACAATTCGCCGGCAACACCGAGCTCTGGCATCGCGCCGCCGGCTACGGCATCGAGGGCTTCGCGCTCGACACCACCCTCGACGTCGCCGCCACCACCCGCACGTTTGCTGAGGCCATCGAAAAAGTCCGCACCACCTCACGCCCGCTCCTCATCGAGGCCCACACGCTGCGCCTACGCGGCCACGCCGCCTACGACACGGGCGATTACCTGAAACCCGGCGAAGCCGAAGGGTTTTTCGCCCGCGATCCGCTCCCCAAGCTCCGCGCGCAACTCATCGCCACGCACGGCGCCGACCACCTCGACGCCCTCGACGCCGAGCTCAACGCTTTCATCGAATCGTCCATCAACGTTTCCCTCGCCCTCCCGCGCCCCACCGCCGATGCGGCCGCGATGCTGGCGGATGTGTTCGCCCCCGCGAGTGCCCCGCTACCGTGGCAACCCACGCCCGCCGCGCCGGAAAATCTCAACGCCGCCCAAGCGCTCAACCTCGGCCTGCGTAAAATTCTCAACGAGCGCCCGGAGTCGCTCGTTCTCGGCCAAGACATCGGCACCTACGGCGGCGCCTTCAAAGTCACCGAAGGCCTCCTCGCCAATTTCGGCCGCCCGCGCGTGTTCAACACCCCGCTCGCAGAAAGCGCCTGCACCGGCTACGCCATCGGCCTCGCGCTCAACGGCCACCGCCCGATCGAGGAATTTCAATTTTCCGACTTCGTCACCGAGGCCGCCACGCAGATCACGCTCAACGCTGCCACCTACCGTTTCCGCTCCGGCGCCGCCGTGCCCATGGTGTTGCGGCTCCCCACCGGAGGCGGGCTTACGTTTGGCTCCTTCCACTCGCAGGAACTCGACTCATTTCTTCTCGCGATGCCCGGCCTCAAAGCGCTTTACCCGAGCACGCCGCAGGACGCCTTCAACGCCCTCCTCGCCGCCTACGAGGACAACAACCCGGTGATCCTCTTCGAGCACAAGGCCCTCTACCGCCGCGGCAAGGCCCCCGTCGCCTGGGACGCCAACTACCGCGATGTCTGGTCGCCGAAAAAACTTCACGCCGGCGACTACGCCACGCTCATCACCTACGGCGACATGGTCCACCTCGCCGAGGAGGCCGCTGCCTACTTCGCCGCCGAATACGAAATCACCCTCGACGTCTTCGACCTCCGCGCCCTCGCCCCGCTCCGCCTCGACGCCATCGAAGCGTCCCTTCAAAACACCGGCCGCCTCATCGTTCTCCACGAAGGCCGTCGCACCCACGGCTTCGGCGCCGAGCTTGTCGCCCGCCTGACCGAGAAACACTTTTCTGCGATGAAGGCCGCCCCGCTGCGCATCGCCTCGCTCGATTTACCCGTGCCCTTCGCCCCCGAGCTCGAGCAAGCCTTCCGCCCCACCAAAGACAAAATCATCGAGCGCATCACGGAGTGGATGGGGTGATTTTTCGCCCCACAAAAATCTAGGGTTTCCCCATGTCCCAATCGAAAGCAGGCCCCCGCAAATCCTCCCGCCCAAGCGCCGCCCGCTGGGCCCGCATCCGCCTCTTCGCCATGGATGTCGACGGCATCCTCACCGACGGTACCGTTCTCATCTCCTCCGACGGCACCGAGGCCAAGCGCTTCTCCATCCTCGACGGCCTCGGCCTGGCCCGCCTCCGCGACGCCGGCCTCCCGCTCGCGTGGATCTCCGGCCGCGCCTCCGGCGCCACCACCGCCCGCGCCACCGAGCTCAAAATCCCCCACCTCATCCAAGGCCGCTCCGATAAACTCGCCGCTCTCACCGAGCTCGCCGCCCAACTCAACCTTCCGCTCTCCGCCTGTGCCTACATGGGCGACGATGTGATCGACGTTCCCGCCCTCCGCGCCGCCGGCCTCGGCATCAGCGTGCCGGGCGCCATCGCCGAAGCCCGCGCCAGCGCCGACTACATCACGAAACGCGAAGCCGGCCTCGGCGCCGTCCGCGAAATCTGCGACCACCTCCTCGCCGCCCGCGGGAACAAACCTCGCCGCTAGCGTACCTTTGCGCTCCCCTTTATCCGTGCTCCGGCTCGCTCCCATCTTTTGCTTTCTCAGCCTCCTCGCGAGCCTCACGCGCGCGGCTGAGCCCGCGCGAACCGTCCAACCCGTCGTCGCCAAAAACTGGAGCCTGCCCTTGTTCACCAAAGAAGGCCACCGCAGCATGACGCTCCGCGGCACCGAGGCGCGCACCTTCAGCGCCGAACGGATCGACATCATTGATCTCAACATCACCACCTTCAACGGCGACGCCACCGCCAAGGTCGACTCGATCCTCCTCTGCCGCGAACTCGCCAGCTTCTTCCCCAACCAAAAAATCGTCCGCGGCGAATCCACCGTCCGCCTCATGCGAGACGACCTTGAAATCACCGGCGAACAATGGACCTACGACCACGCCGCCAAAAAAGTTTCCCTCGCCCGCCACGCCCGCATAACCTTCAAGGCGCAGTTGCCCGACATCCTCAAATGACGCTTCGCCCGTTCCTCTCCCTTCTCGCCGCGCTCGCCGTCGCGCACGGGGCCCTACGCGCCCAAACCGCCGCGCCCGAGGCCGCCAAGGAAACCATCATCGAATGCGCCGGTCTCGCCGAGACGACCAGCACCGAAACCGAAAGCGTCGCCACGTTCCGCGACCGCGTCGTCGTCACCGCCAGCAACCTCAAACTCACCTGCGATTACCTCAAAGTCGTCACCTCCCGCAAAGGCGACCCCAAGGCCATCATCGGCAAACAAAGTTATTTCAAATCGCTCATCGCCACCGGAAACGTGCGCCTCGTGCAGAGCGACCGCATCGCCACCTGCGGCCGCGCCGAGATTTTTCCCGATGAAGACCGCGTCGTCCTCAGCCGCGAGGCGAAGACCGACCCTTTTCCCTCCGTCACTTTCGATAAAACCGTCATGACCGGCCCGCGCATGATCCTCTACCGCGGCCAACGTCGCGCGGTGGTCGAGCCCGAGGACGGCGTCGGCGTCCGCCTCACCGGCCCCACCATCAAAGACCTCGGTTTCGAAAAACTAAAACCGGCCCCCGGCGCCACCCCCTCGCCCAAATCCACCGCGCCCGCCGCCCCAGCCGCGTCGCCCAAACCCACCCCATGAGCGCCCCCGCCCGCACGAGCCCGCGCTCCGAGATCGTCACCCAGGGTCTCGTTAAAACCTTTGGTGCCCGCACCGTCGTCGATGGCGTCAGCCTCCGCGTGAGCGCCGGCGAGATCGTCGGCCTGCTCGGTCGCAACGGCGCAGGCAAAACGACGGCGTTTTACATGGTCGTCGGCCTCGTGCCTGCCACCGCCGGCACGGTTTCTATCGACGGCATCGACCTCACGCGCCTGCCCATGCACGAGCGCGCCCGCCACGGCATCGGCTACCTCCCGCAAGAAGCCTCCGTCTTCCGCAAACTCACCGTCGAGGAAAACATCCTCGCCATCGTCGAAGTAATCAACGTCCCTCGCGCCGAGCGCGCCGCCCGCGTCGCGCATCACCTCGCCGAACTCTCGCTCACGCACCTCGCCAAACAAAAAGCCTTCACGCTCTCGGGCGGCGAACGTCGTCGCCTTGAAATCGCCCGCGCCCTCGTCACCCGGCCGAAGTTTCTCCTCATGGACGAACCTTTCGCCGCGATCGATCCCATCTCCGTCGCCGAGGTGCAGAAAATTATTCTCGAACTGAAAACCCGTGGTATCGGCGTCATCATCACCGATCACAACGTCCGCGAGACCCTCCGCATCGTCGACCGCGCCTACCTCCTCGAGAAAGGCAAAGTCCACTTCGAAGGCACCGGCGAAGCACTCATAAAAGACGATCAAGCGCGCAAATTCTACCTCGGCGAAAATTTCAACATGTGACGACCTGCCCAGCGGACCACCACGGGATTTCATCACCCCATTTTTGATGGCCCATCGCGATTAAACGGAAAACCCACTCCCCATGCAAAAAGCCATTCAAGGTATCACCGTCGCGCATTTTTTCGAAACCTACCGCGAGAAGCTCAAGATGGAGCTCGTCACCGGTGAAGCCGGCCTGCACCGGCTCATCCGCGAGGGAAGCATCAACCGTCCCGCTCTCGCCCTGACGGGCTTCTTCAAGTATTTCGCGCACCGCCGCGTCCAAGTCCTCGGCGCCGCCGAGATGAATTACCTCAAGACCCGCTCTCAAAAAAATCAGGCCGAGACCTTTCGCAAGATGATCAAGGCCGGCGCCCCCTGCCTGATCCTCACGCGCAATTTCAACCCCACCGAGGCGATGCTCCTCGTCGCCCAAGAGTTGGATTTCCCTCTTATCCGCACGACGATGATCACGATGAACTACATCAATCTCGCGACGCTCTGCATCGACAATGAATTCGCTCCTTCCTCCACCGAACACGCCACCACCCTCGACATCAAAGGCGTTGGCGTAATGCTCCGCGGCGATTCCGGCGTCGGCAAAAGCGAATGCGCCCTCGCCCTCATCGAGCGCGGCCACTCCCTCGTCGCCGACGATCTCACGATCATCAAGCTCCTCGACGAACGCGAACTCATGGCCTCCAGCCGCCTGCTCAACCGCGGCTACATGGAATGCCGCGGCATCGGCATCATCAACATCGCCGAGATGTTCGGAATTAAATCCATCCGCCTCGAAAAACGCATCGACCTCGTCGTCTCCCTGCGCGAATGGACCCCCGAAGTCATCGAAGAACGCACGGGCCTCGAGGAAAACTACTACGAAATCCTCGGCATGCGCGTCCCTCACGTCGAACTCTACGTGCGACCCGGCCGCGACATCGCCCGTCTCGTCGAAGTCGCCGCCCTCACCCAAGCCCTTAAAAAAATGGGCCACGACCCCGCTCGCGATTTCAACGACCGCCTTATCGCCTTCATGTCGAAACAGACCGCGGCCCCCGTCACCAAAATCAAACCCACCGAACGCGAAGAACGCGCCCCCGGTTCCTAAACCCCGCGCCGTTATGCGCCGCCTTCGCGCCGCGCTCGACACCGCCCGCTCCCGTCGTTCCGCTCTTCCCTCATGTCCACTTCCCGCATCGACGGCCGCAGCCCCAGCCAACTCCGCCCGATCACCTTTGAGGCCGGCATCGCGCCGCACGCGACCGGCTCCGTCCTCGTCTGCTTCGGCGCCACGCGCGTCATCTGCGCGGCCACCATCGAGCCCGGCGTGCCGACTTGGATGAAACAGCAAAAAGTCCCCGGCGGCTGGCTCACCGCCGAATACTCGATGCTCCCGTATTCCACGCTCGAGCGGAAATCGCGCGACATCTCCCGCGGCAAAATCGACGGCCGCACCGTCGAGATCCAACGCCTCATCGGCCGCTCGCTCCGCGCCGTCATTGATCTCAACAAACTCGGTCAAAACACGCTCTGGCTCGATTGCGACGTGCTCCAAGCCGACGGCGGCACGCGCACCGCCTCGATCACCGGCGCATACCTCGCCGCCCGCCTCGCCGTCCAAAAACTCCTCGATGCGAAAAAAATCGCCGAGAACCCGCTCCTTGATTCCGTCGCCGCCATAAGCACCGGCATTTTTAACGGCCAAGCGCTCCTCGATCTCAACTACGTCGAAGACAAAGACGCCGAGGTCGACGCCAACATCGTCATGACCGGCCGTGGCCAATTCGTGGAAGTCCAAAGCAGCGGCGAAGAAACCACTTTCTCCGGCGAACAACTCCAAGCCCTGCTCGCCCTCGCGCAAACCGGCCTCAAGGAACTCTCCGCGCTGCAGACGGCGTTTCTCACGCAGCAGTTGCTGAAATTTTAAGCCGCGCCTGACCAGAAAACAGCGCGTTACGCGCGCGCGACTTCGACCCGCCTCCGCGCTTTCTGCGTCCGGCGGGTTTTATTTTTTGACGGTGGGTTTGGCGACAGACTTAGGCTCGGGCTTGGCCTCCGCCTTGGGCTCGGCTTTCACTGCGCCAAACGCGCCTTCTTCCGATGCGCGCACAAAACCTTCCGTCACGCTTTTCAGTTCTTCCCAGCGCGCGCGGATTTTTTTGGCTTCGTCTTTCGTGATCACGCTATCCGCCGAGGAGATCGCGATCGTCGCCAACATATCGGCAAATTCCTGCACGATGCCGTTGGTCATGGGAATCAAGGGCTGATTCGGCGCCAGTTGCTCCGGATTGCGGATAAAAAAACCGTCGGCCTGCTGCGCCACCCATTGGGCGATCCGCTCATCGCGCGTGCTACGGATCAATTGCCCGACGCGATCCAGCGGATTATTCGCCCCGCTACCGGCTTCCACTTCGGGCAGCTCCGCCCATTTATAAATCAGCGAGAGCGAGAGTTGGAGATCGGCGGCAACCTGCTTCGCGCTGGTTTTTTTGAGAACTTCCCGGATGACTTCGTGCGATTCCATGGCGTAAAGAAAGCTGCCCGAGCATTAGCCAAACGCAATCCTGCGCGCGTCTGGCCTTACAATACGTGCTGACTAAGCTCGGCTCCGTTTTTGTGCGTGCCACGCCCCGCTTCATTCTGCCAGACCTACCGACCAACTTTCCCCGCATGAACATCCACGAGTATCAGGCCAAAGCCCTCTTTGAGAAATTCGGCGTCGCTGTGCCCAAAGGCACCACCGCCACCAACCACGAGGCCTTCGTCACCGCCCTCGCCGCCCTCCCCGAGGGCCCGACCATGGTGAAATCCCAGATCCACGCCGGCGGCCGCGGCAAAGGCACCTTCACCAACGGCTTCAAAGGAGGCGTCAAATTCTGCAAAACCAAAGCCGACGCCCTCGCCATGGCCAGCAACATGCTCGGCCAGACCCTCGTCACCGCCCAGACCGGCCCCGCCGGCCGCAAGGTCCAGACAATCTACTTCACCGTCGCGAGCGACATTAAGAAAGAATACTACCTCGCCATCCTCCTCGATCGCGCCACCTCGCGCCCCGTCATCGTCGCCTCCACCGAGGGCGGCATGGATATCGAGACCGTCGCCCACGACACCCCGGAGAAACTCTTCAAGGTCCTGATCGACCCCGCCTACGGCATCGCCGACTTTCAGATTCGCGACCTCATCTCCAAACTCGGCCTCGCCGGCGCCGAAGCCAAAAACGCCGCCAAACTAATCCGCAACCTCTACACGATGTACTGGGAAACCGACGCCGCCATGGTCGAGGTCAACCCCCTCATCACCACACCGACCGGCGACGTCCTCGCCCTCGACGCCAAAGTCTCCTTCGACTCCAACGCCCTCTACCGCCACCCCGAGATCGTCGCCCTCCGCGACCTCAACGAAGAAGACCCCAAGGAAATCGAAGCCTCGAAATATTCCCTCAGCTACATCGCCCTCGACGGTAACATCGCCTGCCTCGTCAACGGCGCCGGCCTCGCCATGAGCACGATGGACATCATTCAACACTTCGGCGGCACCCCGGCCAACTTCCTCGACGTCGGCGGCGGCGCTTCCAAAGACCAAGTCATCGCTGCCTTTAAAATCATCCTCGGCGACCCCAACGTGAAAGGCATTCTCGTTAACATCTTCGGCGGCATCATGGACTGTAACGTCATCGCCACCGGCATCGTCGAAGCCGTCAAAGAAGTTGGCCTCAAACTGCCCCTCGTCGTGCGCCTCGAAGGCAACAACGTCGTCGCCGGCAAAGCCACCCTCGCCGCCTCCGGCCTCGCCCTCGTCTCTGGCGACACCATGGCCGACGCCGCCCAGAAAATCGTCAAACTCGTCGCTTAAACTTCCGCGCCCCCACTCCCATGGCAATTCTCATCACTCCCGAAACGAAGATCATCGTCCAAGGCATCACCGGCGACTTCGGCGGTCGTCACGCCAAGCTCTCCCTCGACTACGGCACACAAGTCGTCGCCGGCGTCACCCCCGGCAAAGGCGGCCAATTCTTTGAATACGGCACCCACAAAGTGCCCATCTACAACTCGGTCGCCGATGCCGCCAAAGCCACCGGCGCCACCGTCTCGGTCATCTTTGTGCCACCGCCGTTCGCCGCCGACGCCATCCTTGAATGCGTCGACGCCGGCCTCGACCTCGCCGTCGCCATCACCGAGGGCATTCCGATCAAAGATATGATCCGTGTGAAACGCGCCATGACCGGCGCCAAGACCCGCCTCGTCGGCCCTAACTGCCCCGGCATCGTCACCCCCGGCACTGGCAAGGACTCCTTCGGCGGCTGCCGCATCGGCATCGCCCCCGGCTACATTCACAAAAAAGGCCACGTCGGCGTCGTCTCCCGCTCCGGCACGCTCACCTACGAAGCCGTCTTCCAACTCACCTCCAAAAACATCGGCCAGACCACCTGCGTCGGCATCGGCGGCGACCCCGTCAACGGGACCAACCACCTAGACGTCATCAAACTGTTCAACGCCGATCCCGAGACGCACGGCATCATCCTCATCGGTGAAATCGGCGGCAACGCCGAGGTCGAAGCGGCCCGCTGGATCAAGGCCAACTGCAAAAAACCCGTCGCGGGCTTTATTGCGGGCGCGACTGCTCCTGCCGGTCGTCGCATGGGCCACGCCGGCGCGATCGTCGGCGGAGCCGAAGACACCGCCGCCGCCAAGATCGCCGTGTTTAAAGAATGCGGCATCGAAGTCGCCGCGACTCCCTCCGACATGGCCGACGCCCTCCTCCGCGCCGCCAAAGCCAAAGGCGTGACGCTCACGTAAACGGAAATTCAAAACTCCGTCTCCCATCAGGGCCGCGTCACAACGCGGCCCTTTTTTATTTTCAACCCACCACCGGCTCGGTCGTCGTTACCGTCGGCTTGCGTCGAAATTTTAGCCGCACGCGATCGAGCCAAAGGTACACGACAGGTACGGTATAAAGCGTCAGTAACTGGCTCACAGCCAAGCCGCCCACGATCGCGAGTCCGAGCGGGCGCCGCAATTCCACGCCTTCACCCGCGGCCAGCACCAGCGGCAACGCGCCGAGCAACGCCGCAAAATTGGTCATCAAGATCGGCCGCAACCGCATCTGCGCCGCTTCGAAAATCGCCGCCCGCGGAGAAAGTGCGTTGCGCCGTTCCGTATCGATTGCGAAGTCGATCATCAAAATCGCGTTCTTCATCACGATACCGATGAGTAAAAATAATCCGAGCAACGCGATCAGCGTAAATTCCGTCCCCGTTAAGCGCAGCGCCAGCAACGCACCGAGTCCCGCCGAGGGCAGCGTCGAGAGAATCGTCAGCGGATGAATCAAGCTTTCGTAAAGAATGCCCAACACCAAATACACCGCGACGAGCACCCCGAGGATCAACAACGGCTGCGCCTGCAGGCTCTTTTGAAAACCCTGCGCGGCGCCTGAGAGCTCAGTTTGAATTTCCGTCGGCAACAAAATTTTTCCCATCGCCTTATCGATCGCGGCCAGCGCTTGCTCGAGCGAAACATCTGGCGCGAGCGCGAAGCCGATGTTCTCCGCCGCGAACTGGCTGCGATGCCGCACGCGGTCATCCACGAGCGAATAATCGTAACGCGTAAACGCAGAGAGCGGGACTTGCTCGCCGTTGGCGCCGATGACTTGGACTTGTTTCAGCACCGCCGGATCCGCCGTGTACTGCGGCGCCAGTTCCATGATCACGCGGTATTGATTCAACCGATCGTAGAGCGTCGCGATCTGGCGCTGGCTAAACGAACTGTTGAGCACCGACGTCACCATCTGCATGTCGACGCCGAGCCGGCGCGCCGCCTCGCGATCAATCGTGAGCATCACCCGCGTCGTGCCGCCCTCCGACGGTGCATCGATGTCGGTCAACTCCGGCAACTCCCGCAGCGCCGCCGCGATCTTCGGCGTCCACTCGCGCAACAGAGGCATCTCCGCCGACATTAAACTCAAACTGTAAGAGGTGGAATCCGACATGCGCGGCGAATCAATATCCTGCGCGCCGAACAGATAAAGTTGCGCGCCCGCGACGATCGGCGCCGTAGCGCGGATGCGATTGACCACGTCGTTGGCGGAAATTTTCCGCTCGGCCAACGGCTTGAGCCGAATCGTCAGGCGGGCATTACCCAAACCCGTCGCACCACCGGCAGAACCAATCACATCTGAAATCGCTGGATCCGCCAAAAGATGTCGCCGGAAAACTTCGACCTTCGGCTGCATCACCTGGAAGGAAAACGCATCATCGCCACGCACGAACCCCTGCAGCGTGCCCGTGTCTTGCTGCGGCAAAAAGCCTTTCGGGATGGCGATGTAGAGCGAGACGTTGAGCGCGATCGTGCCGAGCAGAATGATCAACGTGAGCGTCGCGTGCTCCAGCACCCACGCGAGCGTGCGAGCGTAGCCATTTTTCAAGGCCTCGAAAGCAGCCTCGGTCCGCCGACGAAATCCGCCGATGGGCTGCGAGCCATGCCGCACCAAAATCCGCGCGCACAAACTCGGCGTCAGCGTGAGCGAAACGACCAACGAGACCAACATCGCCGCCGCGAGCGTGATCGAGAATTCGCGGAACAGTTTTTCCACCAGCCCGCCCATAAATAAAATCGAAACAAACACCGCCACGAGCGACAGATTCATCGCCAGCAACGTGAAGCCGACTTCGCTTGAGCCTTTCAGCGCCGCGCGAAACGGCGAGAGCCCGCGCTCGATGTGTCGCGAGATGTTTTCCAGTACCACAATCGCGTCGTCCACCACGAGGCCCGCCGCCACGATCAACGCCATGAGCGAAAGGTTGTTCAGCGAAAAACCATAGAGATACATGATCGCCAGCGTACCGATCAGCGAGACCGGGATCGCCAGACACGGAATCAACGCCGCGCGCGCGCTACCGAGAAAGAGAAACACGACGAGCATCACGAGACCGGAGGCGATCGCCAATGTCTTCTGCGATTCGCGCAACGTGCCGCGAATGCCCGGCGAGCGATCCATTACGACATCCAGCCCGGCGTCCACCGGCACCAGCGCGCGCAACGCCGGCAACTGCGCGTTTATGGCGTCGATTGTCGCGATGATGTTCGCGCCGGGTTGACGGCTGATAAGGAGCGTCACCGCCGGTCGGCCGTTGTGAAATCCGCTGCTGTAACGATCTTCAATGGAATCCGTGATCGTGGCCACATCGCCGAGTCGCACCGGCGCACCGTCGCGGTAGCGGATGACGAGATCGTGATACTCCGACGCATGGCGCAGTTGGCCGCTCAACTGCACTTCCCATTGGCGGTCACCGGACTCGACCACGCCGCGGGGGCGCACGGAATTGGTCGCACTGATCGCCCGGCGCACTTCATCGAGCGCGATGCCGTAGTGCGATAAGGCATGCGGATTCAACTGCACGCGGACGGCCGGCAACGAACTACCGCCCACCGAGACTTCGCCCACGCCGTTGATCTGCGCGATTTTTTGCGCGAGCACCGTGACCGCGAGATCGTAAAGGTCGCCGGGAGCCAAATTCGGCGAATTCAACGCGAGCGCCATGATCGGCGCCTGCGAGGGATTGGATTTCTTAAACGTCGGGTTGCCCGGCATGCCCGAGGGCAACTGACCGCGCGCCGCGTTGATCGCCGCCTGCACGTCGCGCGCAGCGCCGTTAATGTCGCGCCCGAGCGCGAATTCCAACGTGATGCTCGTCGAACCCTGCCGGCTGTCGGAATAAATTCCACTCACGCCCGCAATCCCGCCGAGCGCGCGCTCGAGCGGCGCCGAGACACTCGCCGCCATCGTATCCGGGCTCGCGCCCGGCAACGAAGCGTTGACGCGGATCGTCGGAAAATCGACCTGCGGCAACGGCGACACCGGCAACAACCCGTACGCGAGCACGCCCACCAGCACGAGCGCGACCGCGATCAAGCCGCTCGCCACCGGACGCCGAATAAAGGGACGCGAAAGATTCATCGCGAAGCATCCGCCGCAGCGTGCGGTTTGACCAAACGCGCCCGCAGTCGGTCAAAATACAGATAAACCACCGGGGTCGTGAACAGCGTCAGCACTTGGCTCACGAGCAGTCCGCCGACCATCACGAGACCCAGCGGTTGCCGCAACTCGGCGCCTGAGCCCGAAGAAAACATCAGCGGCAACGCGCCGAAAAGCGCCGCGAGCGTCGTCATTAAAATCGGCCGAAACCGCAGCAACGCCGCCTGGTGAATAGCTTTCTCCGGCGACAAACCCTGGCGCCGCGTCGCCTCGAGCGCGAAGTCCACCATCATGATGCCGTTTTTCTTCACCAACCCGATGAGCAAAATAATGCCGATGATCGCGATCATGTCCAAGGGCCGACCCGTAACCCACAAGGCCAGCAACGCACCGACCGCCGCCGAGGGCAGCGTGGAGAGAATCGTGATCGGATGAATCAAGCTCTCGTACAAGACGCCGAGCACGATGTACATCGTCACCACCGCAGCCAAAATCAGCCACAAGGTGCTTGAAAGCGACGAGCGAAACGCGCGCGCCGCACCTTCGAAACGCATCTCAATCGCCGCCGGCAACTCCACCGCGCGCACCGTGCGCTCAATCGCCGCAACCGCGTCACCCAGCGACGACCGTGGACCGAGATTGAAGGAGACACTCACCGAGGGGAATTGCCCCACGTGATTGATAAGCAGCGTCGTCGGCCGCTCGCTCACGCGTGCGATGCTCGACAACGGCACCGGTTGACCGTTACGCGTGCGCACAAAGAGCGAGGTCAACGCCTCCGGCCCCTTCGAGAGGCGCGGGTCGATTTCCATCACGACGCGGTATTGGCTCGCCTGAGTGAAGAGCGTCGAAATCTGCCGCTGGCCAAATGCGCTGTAGAGCGTGTCGTCGATATCCGCCATCGTCACGCCCAGCCGACTCGCGGCATCGCGGTCGATTTCCAAAAATGCCTGCAACCCACGGTTCTGTAGATCGCTCGCCACATCGGAAAGCGCGGGTGCATCTTCCAAGGCCGCGATCAACTGCGGCACCCATTCCTGCAACAGCTGCTCATCGGGACAGGTGAGCGTAAACTGGAACTGCGTGCGGCTCACGCGATCCTCAATCGTGAGTTCTTGCACGGGCTGAAAATACGCCGTGATGCCAGAAACGTCGCGCACCGCTACGCGCAGTCGGTCGATAATCTGGTTCGCCGTTTCACGACGCTCTTCATGCGACTTCAAATTAACCAGCATCCGGCCGCTGTTGAGCGTGGCGTTGGTGCCGTCCACTCCGATAAACGACGACAAGCTGCGCACCGTCGGATCTTCGAGAATTTTAGCCGCGAGCGCTTGTTGCCGTTCGGCCATCGCGGCAAACGACACGGATTGCGACGCGTCGGTCACGACTTGGATGGCGGCGTTGTCCTGCACCGGGAAAAAGCCTTTCGGCACGATCACATAAAGCCCCGCCGTCACGAGCACCGTGCCTATCGTGACACCGAGCGTGAGCTGCTGATGTTGCAACACCCAGTCGAGCCAGCGGCCGTAGCGCGCGATGACCGCGTCGAGAAATCCCGGCGCCGCGTGGGCGTGCGCGTCGGGCGCGGGCAACATGCGCGCGCACATCATCGGCGTGAGCGTGAGCGAAACGAGCAACGAGATCAGAATCGAAACCGCCAACGTGATCGCGAATTCGTGAAACAAGCGTCCGACGACGTCGCCCATGAAGAGCAACGGGATCAAAACCGCGATGAGTGAGATCGTAAGCGAGACGAGCGTGAAGCCGATCTGCGCCGCGCCTTTGAGCGCCGCTTCCATCGGCCCGTCGCCTTCTTCGCGATAGCGCGCGATATTTTCGAGCATCACGATCGCATCATCGACGACGAAGCCCGTCGCAACGGTGAGCGCCATAAGCGTGAGAATATTGAGCGAATAACCCGCCAGGTACATCACGCCAAACGTGCCGATCAACGACAACGGCACCGCGATACTGGGGATGATCGTAGCCGCGATGTTGCGCAGGAAAACAAACGTCACCAACACCACGAGTAAGACGGCGAACACGAGCTCGTGTTCCACCGAGCGCACCGAGGCGCGGATGCTCTGCGTGCGATCCGTGAGTACAACCAGCTCCGCCGCCGACGGCAGGCTCGCTTCCAGCTGAGGCAAAAGCGCCCGCACGCGGTTCACGACTTCGATCACGTTGGCGCCGGGCTGGCGTTGGACGTTGATCAAAACCGCCGGCAATTGATCGGCCCAGGCGGCGAGGCGGCGATCTTCCGAGGCGTTTTCGATCTGCGCCACATCGCCGAGCCGCAGCGGCGCGCCGTCGCGCCACGTGATGATGAGATTACGAAATTCTTCGACGGAGCGGAGCTGGTCGTTGGCATCCATCAAGATTGTGCGAATCGGGCCGTCGAAGCTGCCCTTCGGCTGATTCACGCTGGCGGCGTTGATCGCGCTACGCACGTCGGACAAGTTCAACCCACGCGCCGCCAACGCACCGGGGTTGATCTGCACGCGGACCGCCGGGCGTTGGCCGCCGGCGAGACTGACCATGCCCACGCCGGGAATCTGCGCGAGTTTCTGCGCGATGCGCGTATCCACGAGATTATGCACCTGCGGCAACGGCAACGTCGCCGACGTTACCGCGAGCGTGAGGATCGGCGTGTCGGCGGGATTAACTTTACGATAAATGGGCGGCGCCGGAAGATCGTTGGGCAGGAGATTGCTCGCGGCGTTGATGGCCGCCTGCACTTCTTGTTCCGCGACGGCCAAGGAAACTTCGAGCGAAAACTGGAGCGTGATCACCGAGGAACCGCCGGAGCTCGACGACGACATTTGGTTCACCCCGGGGATTTGCCCGAAACGGCGTTCGAGCGGCGCGGTGACCGAACTCGCCATCACCGTCGGGCTCGCGCCGGGATAAAACGTGAAAATCTGGATCGTCGGAAAATCGACCTGCGGGAGCGCCGAGACGGGCAACAACCGATAAGCCATGATGCCCGACAACAACAACGCGACCATGAGTAGGCTCGTCGCCACCGGTCGCAGGATAAACGGACGTGAGGGATTCATCCTTACTTGGTGGCCCCGCCCTTGCCGCCTTTACCGCCCTTGCCCGAACCCTTCGTCATGCCGCCGGGCGCCGTGGGCGGAGGAGGATTTTGGCCATCTTTCTCGACCATGATCACGAGACGGCCTTCGCGCAGTCGGTCCACGCCTTCAATGACGACGCGCTCGCCGCCCTCGAGGCCTTTGGTGATGGATTGCATCGCACCATCCGAAGGCCCGATGACGATGTCGCGCACCGTGGCTTCGTTTTTCTCATTCACTAAAAACACATAGGTGCCGCGCGAACCGAATTGCACGGCGGCGCTGGGGATCACGACGGCTTTGGCCAACGTGCGCACGCGGAGGCGAACGTTGACGAATTGATTCGGAAAAAGGCGTTCGTCGGCGTTGGGGAACTCGGCCTTCAAGCGCAGCGTGCCGGTGGTTAGGTCGATCTGGTTGTCCACCGTGCGCAAAACACCTGAAGCGAGCAGCGTCTGCTCGTTGCGGTCCCAGGCTTCGACGGGCATTTGTTCGCCGGCGCGGAGCGGATCGACGACTTGGCGCAGATCCATCTCGGGCACGGTAAAGGCCACCGCCATGGGCCGCGTCTGCGTGATGACGACCAGGCCTTTGGTATCAGAGGAGCGGATGAAATTACCCGCATCGACTTGGCGCAGGCCGAGACGACCGGCGATCGGGGCTTCAATCTTGGTGTAAGCGAGTTGGCGGCGGGCGTCGTCGACTTGCGCCTGATACGCGGCTTGCGCGCCCTCGCGATCGGCGACGAGGGCTTGTTGGGCCTCGAGTTGTTGCGAAGAGATCAAGGCTTGGCCGCTGAGTTGTTGAAAACGTTCGAGGTCGGCGCGCACGGTACGGAGTTGCGCAGCGTTCTGGCGCATTTGGGCCTCCATCTGTGCGAGACGGATTTTATACGGCGCGGGATCGATCTCGGCGAGCAACTGCCCTTGCTCGACGGATTGGCCCTCGGTGAAGGCCACGCGGAGCAACTCGCCGTCCACGCGACTACGTACGGTCACGATGTTGAGCGGTTGGACGGTCCCGATCGCGCGGAGTTGGACGGTGAGGTCTTGGCGCTTCACGACTTCAGCGCGCACGGGCGTAGGCTGATTGCTGTTACGCTGGCGCCAGGGGTTGCCCGTCACCGGCGGCGGGGTGCGCAGACCAAAATACCAGACTCCCCCGGCAAAAATCAGGGCGACAACTGCGTAAAGAAACCAAGGACGACGGCGTTGGGGAGCTTGCGACATAGATAAAGAGGAAAGTTAGAAACCCGCGGTCCGCAATACGGCCGCGTTGCCCGGCCAGACGACCAACGTTACGCATGGGTTGCTAGATGTTTTATTAAAAATCTTACCACGTCCAAGGGAGGCGCTCGTTTCAACCCTTGCCGGCGGGGTCCGTTTCGCAAAGCGTGCGCCCATGCGCCTCACCCCACGCCATATCCTTGCCGTCGTCGCCACCCTGCTCGCGACCTCGCCCTTAACCGCCCTCGCCTCGACCGCCGAAATGACCAGCGCGGCTCAAAAACTCCTCGCTGCGCTCGATCCCGCACAACGCGCCCGCGCCGTCTTCAGTCTCGCCGCGCCCGAACGTGAAAAATGGTTCTTCGTCCCGATCAAGCGCGACGGCCTCACCCTCAAAGATATGACGCCCGCGCAACAAGACCTCGCGCGCGCCCTGCTCCGCTCCGGCCTCAGCCAACGCGGCGCCACCCGCGCCGAGACCATCATCACCCTCGAAAACGTCCTCCGCGAAATCGAAAAAGACCCCGTCCGCCGCGATCCCGCGATGTACTACGTGACGATATTCGGCGATCCTTCTGCGTCTGCGCCTTGGGGTTGGCGCTTCGAAGGCCACCATCTCTCGCTCAACTTCACGATTTTTGACGCCGACCACGTCGCCGTGACACCATCTTTTTTCGGCACCAACCCCGCCGAAGTCCGCGCCGGCCCGCAAAAAGGCACCCGCGTCCTCGCCGAGGAAGAAGACCTCGGCCTCGCCTTCGTCAACACCCTCGACGCCGCGCAACGCGCCGCCGCCCTCATTGCCGTCAAAGCCCCTAACGAGATCGCCACCAGCAACAAAGCTCGCGTCGATCCCCTCGCTCCCGCCGGCCTCGCCGCCACCGCGCTCACCGCCGCCCAACGCGACCAACTCCGCGCCTTGCTGCAGCTGTATTTCACGCGCTACCGCGCCGAAATCGCCGATCCCGCCCTCGCCGAAGCGACCGGTAAAAATCTCGATAATCTCCACTTCGCTTGGGCCGGCGTCCTCGACCGTAGCGCGGGCCATTACTATCGCATTCAGGGCAAAACCTTCGTCGTCGAATTCGACAACACCCAGAACGAGGCCAACCACATCCACACGGTCTGGCGCAACTTCGCGGGCGACTTCGGCCACGACGTACTCGCCGCGCACTACGCGCGCGAGCACGCGAAAAAATAAACCGCTCCAGCCAGGAACATCCGCCGCAGCAGTCGCGCGCCGCGCGCCACGACATTAAGCGAATTCGCGGCGGCGTTTTGCCAATCATATATATTGCGCGAATATGGTTCAACGTCATCTTGCGCATCACTATGAAAACTTACCTCACCTACGGTTTTTACATGGCGCTCGGCAACGCGCTGATCGTGTTTGCGCTCTACTTTTTCGGCCTGCACAGCGAGGCCGCGAAACTCGATCTCGCCCAAAAAATCCAGATGTTTGGCAGCATCGGCATCAGCCTCGCGTGCTTGGTCTATGGCACCCGAGAACACCGGGATGCGCTGCCGCCCACGGAAGCTTATGGCTACGGCCGTGCATTAGGGACCGGTTTCATGATCGCGCTCTTCGCGTCACTCTTCGGCGCGATCTTCAACTACCTTTATACTGCTGTCATTAACCCGAGTTTCATAGAGGTCATGCTCCAAGCCCAATCCAATCAACTAGAAGCTAAAGGTCTGAGCGCCGACAAAATCGAGCAGATCAACAGCATGACCCGCACGATTATGAAGCCCGCGATCCAAGCCGGAATCGGTTTTTTTATGGGTCTTTTCTTCGGCACCGTATTCGCCCTCATTACCGCCGCGTTCCTGAAACGCCCCGCGCGCGACGAAGTTGTCGCCAGCTGAAGGCGGCGGAACCGCGCCGCGTCAATGCAGGCCGGGGATAAATAGTTTCGTGTGTCCAGGCAGCGTCGGGATTTCGCGGTCACACGCGATCGCCCACATATCCCAGTGACCGTCGATGTAGTTGCCGTTGCCCGGAAGCGGACAAGCTTGGACGTAGAGGTACCATTTATCGTCGAACTGATAAAACGCGGGCGTCGCCACGTGATACATCGTGTCGTCGCGGTAAAGGCCGGTCCATTTCGTCTGCAACACCGTGTCGACCTCGATTTGTTTCCAACCCCGATCCGGGTGCTGGCTCACGGCGATCACCGGACGCCAACGTTTGCCTTTTTCGATGCCGACCTCAATCGCGAGCACGTAGGTGCCGCCGATTTTTGAAATCTGGTGCCACTCATAATAAGCACCGGGCGTGGAATCAAAAATGTGGCCCATGCCGCGCGGATCCTGGGCATCGTAGTGGCGCTGCCAGGTTTTGCCGTCGCTCGACGTCGCGAGTCGGATGCCGGGCAACGTACCGTTTTTACCGCGATATGAGTAATACATGAACCACCGCCATTGCTGCGTCGCGGGGTCTTTTTCCCGCCACACCGCGGCCTGCGAGGCCATCGTTTCCGCAAACGGTTCCGCTGGCTCCGGCGCGAGCACCGGCGTCGCGCCCACGCGCTGGACTACGGCGGGGTTAATGCCCGAATAACCGTCCGCACCCGCCGGACAAATCGCGAGACCGATCTGATCCTGCACCGTTGCCTTCGTGCCAGAATAATAAATATAATACGCGTCTTCTTCAGGAATATACAGCACCGCATCGAGCCGGATGCTGCCCGAATCCCAACCTTGCTGGGCCGGCGCGAAGACGGGATTCGCCGCGTCTTGATGCCAAGTAAACGGATCCGATTTCAACGCCCACGCCTTCCCGATGTAGCAGAGTTTGCGGTCCGTCGCCGGCACGCCGGAGTAAAACATCACGAGCCGCGTCGGGTCCTTCGGATTAGTCAAAATACACGGCTCCTGCACCTGCTGCGATTCCCAAGGCGCCGTCTGGCGATTGATAATGACTTCACCGCGAATCGACGTCGCGACCGGCGCAGCCGCAGGTGCAGCCAAGGCCGCAAGCGTCGTCACCAAACATCCAAACACTCCGACCAAAAACAGGGGTAATTTCATAGGGGTAAGAAAACACCCGCCATCACGCGCACGGCTCGCCCCGATTCAACGGCAAACCTTCTGAATATTTATTACCCCACGCCGCGAGAAATTTACCGTCCGTAAATCGTCGCGAGCGATTTCAAATATGCCGCCGTGCCCCCGCCGATGAGTTGTTCAAGTTGGCCGCTACGGTAACGCCACTGCCAATTGCCCTGCGGCTTGCCGGGCGAATTGAAACGCGCCGCGCTCCCGAGGCTCATCACATCCTGCAAGGGAACTACCGCGAGCCGGCTCACCGCCGCGTAGCTCGTGCGAATAAAATCCCAGCCGATTTCCCGGCCGTCCACGCGCAGATAACGCCGCGCGTGATCCCGCTCTTTCTCCGCGGCAGTCGCGTACCAACCGAGCGACGTGTCGTTGTCGTGCGTGCCGGGATATATCGCGGCGTTGGCCACGAGATTGTGCGGCAGATAAAGGTTCTTCGCGTCGTCCCCGCCAAAGGCAAATTGCAGGATCGCCATGCCCGGCAAACCGGTCGCCTCGCGCAACGCCACGACACTCGGCGTAAGGTCGCCTAGATCTTCCGCGATGATTTTCGCCTGCGGAAACGCCGCACGCACCGAGCGAAAAAAATCGAGTCCCGGCGCTTTGACCCATTCGCCCGTGCGCGCGGTCGGCGCGGTCGCCGGAATCCGCCAATACTCGTCAAACCCACGGAAATGGTCGATGCGCACCACGTCGCACAACGCAAACGAAGCCCGCAACCGCGCGTGCCACCACGAATAACCATCGGCCGCGTGGCGCGACCACAGGTAAAGCGGATTGCCCCACAATTGGCCATCAGCGGAAAAATAATCCGGCGGCACGCCCGCCACCGCCAAGGGCCGCGCCGTTTGCGGATCGAGCTCAAACAACGCAGGGTTGGCCCACACATCGGCCGAATCCGCCGCGACGAAAATCGGGATGTCCCCGATGATCTCGATGCCGCGCACCGCCGCCGCCGCCCGCAGCGCGCGCCACTGGGCGAAGAAAAAATATTGGTAAAACGCGTGCGCCTCCGTGGCGGTCGCGAGCTGCGCACGTAAAAGCGATGTTTTCGCCGCCGCATACGAACGCACCGCCGCCGGCCATTCCCACCACGCGACGCCGCGATGGTGATCCTTCAGCGCCCGGAAAAACGCGTAACCATCAAGCCACGCCGCCTGCTTCGTTTGAAACTCCGCAAACGTTTCGCCGTCCGCCGCGAGCGCGGGCGCACCCGCTAATTTGAAACGCGCAAAGGCCTGCGCGAGCAGCGGCCATTTTTTTTCGTAAAGCGCACCGTAGTCCACGCGATCAGCATCCAACGCGGCGAGCGGCGCGATTTCCGCCGACGTGAGGAGTTTCGCGGCGACCAGCGCCTTGAGGTCGATTAAATAAGGATTACCGGCAAACGCCGAAAAAGACTGATAAGGCGAATCGCCGTAGCCCGTCGGCCCAAGCGGGCAGAGTTGCCAGTATTTGAGTCCGGCCGCCTGCAAAAAATCCAGGAACCGTACCGCGTGTTCGTCGAAGGTACCGATGCCTTGATCGCCCGGCAGCGCCGTGGGATGCAGCAACACGCCCGCCGCCCGCGTATCGAGCCAGTTAAACAGTGGCGAGGTCGGCGTGGCAGGGGTGGCGGCAGAAGACATGGCGAAGTTTCCTCAGCATGAGCGAGGCCAGCGCCCAGCGCACCCTGTTTTTTCCGCGATACGCCGTTTTTGAGCGGGTCGGGGCAAACCAGCCGCCAGCGACCACGGTTTCGCGAGCCACACCTAGGACTCGCCCTGCGCGTATTTTCCGCTTCGCTTCATCCCGTGCAACTCCGCGATCAACATGTGCTCATCACCGGCGGCTCGAGCGGCATCGGCCTCGCGCTCGCGCAGCGCGCCGTGGCGACTGGCGCCCGCGTGAGCCTCGTCGCCCGCGATCCGGCCAAACTCGCCGCTGCTGCCAACGCCCTGCGCGCCGCGACCCCCGGCGCCGCGGTGTTCACGACTTCGGCTGATGTGGCCCAAGAAAACGAGATCAACACCGCCTTCGCGGCCGCGGCGCTCGCTCTCGGTCCCGTCGATGTGCTCATCGCCTCGGCCGGCATCGCGCAGCCTGGCTATTTTGAAAATATTCCCGTCGACGTCTTTGAACGCACCATGGCGGTGAATTATTTCGGTGCGGTTTACGCCTTAAAGGCTGTCGTCCCCGCGATGCGCACACGCCGACACGGCGCCGTCGTACTCGTATCTTCAGGCGCGGGGTTGCATGGATTTTTCGGCTACACGGCGTACGCGCCGTCGAAGTTTGCGCTGCGCGGTCTCGCCGAGTCGCTGCGCGCAGAACTCGCCGACACCGGCGTACGCGTAAGCATCGTTTACCCACCCGATACCGACACGCCGCAACTCGCCGAAGAAAACCGCACCAAGCCCGCCGAGACGAAAGCCGTGACCGCGGGCGGCGGGCTCTGGACAGCGGAGGCGATCGCGCGCGTGACGCTCGACGGCGTCACGCGCGGGCGTTTTTCGATCACACCCGGTTTGCCCGTGACGGCGTTGGCGTGGTTCGGCGGCATCCTTGCGCCGTGGCTGCGCTGGAGTTTTGACCGCGCGGCTCGTCGCGCTCGTTCGCGCTAAATCCCCCGCCGCCTGCGACGCGGCTCGACACTGCCGCCCGTCGCGCTTTGCCTCGCGCTCACTCCACGCATGTCCGCCTCCGTCCAACGTCCTTCCCTCATCGTCGCCGACCGCTGGCGCGACTACCAACTTCTCGACTGCGGCGACGGCCTCAAACAAGAGCGTTGGGGCGCCTACAACCTCGTCCGCCCGGATCCCCAGATCATCTGGCCCCGCCACGGCACGACTCCCGGCGCCAAATGGGAAAACTGGGACGGCTTCTACCACCGCAGCGAGCAAGGCGGCGGCAAATGGGAATACCGCAAATCTCTCCCCGACCATTGGAAACTCGCCTACGATTCTCTCGGGCTGACGTTTAAAATTCACCCGACGTCGTTCAAACACACCGGGCTTTTCCCCGAGCAAGCCGTCAACTGGGAGTGGTTTTCCGCCAAAATCAAAACGGCCCGCGCCGCCGGCCGCCCCGTCAACGTCCTAAATCTCTTCGGCTACACCGGGGCCGCCACATGCGCCGCCGCCAAAGCCGGCGCGAGCGTAACCCACATCGACGCCGCCGAGGGCATGGTCAAATGGTGCAAAGAAAACGCCGTCCTCAGCGGCCTCGTCGACGCACCCATCCGCTACATCGCCGACGACTGCCTCAAGTTCGTCCGCCGCGAACAGAAGCGCGGCAAATTCTACGACGCCATCATCATGGACCCGCCCACCTACGGCCGCGGCGCCACCGGCGAAATGTGGAAACTCGAAGAACACCTCTGGCCACTCCTCACCGAGTGCCGCGCGCTGCTCACGCCCTCGCCGCTTTTTTTCCTGATCAACGCCTACACCGCGCGCCTCTCGCCGACCGTCGTCGCCAACCTCCTCGCCGAACTCATGTCCGGCCGCGGCGGCCACATCACCGCGGGCGAAGTCGGCCTCCCGATCCAGCGCGACGGCAAAGTTCTGCCCTGCGGCATCTACGGCCGTTGGGAAAGTTAAACCTGTTTTCCGTCAGCCCCACCGCGCCCCTCGAAGCCAAACCGCGGCGCTGCGCTCAACGGTACTCCGCCAGCTCGACGATGACGCCGTCGGGATCGAGAAAATAGACGAGCGTCTTCCCGCCCGCACCGGTGTCGAATTTCACCACGCCGCCCGGCACGCGCGTCGGCTCGCCCCACACCTCGACGCCGGCCGCGCGGAGTTTCGCCGTCATGGCCGCGATGTCGTCCACGCGCAGCGCGAAATGCCGCAGCCCGCGCGTGTTCGCCTGCGAATTTTCCGGCAACGCCGCGCCGACGGGCGCGTGATACTGCAACAACTCGATGCGCGGTTCACCGCCGGGCGAAACGATAAACACCGCGTGCGCCTTCACGCCGCGCAGGCCCACGATTTTTTCGATCCACTCGCCTTCGAGGTGCACTTCCTTGGTTTTGGTGAAACCCAGCACGTCACCATAAAAGGCCAATGACCGCGCCATATCGGCGACGACGATGTTGAGGTGATCGATGCCGAGGATCATGCGTGGGTGGCAGGCTGAACGACGGGGCGAGGTGATTTCATTGCCGCAGACTGCACCGCTGTTTCCTCCACGGACAACTGGATTCTGGAAATCACGCCTGTGGCCGGCTCCGAATAAATATTTCCCCGCGCCCGCTTCCGTGTATTCCCTCAAAGCCTGTGGGTAACTCCTCTTTTCAAATTGGCGTCGATGGCGGCGCGACCAAGACCGAGTGCATCCTCGTCGATGTCGCCGGCACGATCGTCGCTCGTCACCTCGCGCCCGGCTGCAACGCCAACATCACCGGCACCGAAGTCGCCGCCGCCACGCTCACCGCCGCCCTCGCCGCGCTCCACGCCCAACTGCCGTCAGCCAACATCCGCGCGACGCATTTGTTTATGTCCGGCGTGCCTGCATTTTGGACCGAGTTCGCCGCGACACTCACCGGCTACGGCCGCGTGAGCGCCGCGCCGGATTCTCTGCCGACGCTCGAACTCGCCACCGACGGTGCAGCGGGGCTCGTGATTCACGCCGGCACGGGGTCATTTGTCGCCGCCCGCGCGGCTGATGGCAGCGTCCACTACGCCGGCGGCACGGGCTGGCGCTTCGGCGATCCCGGCAGCGGCTACGAACTCGGCCGCCGCGCCATCGCCCGCGCGTTGTTGGAACTCCAGGGCTGGCTCCCCGCCTCGCGGCTTGGCCCCGCCGTGCGCGCGCACACGCAACTCGGCGACGCCGCCGATGCCCGCGCGATCACGCGCTATTTTTACGCCCACGCCGAGCCCAACCGCGTCATCGCGGCCCTCGCCCCCGCGATCCTGCGCCTCGCCGAAGAGGGCGACGCCACCACGCATCAAGTGCTGATCGAATCCGCCAACGAACTTCTCGATCTAGCCACGCAAGTCGCCGCGAAACTTTTCCCTGATACACCGCCGGCCTCGATTACGACCGGCCTGAGTGGCGCTTTGCTCACTCATCCCGCCGTGCTCGCCGCGCTCAAAGCCCGCACGCCGCTTCCGCTCACGCCGATCACCGCGGCACCCGTCGAAGGCGTGCGCCGCTTGCTCATACGTTCGGTTTGAGTTCGGTTAAACCCGCGTCTCCCGCTTTATTCATGCTAGTTCGTTTCACCAAAAATGCACCGTCTGCGCCCGCCGATGCGCTCACCTGCCTCCGCGCCGACAGCACCCACACGAGCGGCGAAATGCCCAAGCAGGCGATTCTCCCACACGCGGCGTTTCACTTCGTGATCGAAACGACGCTCGGTTGGCGCGACGGTTTTTTTGGCCAGATCGCCGAGGGAGCCGACTTCGCCGGCGTGACAGCAACGTTTCAGGCCGCGAAAAAATCGCCGGCAAAAATCCCGCGTCTTCGCCAAAGCGAAGTGTTGGTCGCCTGTCTCGCCGCCGAGCAATGGGGTGGTTCCAGCGAGCCCGCCGCCTTCGCTGCGAAACTCGCCGCCGCCTGCAAAAAAGCACGCGTGCCGGCGCTCGCGCTCACACCCGACGAACTCATGCGCGTGCGCACCGCGCTGCGTGAATTCGGCGCCGCATGGCGTCCGCTCACGCCGGGGCAAACGCTCGAACGGACGTTCTAATTTTTTTCTTCGGCCGCGCGCGAGCGGTGCGAAACGTTAACCTTTCGACGGCGGCAACGTGATTTCGCCGGCGGCGACACGGTGCAAAAAGAGCGCCACGATCTGCGCGCGGGGCGCGATCGTCTCGACGCGGCAAAACTCGCGGTTGCTGTGCAGATTATCGCCGATAGGGCCGACGCCATCGAGGTTGGGCAGGCCGCCGGCGGTCAGAAAATTACCGTCGGAGGCGCCGCCGCCGTGCACCCACGTGAACGGCGCCACGCCGACATCGGCTGCGGCGCGTTGCCACTCGGGGAAGGCGGCGGCTTCGGCGGGGAGACATTCTTTGGGCGGACGGTTGAAGCCGCCTTTGAGCGTAAGCTGGATGCCGTCGCGGGTGTTGAAGCGCTCGGCGATGGCGTGGAAACGTGCGAGGAGCGGCGCGCCGTCGGCGACTTTGGTGATGCGGATATCGATCTCGGATTCGGCGAAGTGCGGGACGACGTTGGTCGCGGCGGTGCCGCCGCGGATGTTGCCGACGTTGACCATCACGTCGGCCATCTCGGAGGGAATTTTCGCCACCTCGAGGAGAAACTCGGCGAGAGCGAGAATGGCGCTGCGCCCGTCGTTGGGGACTTTGGCGGCGTGCGCGGCGCGGCCGTGGCAGGTGGCAACGATGCCGCCGGTGCCTTTGCGAGAATGGATGATGTTGCCGTTAGGGCGACCGGGTTCGAAGACGAAACCAAATTGGTGCCGGCGCGAAGCTGCGCGGAAAAGTTCCACGGTGCCGTGCGAACCGGTTTCTTCGTCGGGCGTGAGCAGCACTTCCCAACCGAGGCGCGCGGCGTGGGGCGTGGCTTCGAAGGCTTGAAGCGCGGCGAGGAGTGTGACGAGGCCGCCCTTCATGTCGGCGGTGCCGGGGCCGTTGAGCGTGGTGGCGTCGAGCCAGCGGCAGGTTTGAAACGCGTCGTCGGCTTCGTAGACGGTGTCGAAGTGGCCGCAGAGGATGACTTGCGTGGGCGCGGTCGGACGCAGGCTGATGCTGAGCCCGCGCGAACCGGGAGGATTGAAACCAAGGGCGTCGGTTACGAGTTCCGTGATCGTGGCGGCGGGGAACGCTTGGGCGAAATCAGCGCGGAGCGTTTCGCGCATGCGCGTGAGCCCGGCGGCGTGGCCGGAGCCGGAGTTGATATTGCACCAGCGCTCGAGGAGCGCGCCGAGTGCGGGCGTGCGGTCGGGGAGCGCGGCGATGGAAGGAGGAACGGAAGCCATGAAGCGAAGACGCAATCAGAAGCCCGCGCCGTTGGGCAAGGTCACGCGCGGGGCGTCGGGGCCGTCGAGCTGACGGAGTTGGGCGAGCGGATCATCGGCGAGCCTGAGGAATTTGAAACCGACGAGACGTTGCTTGGCGCCGGGCGCGGCGGCTTTTTCGCGGGAGCGGGCGATAAATTCCGCGATGGGTTCTTCGCGCACGGCGGGTTCGGCGGAGTGAATCAGATGAACCGTGCCGTCGGGCCCGTGCGCGATGAGACCGGTGTGGCCGACCCAGGCGTTGCCGCCGTAGATCTCGGCGTTGGGGTGACTGCCGGGCGAGATCGAGGCGCGGACGACGTTAACGAAATCACCGTCGCGAAGGTTCGGCAGGGCGGCGTCGAGGGCATCGAGCGGGATGTAGGTGTCGCGGAACAGCTCGATGGGGGCGGAAATTTTGAGACCGTAGCGGCCGAGGAGGAATTTGGCGCGATCGATTTTTTCCTCGTAGGGCACGGCTTTGGCGCCGGCGAGCTCGGCGGTGAGATCGCGCACGAGCCAGCGGTTGGAATGATTCCAATCGACTTCCGTATAATGATTTCTGGAAGCGACGCCGAGTAGGCCGTCGCGGTAGCGGATGCGTTGGAGGAGACGGATAAAGCCGGTCCAGTCGCGCGTGAGCGCCATGGCGTAAATGTGCTCGGTGAAGACGAGACAGTCGCTCTTGCCGAGGCAATAAATCGGCTGCGGGTCGTAGGTCTCAAACGGCATCTCGCCGAGCAGATAAATCTCGTAGGGTTGGCCGATATTTTTGCGAGCAAGGTGGACGATGCGGCGGCGCAGATCGGGTTCATTGGCCTGAAGGTGCGCGAGGTAGCGGCCGGTCTCGGCCTCGGTGAATTGATAGAGTGGCTTGGCGAGAAGCGGCGCGACGGGATCGGTCGCAGCAGCGGGAGCCGTGGTTTCAGCGGCAGCGAGCATGCCGCCCGCTGCGAAGGCGCAGGCGAGGAAAAGGCGGAGAGAGCGGAGCGTCATGATCGGGAAGGAAAATAAAAAGGGGCGATCCGTTTGGGATCGCCCCCGGAGAGAGCAAACAGCTTTAGAAGCGGCCGGTCACGCCGAGCTTGAGCGAGCGCGGGGTGTTGTAGTTACGGTAGCTGCGAGTCGGGATGTAACGGTATTCCGAGATGCCTTCCTCGTCGATGTTGGCGACGTTAAGGAAGAGCGTCGCCTCGGGTCGGACTTGGTAGGTGATACCAGCGGCCATGAGGGTGCGGGTCTCACGGTAAATGTTGTTCTGCGGCGCAGTGAGGCTGTAGGCGATGGGGAACTGGCTGGTGTAGTTCATATCCCATGAAGCGCCGAATTTCTTATAAACGTAATTCAGGCCGACGTTATAGGTGCGCGGAATATACCACTGACCAGCCGAACCGACGACTTGGCCGGGAGCGTAGGCGAGGCCGCCGAACACCGCCCGCGTCTGCACATTCGTGTAATTGGCGCGAACCGTAAGGCCCTTCAAAGCACCGGGGAGGAATGTCAGTTGCTGGCGGAAGTCCACCTCGACGCCCTTAGACTTTGTGGTGCCAATGTTACTGGGCTGGATGAGCTCGTAGCCGACGTATTGTCCACCGAAGCCGTTGTCCGCGCCATCAGGAATCAAGTAGCCGGAACGGGTGGAGGAGCCGATATAGTCCTTGATCGCTTTGTCGAAGTAGCGGATCGAGAAGAAGCCTCGCTTAGAGAAGGCCCAGTCGATGCGCACGTCGTAATTGGTGGCGAGTGCGGGTTTGAGGTTGGGATTACCAACGGTGACCGTGCCCGAGGCGCTGCTGGTGGGATCGACCGCAGTCGGGCTGGCGACTAGATCCTGGAGGCGCGGGCGACCGTAGCTCTTGGACCAGCTGGTGCGCAGCTTGAGGTTGGCGGTCAGATCGTAGGCCAGATGGGCGCTGGGGAAGTATTTGACGTAATTACCATCCCGGGAGGAGGGCGTGTAGTCGAGAATAACGCGCTTGAGGGGATCGGGCTCGACCGCGATCGGAGTGCGCTTCGCGGCCGAGGCCGCGACGTAATAGAACGTCTCGGTGTTCACCGACTCGCCGCGCACACCGCCCAGGATGGAGAAACGGCCGATCTTCGAGCTGGCCTGAAGGTAGGCTGCGTCCACGCCTTCCTCCAGAATACGGGTGCTGCGGTATTTCTCGATGGCGTTGTAGTTCACATCCTCGGTCCAGAGTGCGGTGTTGCCGAGCGTGGTGCTGATCGCGGCCGGATCGAGCACGGGCAGACGGGCCCCGACGTAGTTTTGGCGTTCAAACTCGGTCAACGGCACGAGGCCCGTGGTAGGCAAGACCGAGCCGATCACGCCATACCAACGGCGGGCGTTGGGCACGAAGGCGTTGACGCGGCGGTTCACCGTATCGAGACCGGACTTCAGTGTGATCGGGATCTGCGTGGGCAGGAGGTAAGAGACATTCACCATCGCGGAGACCTCGTTGGTGTTGGTCACGTTGTCGCGCTTGATGAAGACCGTGGAGGTCTGATCGGTCGGTTGCGTGGTCGTGTTGCGCGCCGTGACGAGAAACGGGGTGTAGCTGGCTGCATCGAAGAGGTTAACGGCGGCGGCGTTAGTCTGGGTGAAGACTTTGCCGTCGGGGTTGGAGTAATCGAGGACGAAGCCGAGTGGGTCCTTGGTGCGCATCTGGATTTCGCCCGCCTCGCGGTTGCGGCCGGCACCGGAGTCCCAGTGCGTGTGGCTCCAGCGGTAAGCGTGGTCGATTTTGAAACGGCCCCAGTTATGATCGAGAGCCACCGTGCCCGTGGGATTCTTGCTGGTGAAGGAGACCTTCCACATGTTCAGGCGCAGACGGGCGGCACCGACGGTCGTGCCGGCGGAAGTCGTGGTGGTGGGACGGATTTCGGTGCGGTTGGCCGTGAAGCCGGGCATAATGCTGCCGTTGGGATTGGTCGTCGGGTCGTACACCGAAAGATTTGTGCTACCGAACGGATTGACGTGGGTATATTGGAAGAACGGCTCCGAGCCGGCATTATAGAGGAAGCGCACCGAGATCTTCGTCGAGGCCGAGAGGCGGTAGTCGACGCGGCCGCTGAACGCCGAGATGAAACGGTCATTGAGGCCGCTGCTGCGCTGGTAATCCTGCAACCAGCCGACCGGGTTGGTGGTGGCCTGCCAAAACTTCACATCGAAGTCCATCGGGTTCACAATCTCTTGGTAGCCGGTGTTGAACATGATGCCGAGGTTGCGCGAACCGCCGCGGACATCGAAGACCTCTTTATAGGTGGCGCTGAGATCGGGACGGAGCGCATGGTCCGAGAGCATGTCGTTGCGCTTCGAGAAGGACGGAAAGTAGCGAGTGCTGGCGGTGAAATCGACCCGCCGGCGGTCCGTCATGTTGAGTGGAGACGCGGTGACGAGGTTCAACTGGCCGCCGAGACCGTCGGCGCGCTTGTCGGGCGTCTGGCCGGCGATGATTTCGACCTGCTCATACATGGAGGCGGAGAAGGAGTGCATGGTGGCGGTGCGTCCGTCGCCGCCAACGCCGGTCGAGGCCATGCCGTCGATATTCATGCGGGTGTAGCCGGCATTACCGCCGGGTTGTCCGCCGATGCTGACACTCATGCTGAGACCGTCTTCATCCTGCTGCGCCACCGAGATGCCGGGCAGGCGGGTCAGGAGTTCGGCCACGTTTTGGGTCGGTAACACGCCCCACTCGTCGAAGGCGGTGACGTTTTTGATATTCGCCGCGTTGCGCTGCTGCGTGAGCGCCAACGCCTGGCCTTCGCTCACGGACTCAACCGTGAAAGGAGCCATCGCAAGTACCTCGGAAGACTTGAGTCCGACATCTAGACGCGCCGTCTGGCCCGCAGAGACCACCACGCGTTCACGCATCTCGGTGAAACCGGTGTAATTGATTACGATCTCTTGAGTGCCGGCGGGCACGCTCTGAAAACTATAGGCGCCTGCATTGTCGGTGAATTCCGTGCGGTTCAGCGCGGGAATGGTCACCGTCGCACCTTGGAGGGCGTTCTTGGAACCGGCGCTGGAGATGGAGCCGATGATAGTGCCAGCGCTAGTAGCTTCGGCGGCAAAACTAGCCGAGCCCGTAAGGCCCAACATGACGATTAAACTCACAACGCCACGCCAAAGGCGGACGGACGAACAAGGAGCAGAACTGACGGTTTGATGATTCATCGGTAGGTGGTGTTAAAACTGCCCGCCCGCGGGGAAAATTCCCGCGGTGAGGCTAGGTGCTGAAGGTATAAAAACAGATTAATCTTTCTCCCTCTACGTCCAAGACGAAATCCCGCCTTCTGCCAACTATTCGCGCCATTAAGAGAGAACGACTAGCATTTTTGTTAAAAAATACATCATTCCTGTCCATCCACTCATCAGCCTAGATGCTCGAAGCTCTGTCAGCGGCGTTTCTTAACCCGAGTCCGACCTTGCCGCACCGCCGGCGCCGCCCGGCCACTGTGCCGATACGCCAACGGCGACACGCCATAAGCCAAGCGAAACGCTCGGCTAAAACTGTAAATCGACGCGAATCCACATTGCTCCGCGATTTCAGAAACCCGCTGCGGCCCTAGCCGCAGCAACCCGCATGCCCGCTCCAGCCGCAACTGCCGCAAGTGCCGGCCGATGCTCACGCCGCACGAAGCCCGAAACCTCGCCCGCAAATGACTCGGGCTGATCCCGAGCGACCGCGCGATCTCACCGATCCCCGGCGACTCGCCGCTGCGCTGCGCGAGCTGGTTGACGCGCAATTTCAGCCCAGACTGCGGCGGCACTGACGCGGTTTCCTCGGGCGGAGCCGCCGGCTTCAACCGCCGCAAACGCTCCAATAGCACCGCCAATAATAACACCGGCAAATCCGCCGCGCGCTCGGTTTCATACGTTGCCACCAAATCCGCCACGAGCGCAAGCAACGGCGGCGTGAGTCGCAACGGCCGGAAACGCAGCCCCGCCAACGCCTCCGCCGCTTCCAGCTCGAACGTCACAAACAACCACGAAAGCGCCGCCTGTTGCGGCTCCGCATAGTGGTGAAATTGAAACGGAAACACGAGCAACGCCTCACCCGCTTTCAGCCGAATCGAGCGCTCGTCCACGCACACCGTCACCGCGGTTTTCAACGCGCAGATCAGCACAAACCGGTGATGCAGCGCCCGCCCGCGCCGCGGTTTATTCAAGTCAATCGCCGTACGCCGCTGGAAACACACGACATTGTCGGGCAACATCAGCGCCTTTGCCGAGCGCCCCTGCATTTGATGCAGCGGTTGCGGCAAACGCGCGACCAATTGCTTTAGATCGGGGGCGGCAGGCGTTGGCATAATCGTTAAAAACATCGTCATTTTTGCCATTTGTCCCGCCGCCCGCGAGCTCTATTATGGATCAAACCTCTCCTCGGCGTCTTATCCTGCCTCTCTTATTTCTCATGCTCTCGTCGCACCTCATCCCCCGCAGCCGCTACGAACAAACCGCCATCGCCGTCTATCCCGGTAGCCTTGATGCCTCCAGCGCCGTCGCCGCGGAAATCGCCGCGCTCATCCGCCAGCGTCAGGCTGAAAAAAAACCCGTCGTCCTCGGCCTCGCCACCGGTTCCACGCCCGTGAGCGTCTACGCCGAACTTGTCCGCCTCCACCGCGAGGAAGGCCTGAGCTTCGCCAACGTCACCACGTTTAACCTCGACGAATACTACCCGCTCGCGCCCGAGCATCCCCAGAGCTACCGCGCGTTCATGCGCCGCCACCTCTTTGACCACATCGACATCGACCCGAAGCGCACGCACCTGCCTTCCGGCACCGTCGCTAAAGCCGAGGTCGACGCCCACTGCGACGCCTACGAAGCCGCCATCCGCGCCGCCGGCGGCATCGATTTTCAACTTCTCGGCATCGGCCGCACCGGTCACATCGGCTTCAACGAACCCGGCAGCCCGCGCCATTCCCTCACCCGCCTCGTCACGCTCGATCCCCTCACGCGCCGCGACGCCGCTGGCGATTTCGGCGGCAACGACGCCACTCCGCGCCACGCGCTCACGATGGGTGTACGCTCCATCCTCGATGCCCGCCGCGTCGTCCTCATGGCTTGGGGCCAACACAAAGCCGAGATCGTCCGCACCGCCATCGAGGGCGAGGTTAACTCCCAAGTCTCAGCCTCCTTCCTCCAAGAACACCCGGCCGCCCTCTTTGTGCTCGATACCGCCGCGGCAGATGCGCTCACCCGCAACCGCACGCCGTGGCTCATCGGCGCCCTCGAGGAACAAGGCCTCGCTTGGGACAACCGCATGATCCGCCGCGCCATTCTCTGGCTCTCACAACTCCGCGGTAAACCCATCCTCAAGCTCACCGACGACGACTACAACGAAGCCGGCCTCCAAGATCTCATCCACCTCCACGGCTCCGCCTACGAGACCAACCTCATCGGCTTCTACGAACTCCAACACACCATCACCGGTTGGCCCGGCGGACGTGATCCCAAAAAATCTAAAACCGGCGACGCCCCCGTTCGTCCGCTGCGCGGCACCGGTGCCTCCGTTTTCCCCAAACGCATCCTCATCCTCTCGCCGCACCCCGACGACGACGTCATCGCCATGGGCGGCACGCTCTGCCGCCTCGTCGATCAAGGCCACGAGGTCCATATTGCCTATGGCGTTTCGGGCGCGAGCGCCGTCTCCGACGAAGCGGTGTGGCGGCTCCTCGCCTTCGTGCGCGACAGCGGCCTCGCCGACTCCGCCCAAACCACACAACTCGCCACGCTCACGAGCCAACTCAGCCACGGCACCACATTGCCGCAGACGCCCGAACTGCTCCGTTGGAAAGCGCTCGTTCGTCGCCACGAAGCCACCGCTGCCGCCCGCGTCTGCGGCGTGCCCGAAACCCGGCTCCATTTCCTCAACCTGCCGTTTTACCACGCCGCCCCGCGTAGCCGCGCCTACGGCCCCGCCGACGTCAGCTTGGTCAGCGACCTCCTCACTCAACTTCAACCGCACCTGATCTACGCCGCCGGCGATCTCAACGACCCCCACGGCACGCACCGCCTCTGCCTGCGCATCCTCCGCGATGCCTTCGGTCAAGCCGCCACCGCGCGCGCGCCCTGGCTCGCCGCCGCCGAACTCTGGCTCTACCGCGGCGCGTGGAATGATTGGCCCGTCGACGAAATTGACCTCGCCGTCCCGCTCAGCCCGCAAGAAGTCCTCCGCCGCCGCCGCGCGATTTTCCGCCACGAGACGCAGAAAGACCAAGCCCTCTTCCTCGGCGAAGACCGCCGCGAATTCTGGCAACGCACCGAAGACCGCAGCCGCCGTCTCGCCGAAGCCTACAACACGCTCGGCCTCGCCGAATACGAAGCCATCGAAGCCTTCAAACGCTACGCGCCCGAAGATTTCCTGCGTTCCGCCGCCTTCTAATTAATCGCCGCGCCCGCGCTCAGATCTTCACGATCCAGCGCTTGCGCCACATCAGCCCAGCCGCGCCGAGAAACACCGCAACAAACGCCACCGCAAACCCCAGCGATGCGTTGAGCGGACTCAAATACGGCGTAAACGCCCGAGTGTAGATCCACGCCTTCAGCGTCACGTTTGCGCCCGTCGCATCGCTCCACGCGATCAAGCCGAGCATCCGCGCGACCAGCCCCGCGCCCACGAAAATCACGATCGCATTCACGCCGAACATCACCAACGGCGTCGCCCAACGCCGCCACCCGCGCACGTCGATCACCCAGTAAAAGACCGCCAGCCCCACGCTCGACGCGCCCGCCATGAACAACGCAAACGAGCTGGTCCAAAGATTTTTGTTAATCGGCAGCCAAAGGTCCCAAATCAGCCCGGCGCTCAACAAAGCCACCCCCGCGCCCAACAGCCGCGCCGCGCGCACATGGCCCGCCACCGGCGCGCGCAAGATCCGTCCCGCCCACGCCCCGAGCACCACCGTCGCGATCGCCGCCAACGTCGAAAAAATCCCCTCCGGATCAAACCCCGGCGCCGGCGCCCCGCTCCACGTGTGCCCTGCCAACACGTGCGCATCGATCCACCACGCGAGATTCCCCACCGCCTCGTCGATGTGCCCCGCGCCATAACCCGGCACGGGGGAAAATTTCAACAAGGCCGCCGATCCCGCCAACAGCCCCACGACCCACGCCACCTGCCCGCGCGCACTCGCCCACAAACTAATAGCACCCGCCGCCGCATAACACACCGCGATGCGCTGCAACACCCCCGGAATCCGCAGCGACCCGAGCGCCAACGTATGCGACGGCCACAAGCCAAAGGGAAACGCCCCGAGCAACAACCCGAGTCCGAAAATAATCGCCGCCCGCCGCCCCACGTGCCGAAACAACGCCGCCGGGGACTCGCCCGCTTCAACCCGCCGCGCCCACGACAAGGTCATGGCGACACCCATGATCCACAAAAACCCCGGGAAGATCATATCGGTCGGCGTCCACCCATGCCACGCCGCATGTCGCAACGGCGGATACACCTGCCCCCAAGATCCCGGATTATTCGCGAGTAACATCCCCGCAATCGTCGCCCCACGAAACGCATCCAATGAAACCAACCGAGCCGCAGGGTAACCGTTCATAAAGATAAAAAAAGTGGATTGCCGCCGGAGCTCAATCCCGCGGTCCCGCATAGCGGGCGAGGAGCGCGGCGATTTCGTCGAGTTCGCGACTCGCGGAGCGACCGGGTGCCGCTGGGTAGCGATTCAACATCAGGCTAAAGGCCAGCCGCTCGCCGGCCAGCGACGTCACGTAGCCCGAGAGCGCCGTCGTCCAGCGCAACGTGCCGGTCTTCGCGTGGACTTTGCCTTCGGCGAGCGTGCCTTTCATGCGGCGCCGCAACGTCCCGTCCACCCCCGCGATCGGCAACGATTCCGCAAACGCCTTCACCTCGCCGTGCTTCGACATAAACTCCAGCAAAGCCAACGTCGCCGTCGCGGTCGTGAGGTTATTGCGCGAGAGGCCTGAGCCTTCGTCGAAAATCACGTCGCTCACCGGCAACGCGTGACGCGTCAAAAATTCCCGCAAACCCGTCAACGCGAGGTCTTCTGCACGCATCGTTGCCGGTGTCGTCGCCGTGCGACGCAACTCACCGAGGTGCGCGAAAATCAAATCAGCCTGCAGATTTTGGGACTGTTTCATCATCACGCCGAGATACTCGCGTAGCGGCGGTGAAACGACTTCCCCGAGCCGCACATCGCTCGCAGCCTGCGCCGAAACTTCCGGCCACCGCACCCCGCGCGCCGCGCCGCCGACGCTGATGCCCGCCCGCGCGAGCGCGGCCTTCAACCCCGCCGCAAACCACACCGCGGGCCGCGGCACGGTCGCCTCGGTCAGCTCGGGTTTGTCACCGAGCGGGAGTTCGCCGAAAATCTGCACCGTCGTATCGCCGGGCACGCGCAACAAGCTGATCGAGCGCGCCCCGCCGGCCGCCGTCGTCGTAGTGCGATTGTCAAAAGTAAGTCCCGCGAGCGGTTGCAACCACTCGAGCGAACACGGCGCGCCCACCGTCACCCCGGGCGTGACGCGCACATCGACGTAGTTGTCGTTCACCGAAACCGCGGAAATCTCCGCGCCGTAATAATCGTTAATGTCATCGACCGTCCAACTGGCACCAAACGGCGTGGCGCGAAAATACGTGGCATCCGCCACGACGTCGCCCGCGATGCGACGCACGCCCGCATTTTTCAGCACCGCGACGTAGGGATCAAACGCCGCCAAAAAATCCTGCTGCAAACGCCGCGGATCGCAGCTAGGATCGCCACGCCCGCTCACGATAACGTTGCCCTGAACCGCGCCCGCCGCATCGACCGGCGCCGAAGCGAAGACCGGCGTACGCACGCGGTAATCGCCGCCGAGCGTGTCGAGCGCGAGAGCCGCGACGTAGAGTTTGGCGTTCGAACCGGGGCTCAAGCGCCGATCCGGCGCATGCGCGTACAGCGTGCGACCCGTGTCGAGGGAGACGATTTTTACGCCCCACGCTGCGGCCGCAAAACGCGGATCGCTCACGTGCGCTTCGAGTCGCGACTGCAATTCAGCAAGTGAAGCCACCGGCGGCAACGGCGCGACGACCGGCGCGCTCGTCGCCGCCGTAGCCGGCGCCGCGCAGAGCGGAAAAATCAGCCCCAAGACGATCCCGGCTAAAATCAAAATCGACGCGCGCGACGTTTTCATCGCGGAGACGTTGGCGCACCGTGCGCGCGGGCACAACTGCGGAACCACGCGCCCAGCGGCAGCTCCAGCGTGACGAACCGCAAGCGCGCGCACGCGAAGCTTGTTTTCCCGCGCAGACCGCGCCTCTGTGGTGGCGGAAAACCCATGCACTTCCTCGCCATCGCCGCCGCCCTGCCGCCCAAGGCCGTCACCCGTTTCGACGGCGTGCCGTTCCCGTTGCTCGCCTCGGGCAAGGTCCGCGAAATCTTCGACCTAGGCGACGCGCTCCTGCTCGTCGCGAGCGACCGCCTCTCGGCCTTTGATGTGATTTTGCCGGACGGCATTCCGGGCAAGGGCATCGTGCTGACCCAGATGAGCAACTGGTGGTTCGCCCAGACGGAAAAACTCATCCGCAACCACCTGTTGCCCGATCAAGCCGGCGAGTTTGCCCGGCGCGGCTTGCACGACCGCGATCTCCAATTGCGCAGCATGATCGTGCGCAAACTCACGCCGCTCACCATCGAGTGCGTCACGCGCGGCTACCTCATCGGCAGCGGCTGGAGCAGCTACCAAAAAACCGGCGAAGTCTGCGGCATCCGTCTCCCCGCCGGCTTGCGCCAAGCCGAACGCTTACCCACACCGATTTTCACGCCCACGACCAAAGCCCCGAAAGGCGAACACGACGCGCCGATCAACGACGCCCAAGCCGCCGCCCGCATCGGCGCCGCGCTGTACGAAAAAGTCAAAGCCACGAGCCTCGCGCTTTACCAATTCGGTCACGACCGCGCCCGCGCCGCCGGCATGATTTTGGCCGACACGAAATTTGAATTCGGCACCGACGCCGCAGGCAATCTCGTGCTCATCGACGAGGTGCTCACGCCGGATTCCTCGCGTTATTGGCCCGCCGAAAGTTACGCGCCCGGCGGCTCCCCTCCGAGTTACGACAAGCAATTTGTCCGCGACCACTTGCTCGCGCTTAATTGGAACCAGCAACCGCCCGCGCCGCATTTGCCGGCCGACGTCATTAAGCGCACGCAGGAAAAATACCTCGCGGCGTTGAAAAATCTGCTGGGCTGAAACCGTTCGGTCGGCGGGAATTTCTGCGGAAGCCGTTTATTGCATCGCTTCGCCACGCGGCGAGATCGCGCTGGCGCCGCTCGCCGCTCGCACCAATTCGCGGCGCAACCAATCGAGCGCCGCATTCACCGCGCGGACTTTGACTGTCGTGCGCGGGCCGGGATAACTGAGTTTTTTCGACCACACGCCATGCGGTGCGTGTAACGCGAGGAAGAAAGTTCCGACCGGGTTTTCCTGCGTGCCGCCGCAGGGACCGGCGAAACCCGTGATCGCGACCGCGTAGTCCGCCCCGAGTTTCTCCGCTGCGCCCGTCGCCATCGCGACCGCGTTCTCCGCGCTTACCGCGCCATGCTGCGCGAGCAGACACTCGGGCACGTCGAGGAGCTGCATTTTGGATTCGTTGGAGTAGCACACCGTGCCACCCGCGAAAAATTTCGAGGCGCCGGAAATATCCGTAAACGAATTCGCCAGTAAGCCGCCGCTCGCCGTTTCGGCACACGCGAGGGTCTTTTCCTGCGCGCGCAACATATCCGCGCACACCTTCGCCAGCGAATCGTGACCGTAGCAGACAAAATCCTCGCCGAGCAGTTTCGCGCACTGCGCGGCGATGACCTGCAATTGCAGGTCGTCCAACTGACCGCCGGGCGAACTCACCCGGCAATCCACGTGGCCCGAATGCGCGCAAAACGCGATGCTCAGCGCCGCGCCGAAGCGATCAAAAATCGGCTGCAACCGCGTCTCCAGCGCGCTCTCGCCCACGCCCGAAGTGCGCAGTTGCACGTAAGCTTCCTTCTCCGTGAGCAAGCCGCGCGCCGCGAGCCGCGGCACGATCTGCTCAATAAACATCGGCTGCAATTCGTTCGGCGGGCCGGGCAACATCACGAGGATTTTCCCATCCTGCTCGACCCAAAGACCAGGAGCGGTGCCGTTGGCGTTCACGAGTACTTCGCCGCGCTCAAACACGAGCGCTTGCTTGAGATTATTAGGCGTCATCGTGCGCCCGAGTCGCGCGAAACGCGCAACGATGCTCGCCTCGACGCTCGCATCGTGGACCAGTTTTTGGCCAAGGACTTCGGCGAGACATTCGCGCGTACGGTCGTCACACGTCGGCCCGAGTCCGCCCGTCGTGATCACCACATCGGCCCGCGCCCAGCTTTCGCGAAATTGCGCGACAATCACGTCGGCGTCGTCGGTGATCGTGATGTTGCGCCGTAAGGTCACGCCGCGCCGACCCAGTTGCGCGCCAATGAACGTGAGGTGGCCGTTGGCAGTCAGCCCGAGCAGCAATTCATCACCGAGCGTGAGCAGTTCGTAATAAAGTTGAGCGACCGGTTTGCGGGTCGCGGGGGTGTTGCTGGAAGAAACCATACTTGCGAGAAACGATCTTAGGCGGATTCTGCCAAAATGCCAACTGGCGAAACCGTAAATCTAAAGGAGAAGGTCCGCCGCCTCTCCGACCAACCCGGCGTGTACCTCATGAAGGACCGTCTCGGGCGCATTATTTACGTGGGTAAAGCCAAGAATCTCAAAAAACGCGTCTCCACGTATTTCACGCCGTCGCGCGCCATGACGTGGCACCCGAAAATCCGCGCCCTCATCGAAATGATCGCCGACTTCGACGTGCACGAGGTGAAATCCGAACCCGAGGCGCTGCTGCTTGAAGGTAAGCTGATCAAGCAGTGGAAACCGAAGTACAACACCGACTTCACCGACGACAAACGCTTCCTCCTCGTCCGCGTCGATGTCACCGAGGAACTCCCGCGCGTCCGCCTCACGCGTTTCAAAAAAGAAGACCGCTCGCGCTATTTCGGCCCGTTCGCGCACAGCGGGCTCCTCCGCAAAACCCTCGCCCAGATGCGCCGTCAATTCGGCGTGCTGCTCGGCGACGCCACGCCGAAAAAACTCCCCGACGGCACTTGGCAACTTTACGACGACGTCCGCCAAGAACTTTACGGTTTCGAAAACACCGTGACTCCCGCCGCTTATCGTCAACGCGTGGACGACGCGTGCGCGTTTCTCGAAGGCAAATCCCGCGAATGGCTCGAATCACTGCGCACCGAAATGCTCGCGGCCGCCGAGAAACAACAATTCGAAAAAGCCGCCGAGCTGCGCGACATCGTTTTCGCGCTCGAAAAAACCTTGGCCAAGACCCGCAACTTCGAGCGCACCGATCCCACGCTCGCGTTGCCCGATGCCAGCGCCGAAGCCGTACGCCTCCTCGGCGAAGCGCTCGCGCTCGACCCGCCGCCGCGCTCGATGGAATGCTTCGATATTTCCCACATCTCCGGCACCTTCGTCGTCGCTTCGATGGTGCGCTTCGTCGACGGACGGCCCGACAAAGACAACTACCGCCGCTTCCAAATCAAAAGCTTCATGGGCAACGATGATTTCCGCGCCATGGAAGAAGTCGTCGGCCGCCGCTACCGCCGCCTGCGCGATGAACAAAAACCGTTGCCCGATCTCGTCGTGATCGACGGTGGCCGTGGCCAGATCGGCGCCGCGCTCAAAGCCTTTGTCGCCCTTGATCTCACGCCGCCGCCGCTCATCGGCCTCGCGAAGAAACACGAGACGATCATTTTCCCCGACGAGCGCCCGCCGCTCAACCTCTCGCTCAATTCCCCCGAGCTAAATCTCCTCCAGCGCCTGCGCGACGAGGCCCACCGCTTTGCCAACACCTACAACGCCGATCTGCGCTCGCGCAAAATCCGCGAGAGCGTACTCGATGATTTTCCCGGCCTCGGCGCCGTCCGCCGCACGACGTTGCTCGAACACTTCGGCGACATCGAAAACCTCTGCGCCGCCGACATCGCCGCGATCGCCGACGTCCCTGGTTTCGGCGGCAAACTCGCCGCCGAGCTCCACGCCTTTCTCCACGGAGCACCGTCGGCGGGAGCGAAATAATTTTCCGCCAACAGCGCCAGCGGCGGCGCGCGCTCAACGCCTCAGATGACGATCCGCGAAATCGAGGTACTGCGCCCAATCGTATGCGGTCATGTCGTGTTTGCCTGTGCGGTTGTGGTAACGGATCGTGTCGCCCACGGGCGTGTCGAGCGGCGGCATGGCGGTCACGCCGAGCCCTTTTTTGCCGAACAACGAATAAACCGGCTCCGCGGCTTGCGCGCTGAGAAATTCCCCGCGCGGGTCGCTCCATTGATCGCCTTCTGCGCTCGCCACGTAGAGCGGCCGCGGCGCGATGAGCGCGAGCAGCTCGTGTTGATCCACGAGCAGCGCGGCTTCGTTGTCGTCGTAACGCCGGAAATTTTTCGCAAACCAGTGCGGAAACTTGCTGTTAATGATCCCGACGGTTTCGCCGTAGATGCGTTTGCTCAACGCCGCGCCGCCGCAGCCGCTCTCGTTGGAAATGAGCATCGCGAAACGCTCGTCTTGCGCCGCCGCCCAGTCCGCGGCTTTGCCAAGGCGTGAAAATCCGTGGACCGCGACGCGCTGAGCATCGAGCTCCGGGTCGGTCTCGAGGTAATCGAGCGCGCGGCTGAGGCCCCAAGCCCACACGCCCATCGCGCCCCAGGCATCGCCTGCGCGTAGCTCGGCGCCACCGGTGCCCAACATTTCCGACACGCTACCCGGCGCCGCGAGACCGTCGGCGCGGTCGGGCGCGAGGTCGTTACACCACGCCGTGGCGGTAGCGTAACCGCGCGCGATCACGGCCTCGACCTGCCATTTGTCGGCGTGCGCCCCGCGTTGTGGCGGTTTCTTCTGCGGTTGCGGATCGGCCGGACGATAACGAGCCGCATCGTAAACGACGTGCGGCTGCGCGAGCGTGATCGCGTGATCAGCATGAACGGTATGATTGCCGAAAAAATTGAGCCCAAGAAAAACCGGGGGCGGAGATTTTAGGCCGTTGGGTTGATAAATGAGCAGGTGCATCCGCGGGCCGTCGGTTTTTCCGGTGAACCATAGCGTGACTTCCTTGCGCGTGGCCTTGCCGTCGAGGGCGAGGCGATCGACCGATGTGACCTCAGCACGCAGCGCGGCGGGCCGGCCCGAGGGCGTGCGGCCGTAAACTTCGCGGGCAAACAATTCGAGCAACTCGGGTCGACGCTGCGCCCGCCACGCCGCCGCATCACGCACCGGCGAGCCGGCGGTGGTTACGAGCGGATCGGGCAACGTGTAAGGCGGGACTTTGCTTTCATCAGTGATGGCGGGAGCCGGCGCAGCCGAAGCAGCAACCGAGGCCAACCATCCCGCCAACAGGGGTAAATACAGGCGTGGGGTCATAGCGCTTTATGTCCGCTGATTCGCGGAGCGGCGCAAGCCGCTTTACCGTTGCACCGCCTTCTTTAAAAAAGATCAGAGGCTTTTCCCGCCTGCCACCACTTGACGGAGCCAGGGGCCGTAATAAAGTAATACCCATGCCTACCCTCACCTTCAAGGTATCCGAAGCCGAGGCGCGCACCATCCGCGCCCGCGCCCGCGCGGCTAAGGCCAACGTCTCAACGTATCTGCGCACCAGCGCACTCGGGGCACCGGCGACCGAAAAAACCCGCAAGTTAGCCCTACGTAAACACCCCGTTTCCGGCCTGCCTTACGATGCCTCCGGGGCAAAATTACCCGTCGTCACGAACGAAACCGTGCGCGCCTTGTTGGCCGACTTCCCGTGAAGTATCTTTTAGACGTCAATGCCCTCATCGCTTGGGCCCACGTCAATGCGGCTTCGCATACAGCGTTTCATCGCTGGGCCAAAGCTCGTGGTTTCAAAACTCTCGCCACTTGCGCCCAAGTCGAACTCGGCTTCATCCGCGTTTCGATGCAGGGCTTCGGCTACACCCGTGTGATGGCAGAAACCGCGCTCGCCGAAATGAAGCGACACACCGGCGGCTTCATTTCCGTCGCGCCCTCGCCTCAGCTGCCTGCTTGGGCTAAGTCTGCTGCCCACACTTCCGACGCCTACCTCGCCCAAGTTGCCGCGACCGCTGGCCTCACGTTGGCCTCCTTCGATCTCGGCATCCCCGCTCCCGTAGAACGCATCGCATGACCGGCCAGACCCCGACCCAAGCGCGAGCGGCGAGTCGGGCGCAAAAAGTCTTTCCCCATTGCGCCGTTCCTGGCGCGCCTCCTCAGTGGCGCCGTGTCGCTTTCCCTTTCCACGCTTTCTACGCCCGCCTTGTTGCTCGAACGTCGCGTTCTCGGATCTAATCTTGATCGACTCGCGGCGCGCGCGACGGCGCTCGGGGTCTTACTGCGGCCGCACTTAAAAACCGCCAAATGCGGTGAAATCGCCGCGCTCGCCAAAGATCGCGGGCCACTCGCCGGGTTGACCGTATCGACGCTCCACGAGGCCGAATATTTTTACGCGCGCGGGCATCGCGATCTGTTTTACGCCGTCACCATCGAACCAGGAAAATATGCGCGCGCGGCGGCGTTGGTGCGCGCGGGCGCGCGGTTGACGTTGGCGTGTGACCATCTCGCCATGGGCGCAGCTCTCGCGGCGGCGGGCGCGGAACTTGGGGTCCGTTTTCCGGTGTTGATCGAGATTGATTGTGGCGATCATCGCAGCGGGCTCTCTCCCGACGACCCGGACGTGCTCGCGCTCGCCCAAATACTTCAAGCTGGTCCCGGCACCGAGCTGCGTGGCGTGTGCACGCACGGCGGCCAATCTTATGCGGGGCGCAGTGTCGCCGACCATGTGGCGACGGCCGAAGTCGAGCGCGCGGCGGCCGTGGGCGTGGCCGAGCGGCTGCGTGCCGCCGGGCTCCCGTGTCCGGTCGTGAGTGTGGGTTCCACGCCGACGGCGATGTATGCGGCGCACTTGCGGGGCGTCACCGAGCTGCGCTGCGGCGTCTACATGTTTGGCGATCTGTTTCAGGCTGCCATCGGTTCGTGCACCGAGGCGGATATCGCAATCAGTGTGCTCGCCGCCGTCATCGGCCACCGCCGCGAGCGCAACCAACTCCTGATCGACGCCGGCGCGCTCGCGCTTTCCAAAGACCTCAACACCTCCCAGTTGCAGCCCGCGCAACGCACGGGCTACGGCGCCGTCGCCACGCTCGACGGCGTGCGTCTGCCGGGGCTCACGGTCGCAGGCGTTAGCCAAGAACACGGCCAAATCGCCAGCGTGGCTCCGATTGATTTCGCGCGTTTCCCGATCGGCACACGGCTGCGGATTTTGCCCAACCATTCTTGCCTCACCGCCGCCGCTTACGACCGCTATCATGTGCTCGACGGCGGGCCGGATGTCGTCGCAACGTGGACACGTACGAACGGCTGGTAAGGCCGCGCTTTTTTCGTTTCCGTAACCCCACGTTTTCCTATGCCCCACGCCCGCCGTTTCCTGTTTGCGTTGTTGGTGCTCGTCGCGACCCCTGGGCGCGCCGAGGTCGTACTCGCGCCGTTGTTCACCGATCACGCCGTGTTGCAGCGCGACAAGCCCGTACCGATCTGCGGCCGCGCCGATGCGGGCGAAAAAATCACCGTGACGTTTGCCGGTCAAACCCACGCCACCACCACCGAGAAGGATGGGCGTTGGATCGTGATGCTCGATGCGCTGCCGGCCCAAATCACGGGCGCCGATCTCGTCATCACCGGGAAAAACGTCGTGACGATTTCCGACGTGGTCGTCGGCGAAGTCTGGCTCTGCTCCGGCCAGTCCAACATGGAATTCACCGTCGATGCACGCGCGGGCACGTGGCAGGCCAACAGTCGCGTCGATCGCGCTGCGACTGAAATCGCCGGCGCGCGTTTCCCGCTCATTCGCCACATCCGTATCGCGCAAACCGTCGCCGCCGCTCCCGCCGACTCCGTAAAAACTACCGGTTGGGAACTCACCACGCCCGAGACCGTCGGTGGATTCACCGCGGTCGGTTATTTTTTCGCGCGCGATCTATTTCAAAAACTCAACGTCCCGATCGGCGTCATCAACAGCTCCGTCGGTGGCACGCCGGTGGAAGCTTGGCTCAGTCCGGCCGCGCTCGCGAGTGCGCCCAGCTTCGCCAGCGTCGGCGAGCGTTGGTCCAAAAACATCGCGGACTATCCCGCGAAAAAAGCCCAATACGACGCCGACCGCGCCGCGTGGCTCGCCGCCGAGGCTGCCGCCAAAGCCGCGCCCGCGCCCGTCGCCAAAACCAAGACCAAGACGCCGCCACTCACGCCGCACGCCGCTTTTCTCAAAGCCAACCCGCGCCCCCGCGCCCCGCGCGGACCGGGCGACACATGGACGCCGACCGGTCTTTTTAACGGCATGATCAACCCGCTTCTCCCGTACGCGCTGCGGGGCGCGCTTTGGTACCAAGGCGAGAGCAACACCGACCGCCCCAGCGAATACCGCGCGTTGTTCTCGGCCCTGATCACCTCGTGGCGAGGACATTTCGGGCAGGGCGATTTCCCGTTTTATTTAGTTCAGCTCGCCAACTTCAAAGCAGCCTACGAGCCCGCGCCGCACCAGTGGCCGCTACTCCGCGAAGCCCAGACCGAGACCCTCGATCTCCCGCAGACCGGCCAGGCCGTCACCATCGACATCGGCAACCCCGACGACGTCCACCCCACCAACAAACAAGACGTGGGCCGCCGCCTCGCCCTGCTCGCGCGCAACCGCGTTTACGGCATCACGGGCAACGACACCGGCCCGACCTTCGCCGGCTTCACCCGCGAGGGCGCCGCGCTGCGAGTGAAATTCACGCACGCCAGCGATGGCCTCGTCGCTCACGATCAACCCGCGCAATCGCTCGAAATCGCCGGCGCCGACCGCGTGTTTCACCCCGCCAAGGCCCGCATCGTGCGCGACACTTTACTCGTCTCCGCCCCGGATGTACCGGAACCGGTCGCGGTGCGCTACGCGTGGACCAACGCACCGGTCGCAAATCTTTTTAACGGCTCCGGCCTGCCCGCCGCTCCGTTTCGCTCCGATCGTTGGTAAAACCGCAGCCGAGGCTGCGACGGCCGCAACCGTTATGTAACAAAAAAGCCCCACAGTGCGGCCTTGCACCGGGGCAACGAGTTGGCACGGTCGCGTTGAGTCTATGTCGTCCTCCCCCAACCCTTCCCCGACTCGCGCGCCGCACGTGAAGGTCGGCACCGAGCTGATTCTCGCCACAAAGCCCTTCGCGCATGACCACACGTTGACGAGTTGGTGGGTCGTCTTGTCGACGCTCGCGTTGCTCGCCGCCACGCTTGCGGCCACGCTGGCCGCGCTGCCGCTCGCGGTTAAACTCGGTTGCAGCGTGCTCGCGGGTTTGCTCCTCGTGCGGTTTTTTGTGATCTACCACGACCAGCAGCATCACGCCATCTTGCCGCATTCGAAACTCGCCGAGGGGCTCATGTGGGTCATGGGGGTTTTGATGCTCAGCCCGAGCAGCGTCTGGCGTAGCTCGCACAACCATCACCACAATCACAATTCCAAGCTCCGCGGCTCCCACATCGGCTCGTATCCGATCATGACGACCGAGCAATTCCGCCAGAGTTCGCCGCGCAAACGCTTCAACTACCTTTTCGTCCGCCATCCGCTCACAATCCTCTTCGGCTACGTGTTCATGTTTCTCCACGGGATGTGCGTTTATCCATTTTTCAACCACCCACGCGAACACCTCGATTGTCTCCTCGCGGTGATCGTGCACGTGGCGATCAGCTTCGGCCTTTACGCGGTGGGCGGCTGGACGGCGGTCATTTGCACACAACTGCTCCCGCATTTCATCATGGATGCGGTCGGCTCGTATTTTTTCTACGTGCAGCATAATTTCCCCGACGTCTCGTTCAGCGACAAAGACGGCTGGACCTACGAAAAGGCCGCGCTTGAATCTTCCAGCTACATGCGCACCGGGCCGATCTTGGAGTGGTTCACGGCCAACATCGGCTACCACCACATCCACCACCTCAACTCGCGCGTGCCGTTTTACCGCCTGCCCGAGGTGATGGCGGCGCTCCCGGAATTGCAGTCGCCCAAAATCGTCCGGTTGTGGCCCGCCGACATCTGGCGCTCGCTGCAACTCAAGGTCTGGGACGTGCCCACGCAGCGCATGGTCAGTGTCCGCGGCCTGTAAACCCCAGCGCGGCCGCCCCGGAGTTTTTCTTCTCCATGACTCCATCTTACACGGCGGCTGAAATCGCGGCGCAACTCCAGGGCGAGGTCATCGGCAACGGCGCGGTGCGTCTTACGGGATTCGCGGCGGCCGACCGCGCGCGGGCTGGCGACCTGACTTTTGCGGAAAAGGACACGTATTTTGCCGCCGCAGAGGCGAGTCCGGCAGCCGCGATTTTGGTTTCAGGGCCGTTTACGTCGGCGACGAAGGTCGTGATCCGCGTGGCCAACGCCCGCGTCGCGGCGGCGCGGGTGTTGCCGTTGTTTTTCCCGCCCGAGGAATTTGCGGCGGGCATCCACCCCAGCGCGACGGTGGCCCCCACGGCGCAGATCGATCCCACGGCTCACATCGGGCCGCATTGCGTGATCGGCGCGGGCGTGAAGATCGGCGCCCGTACGGCACTCCTCGGCGGCAATCAAGTGGCGCACGATAGCCAGCTCGGCGACGACGTGCGACTGTTTCCCAATGTGGTCGTTTATGCGCACACGCAGATCGGGCATCGCACCGCGATCCATGCGGGCACCGTGATCGGGTCCGATGGCTACGGCTACGTCTTCGACCAAGGCCGGCACGTGAAAATCCTCCAAGTCGGCAACGTCGTGATCGGCGATGATGTGGAAATTGGTTCCAACACCTCGATCGACCGCGCGGCCCTCGGCTCCACCGTGATCGGCTCCGGCACCAAGATCGACAACCTCGTGCACGTGGCGCACAACGTCGTCTTTGGCCAACATTGCTTGATCATGGGCCAATGCGGCTTCGCGGGCAGCACCCAGTTTGGGGATTATTGCGTGATCGCCTCGCAATCAGGCGTGGCCGGACACCTTAAAATCGGCCGCCAAGTGACCGTTGGGGCCAAATCCGGCGTGATGCGCGATATCGGCGACAAAGAAACCGTGCTCGGTTTCCCGGCCGCACCGGACAAACAAGCCAAGCGCCAATGGATCGGCATCCAACGCCTGCCGGAAATGATCGTGCAGCTGCGCGACCTCGAAAAACAAGTGGCCGCGCTCACCGCCGCCGCAGCTCCACGCCAAGATTGAGCACCGGGAGGTCGTCTGTGGGTACGCGAGGTCGTCTGACCCACGCTAAAATAAGGTTAAGGGGTCAAAAACCCTGATTTTGACCCAAAAAACCTTAGTTTAGGGCCAATTTTGCCTGTTTTTGCCGTAAAGTCGTAGATTCCCAACTCGTCCCCTTAAATGGAGAAACGCGTTTCACGTCGTTTCATAGGCTCCGACAAGAACGTGAGACGCGTCTTACCTAACGTGAGACGCGTTTTTAACGACGTGGCGGCACCAGCTCATAACCTTGCAGCCGGCGCAGGTTCGGTCGAAGGCGACGGCGCGAAATAAAACGCCACGACACAAAAAAGGCCGATCCGCGAGGGGACCGGCCTGAAGGGGACTTAAGCGCGGGGGCGCTGGCGCATTATTGCGGGACGGCGTAGATGTCGGCGAGGGCTTCGCCGGCGGCGCCGGTGGTGCTGATCTCGAGGGTATAGGCACCGGGCGAGAGCGAGAGGACGAGCGCGGCGTCTTTGGTGCCGGATTCGAGGGCAAACGCGCCCGTGGCGGCGGCCGCGGCGCTGACTTCGCTGTTGTTGGCCCAGGCGTCGTTGAACGCGATGCGGGCGCCGGTCGAATCGTAGACTTTGAGGACAGGGGCGGCGAGCGCGTTGGTGACGTTGAACTTGGCGAGCGTGGGGCCGATGGCGCGCACGAGCACTTTTTGGACGGTGCCGGGTTGGCCGGTGACGATGAACCCGCCGACGAGGGTCTTGCCGGTTTGCACGAGGGCGCGGGCGGAGAGGTTGATCAGGCGAGGGGTGTCCGTGGTGGTGAGATCGTCGGCCGCGTAGATCTCGGTGAGGACGGTGCCACCCTTGGCGGCATCGTCGCTGACTTGGACCGTGTAACCGCCGGGGGCGAGCGTGGCACTGACGGCGGCGTCGACGCTGCCGGCGTTGTAGGCGAAGGCGCCGAGGCGGCTGGCGAGGGCGGAGAGCGTGGCGTTGCTCGACCAACCGGCGTTTTCGAGGACCTGTTTACCGTTGGCGTCGATGACGCGGAGGTGCGGTTTGGCGACGGCGTCGTCGATGCCGAACTTGGCGAGAGTCGGGCCGACGGCGCGAATGAGGACGCGTTTATCGCTGGAGCCCGTGATGACGAAGCCGGTGGTGGTCAGGCCGGTGGGGGTGACCGTGGCGCGGGCGGAGAGGTTGTAGAGGAGCGTGCCGTCGGTGCGGGTGGAACCGGGGGCGGAGACCGCGATGTTGAGGCGGGTGGAGATGGCGCCGCCGGCGTTGGTCGCGGTGACGGTCACGATGTAGATGCCGGTGTTGGTGGGCGTACCGGTGATGATACCGGTGACGGGGTCGAGCGACATGCCGGGGGGCAAGTCGTCGGCGGTGTAGGTGGCGACGGTGCCATCGGCCATGGCGAGGCGGAAGGCGGAGCCGGTGGTGGCGCCGACGGCGGCGATGGCGTTGAAGGCGGGCGTGACGGCGTAGTTATACGTCTGGAGGCCGCGGAGGAGGCCGTTGGCGCGACCGGAGGCGCGGACGTAGAAGGTGTCGGTCGAGGGCAGGTTGATGCCGGTGATCTGCCAGTTGCTGGTGGTGCCGACGCGCGTGCCGTAGCCGAGGTCGGTCCAGTTGGCGGAATCGGTGGAGAACTCGAAGCGCGCGGAGGTGAGTTCGGGGCTGCTGCCGGAGCGTTGCCAGGTGACGGACGTGCGATTGGAGGCGGCGATGAGGGATTGCGTGGCGGCGCTGGTGCTGGCGAGGCGGGCGAGGTTGTAACGGGCTTGGCCAGCGACGGTGGTGAATGTACCGCCGAGGACGGGGGCGCCGTCGGATTGGACGAGGGCGGCGTAAACCGTGCCGTTGGCCGGGGCATCGAAGGTGGTATCAAGGGTGCCGTCACTGTTGAGGCGGGCGACGGAGGCGCGGCCGGTGTTGGCGACGGTGGTGAAGGTGCCGCCGAGGAGGATCTTGCCATCGGCGGTGGCTGCGAGGGTGCGGACTTCGCCGTTGACGGTGGTGGTGAAGGTGGAGTCGAGCGTGCCGTCGGCATTGAGGCGGGCGAGGCGCAGGCGGGAGCCGCCGTTGACGGTGGTGAAGGCGCCGGCGATCAGGAGTTTACCATCGGGACGGACGAGGAGGGCGTTGACGGCGCCGTTGATGGTGGGCGCGAAGAAGGTGTCGAGGGTGCCGTCGATGTTGAGGCGAGCGAGGTTATTGCGGAAACTGCCGGCGACGAGCGAGAAGGTGCCACCGAGGACGAGCTTGCCGTCGGCTTGGAGGGCGAGCGCGGCGACGTTGCCATCGACGTTGGGGTTGTAGGCCGAGTCGAGGGTGCCAGTGATGGAGAGGCGAGCGAGGCGGTTGCGGGGGAGGCCACCGATACTGGTGAAGTTACCGCCGACGATGACCTTGGTGTCGTTTTGCTGGACGAGCGCAGCGACGAGACCGTTGGGGTTGGGGGTGAAGGATGGGGAGGCGTTACCGTCGCCGTCGACAAGGGCTAGGTTAGCGAGGCTGGAGCCGCCGATGGTGGCGAAGGCGCCGCCGACGAGGACGCTACCGTCGGCTTGGAGGCCGGAGAACGCACCGGCCGCGAGGGCGCTGCCGTCGGAGTTGGCGACGACGGCGTAGACGGGACGGTTGGGGCCGGGGTTGAAGCCGGGGTTGAGGACGCCGTCGCTGTTGAGGATGGCGAGGCGGGTGCGGCTGGTGCGGAAGGCTGCGTTGTTGGGCTGGAAGGTGGTGAAATCGCCGCCGACCAAAATGGTGCCGTCGCCGTAGGGGGCGATGGCGTTGACGGGGGCGTTGGCCGAGGGGTCGAAGTTGGAATCGAGGGTGCCGTCGGTATTGAGGCGCGCGATGTAGTTACGGGCGTAGGAGCCAAGCTCGTTGGGCCGGACGGCGGTAAAAATGCCGCCGATGATGGGTTTGCCGTCGGCGGGCTGAATGGCGATGGCGTAAACGACGCCGTTGGGCATGGGGTTGAAGCCGGTGTCGACCGTGCCGTCGCTGTTGAGGCGGGCGACGTAATCGCGGGTGGTGGCCGTGCCGGTGGCGCCGGGTTGGAAGGCGGTGAAGGCGCCGCCGGCCAGGAGCTTGCCGTCGGATTGGAGGGCGAAGGTGTAGATCGCGCCGTTAGCCGTGGGGTTGTAGTTGGAGTCGACGGTGCCGTCGGTGTTGAGGCGAGCGATGTAGTTGCGCGAGGTGCTGGTGGTGGCGGAATTGGGTTGGAAGGTAATGAAGTCGCCACCAACGAGGAGTTTGCCGTCGGATTGGAGGATGAGAGCGCGGACGGTCGTACTGGCTTGAGGGTTGTAGGCGGTGTCGAGGGAACCGTCGGTGTTGAGGCGGGCGATGCGGCTGCGGCCGACGCCGTTTACGTTATCAAAGGAACCGCCGAAGATGAGTTTGCCGTCTGATTGGAGGGCGAGGGCGAAGATTTCGCCGTTAATGAGGGGTTTATAGGAGCTGTCGAAGGTGCCGTCGCGATTGAGGCGAGCGAGGTTGGAGTTGGTCAGACCGGTCTCGTTGGTGAAGGCGCCGGCGACGACGATTTTACCGTCGGGCTGGACGAGGATGGCGCGGAGGGTGCCAGTGAGTTGGCGAACGCCGTAGTGGTCGAAGGAGGAACGCAGCGAGCTGTCGCGCTCGAACCAGCCGAAGTTGCCGGTGGTCGTGGTGGCGGTGCTGCGGGCGGGTTGAACGATGAGGGCGGAGACGGGGCCGTCGGGGTTGGGGGCGAAGGCGGTTTCGGCGCTGCCGGCGGCGCTGTAACGGGCGAGATTGTTGCTGGTGGCGCCGGCGAAGTTAGCAAACGTGCCGGCGACGATGAGTTTGGAATCGGGTTGGACGGCGAGGGTCGTGACTTGGCCACCGTTGGCGGCGGTCAAGGCGGGGTCGAAGGTGGAATCGACGAGGCCGGCCGCAGTGAGGCGGACGATGTGATTAGGGGCGAGGACAAGGCCTTGGCCGGCAGGGGTGAGGGCGTTGAAGCCGCCGCTGGCGATAATTTTACCGCTGGAGAGGACGGTGAGGCAATTGACTTGGCCGCCGGCGTTCGGGTTGAAGGCGGTGTCGACCGAGCCGTCGGTGTTGAGGCGGGCGATGCGGTTAATATCGACGTTATTGGCGAGGACGTCGCCTTTGCGGAAGAAACTGAATTGGCCACCGACGATGATCTTGCCGTCGCTTTGGAGTGCGATGGAGTTGATCTGGGCGCTGGCGCGGGGGTTGTAGCCAGTGTCGACCGAGCTATCGGCATTGAGGCGGGCGATGTAGTAGCGCGTCGTGAAATCGGTGTCGGTCTTGGGCTGGAGCGCGGTGAAAGCGCCGGCGATGACGATCTTGCCGTCGGCTTGGATGACTTGGGTGAGGACGTTGCCGTTGAGGTTGGGCTGCCAGGAGGTGTCGACGGTGCCGTCGGAGTTCAGGCGGGCGGAGTAAGCGCGAGCGGTGGAGGAGGTGCCGGCGTTGGGCGTGAAATAAGTGAAGCTACCACCGAGGAGGATTTTGCCGTCGGACAAGGCTGTGATGACGTTGGGGGTGCCGTTGGCGCCGGGGTCGAAGGAATCGACGGTGCCGTCGGTGTTGAGGCGGGCGAGGTAGTTGCGCGTGGTGGTCGATGAGGTGCCGTTGGGCTGGAAGGTGGTGAAGGCGCCGCCGATCAGGAGTTTGCCGTCGGGCTGGAGGGCGAGCGAGGAAACTTGGGCGTTGGGCGTGGGGTTGTAATTACTATCAACGCTGCCGTCGGCATTGAGGCGGGCGACGTAGCGGCGGGTGGTGCCGCTGATGTTGGAGAAGGCGCCGCCGAGGAGGATTTTACCATCGGCTTGGATGACGATGGCGGAGACGAGGTCGTTCGCCACCGGGGCGAAGGTCGTATCAACGGTGCCATCGAGATTGAGGCGGGCGACGTAATTGCGGGTGAGGCCGCCGACGATGGTGAAATAACCGCCGATGAGGGTTTTACCATCGGGTTGGACGGCGTGGGTGAGGACGCGGCCGTTGGCGGAAGGGTCGAGGGTGGTGTCGACCGAGCCGTCGGCGTTGAGGCGGGCGAGGCGATTGCGGGTGATCGGGATCGAGGCGCCGCTAGAGCGGAGTTGTGTGAAGTAGCCGCCAATGATGATTTTCGTGTCAGCTTGAGCGGCGAGAGCGTAAATGGGGCTGTTGCAATTGGTGGTGAAGGCGGGGTCAAGGGTGCCGTCCACCAAAATGCGGGCGATGAAGGGACGGGGCGACGGGGAGGCGTCGTTGTTGGGGCGGAGGACCGTGAAGGCGCCACCGACGATGAGGGAGCCGTCGGCTTGGACGAGCAGGCTGTTCACGTTACCGTTGGCGTTGGGATTGAACGAGCCGTCGAGGGTGCCGTCGGCGTTGAAACGAGCGAGTCGGCTACGGGTGGAAACGGAGCTGTCCCCGACCGGTTGAACGGTGCTAAAAGTGCCGCCGATCACGATCTTGCCGTCGACCTGGACGGCGATGGCGTTGACGGAAGCGTTGGGCTTGGGGTCGAACTCGGAGTCGGGGTAACCGTTGACATTGAGGCGCACGAGGCGGGAGCGAACGGTGGAGACGGCGCCTTCGGGGTTGAGCGAGGTGAAGGAGCCACCGGCGATGATTTTACCATCGCCTTGAAGGGCGAGGCTGAGGACAGCGGCGTTGGGGCTGGGGTTGTAGGTGGGGTCGAGGGAGCCGTCGGCGTTGAGGCGGGCGATGTAATTGCGAACTGTGGTGCCGACCGTGCGGAAGGTGCCGCCGATGACGATCTTGCCGTCGGCTTGGACGACGATGGACGTGACTTGCGGGGCGAGGCTGCCGGTGACATTAGGGTTAAACGCGGTGTCGAGCGAGCCGTCGGCATTGAGCCGAGCGAGGCGGTTGCGCGTGGTGGCAGTGGCCGCGTTGTTGGGTTGAAGCGTGGAGAAGAGGCCGCCGATAAGGACCTTGCCGTCGGACTGGAGCGCGATGGCGGTAATCTGATCGTTGGCGTTGGGGTTGAAGTTGAGATCGAGGGAACCGTCGGTGTTGAAACGGGCGACGTAGTTCCGGTCGATTTTATCGGAGGCGCCGTTGGGTTGGACGGTGGTGAACGCGCCGCCAACGATGACTTTGCCATCGCGCTGGGTGGTGGCGACGAGGATGGCGCCGTTGACGTTGGGGTCGTAGCCGTCGTTGGGCGAGGTGCTCTGGCCGAAGAGGGCCGTGACGGCGCTGGCAAACAAAAGCACACTCGTGCAGACGAGCGCGCGGGCGCCGGAGCGGAAAAACGATGAAGACAGCATGGAAGAAAACGTTTGGACGGTAAAAACTGGGAAAGTCGGCAAGTGAGTCGAGCGCGGCGCAGACAGCCGCGGGCGAGACGAACCGTGAGATTCGCCTGCGGGCGCGGCGGGCTGAAATGCGTGAAGAGTGAGTTTTTAGTCCCGAGGCCTCGGGCGCAAGTTCCGAAAATCTCCTTCGCGCGGCCCCTGGCGTTCGGTGGGTGGCCGCGCGCGAGCCCGAAAAAGAGATTTTAACGCAGCAAACCGCGGAGGAATTTCAACCCTTCGCTCGCCAACGCATCTTGCGTGGCCGCCAACGGCCGCCAAATCGCCGCCGCATCCGCGATGGCTTTGCATTCCGGCGTGAACGACTCGATCACCACGGCGCCGTTGTAGCCGACTTCGCGCAAACCTTGCGCGACTTGCGCCCAAGCGACGAGGCCGGTGCCGGGTGCGCCGCGGTCATTTTCGCAACCGTGCACGTGCGCGAGTCGCGGACCGGCGAGGCGGATCGCTTCCAGCAACGATTTTTCCTCGATATGCATGTGAAACGTATCGAGATGGATTTTAACCGCCGATGAACCGACTTCATCCACCAAGCGCACCGCCTGCGCGGAAGTGTTAACCAAATCGGTTTCAAAACGATTGAGCGGCTCGATCGCGAGCGTCACGCCGGCATCGGCGGCGATTTTACCCGCCTCGCGCAAACCCACGACGGCGCGCTGCCACTCGATTTTGCGCTGCGCATCGGGCAATTGCCGCCGCTTGCCGACGGCGGAATACACCGGCCCCGCGAGCACGGTGCTGCCCCACGCCTGCGCGAGCGCGAGCGCCCCGCGAATGTAGGTGATACTCTCGCGGCGAAAACGTTCATCCTCGTGCGTGAGATCGCGCGTCGGGCCGAAGGCACCGCACACGATCGGTTTCAAACCTGTCTCGCGCAACGCGTGCGTCACCGCGCCGTCGGCCGCGAAATGTGCCGGATCTTCGACGGCGATTTCGAAGGCGTCGAAGCCCATGGCCTTGGCGCGATAAATAAGTTCGGCCGAGGCGTCGCTCATCGGCGACGTCCAGACCCAGGAATTGATACCGAGGGCGATGCTCATGGGAAAAACAAACAGGGTTAAAAAAAGAAAGACCGCCGCCAAAAATGCCCGTCCACCAAAGCGTGTCGAGGTGATTGCGGTTCTCTGCCCGCGCGAACCCGGCACCAAACCGCGCCGATCGCTTGCATCCGCCAGCGGGGGCGTTACGTATCAATGGCCATGAAACTCCGCTCCCTCCTCGTGCTCTCCTCCCTCCTCGCCTTCTTCACCTCCGCCGCTTCCGCCGCTCCGCTCAACGTCGGCGACGCCGCTCCGCTCATCTCCGCCACCACCGACGCGGGCACCACGCTCAACCTCAGTGACGTGTATGCCAAAAACACCTACACGCTCGTTTATTTCTACCCGAAAGCCGACACGCCCGGTTGCACCAAACAGGGCTGCTCGCTGCGCGACGCCAACACCGACCTCGCCGCGAAGGGCGTGGCCATCATCGGCGTCAGCACCGACAACGTCGCCGCGCAAAAAGCGTTTAAGGAAAAATATCATTTCCCTTTCACGCTCCTCGCCGACAGCGACAAAAAAGTCCTCAAAGCCTTCGGCCAATCCGCCGTGATGTTCGCCAGCCGCGAAGCCTACCTGATCAAAGGCGGAAAAATCGTTTACAAAGACACCGGCGTCACCGCCGAACAGGGCCAAAATATTCTTAAATATCTCGCCAGCGCAAAGAGCTGAGGTCCGCCGCTCTCCGTCTCGGTTTTCCCCCAGCCCGTTGCCAGCCAACGGGCTTTTTTGCGTCGCCAGCTAGCCCCCAGCCCACAACCCCACTCCATGTTTCACCGGCATCTTATTATCAGCCTCGCGCTCGCCGTGGCTCACCCCCAAGCCGCACCCGCGAGCGTTGAAAAAATTAACGTCTTCGTCTCGGGCCGTGACGGTTATCACACGTATCGCATACCCGCAATAATCCGCGCCCAGAATCACGACCTGCTCGCCTTCGCAGAGGGCCGCAAATCTGGTGGCGGCGACACCGGCGACATCGATCTGCTACTTAAACGATCTACCGACGGCGGGCGCACTTGGAGTGCTCAAAAAGTTCTTTGGGACGACGCGGCCAACACCTGCGGCAATCCCTGCCCCGTGCTCGACGCTTCCACCGGCACTCTTTGGTTACTCGCCACGCATAATCTGGGCGCCGTGCATGAAAAAGAAATCCTCGACCGCACCGGCCAAGGTACCCGCACCGTTTGGCTTCTTAAGTCCACCGATCATGGCTCCACTTGGTCATCGCCCGTTGAGATCACCGCCATGACCAAAAAATCCGAGTGGACCTGGTACGCGACCGGTCCCGGCATTGGCATCCAAATCCAAAATGGCCCCCACGCCGGCCGCCTCGTGATTCCCTGCGATTACAACGACAACGACCCGATTGAACCGAAAAAATCCCGACGCGGCTCGCACGTCATATTTTCCGACGACCACGGCCAAACGTGGCAAATCGGCGGCACGATCTCACCCGGTTTTAATGAATGCCAAGTCGCTGAGCTCTTTGACGGTCGCGGTACGCTGCTTATTAATATGCGATCGTATTTGGGCCGCGCCACCCGCGCTCAATCCCGCAGTGCTGATGGCGGCCTGAGCTGGAGCACCGCCAGCGATGCGCCGCCCCTCATCGAACCCGTCTGCCAAGCCAGCCTGCTCCGCCACGACGACGCCCATCTCCTCCTCTTTTCCAACCCCGCTCACACCAAACAACGCGTCAACCTGACCCTGCGCACCAGCTCCGACAACGCCCAAACCTGGAACGATCTCGCCGTACTCCATGCCGGTCCCGCCGCATATTCCAGCCTCGTCGCGCTCGACGCAGCCACCGTCGGTTGCCTCTACGAAAATGGCGAAAAGAAACCCTACGAGCGCATCACGTTTGCCCGGTTGCCCCTGACTTTCTCGCGCTGACTTTTACGTTCCGCCCGCGCTACAGCTCGTCATCGTGCGCTCCCGGCAAAGCGCTCGCCTCCGGATCGCTCCGCACGCGACCGAGCCAATCCGCGATCAACGGCTCGCGCTCCGTGATCGCCGCCGGCCACGGCGCCGCAACCAGATCGATCACGCGCAACGCTCCGTCCACGCAGCGCACAAAATTCCGCGCGTGCATATCCGCCACCAAAAACGCCCGCGGCGCGCCGCCCGCGCTGCTCTCGAGGAAAAACAACCGCGGATGATCTCGGTTCGCCCGCAAGAAACGCGACGGGATTTCGATCAACCCCGCCGGCAACACCCGCGACACATCGTCGCCTTGCGCGAGCGGTTCGCCGAGCGCCTGCTTCGCCACCAAAATCCCCTCGGGCGTCACCGCCACCACTTCCGTCGCCATCCCGCCGA
>CANFSZ010000011.1 GCA_947449835.1 Opitutia bacterium
CCCCAGGCGTTTCAATGAATCGCGGTTAAAAATAATGCCGTAGGCGCTCAACACACTGCCGATCCAACGCCCGACTTTGTCCCAATATTCCTCGCCGGCATACGTGCGTGGGATGACCGCATCGGTGAACCATTCGGGATGTAACTTCAAAATTCCGCTGTCCACGATGCGCCCCGCCTTCGCTTGTTTGTCGAAATCGTAGGTGCCGCCGCCAAAAAAAAGATCAATGCCGCACGAGGCATCCGAGTTCAAAAACGCCGCCCGCGCCTCTTTTACCCAGGCGGGTGCGTCCGCGGGCAACTTCCCATTTTGAAAACCCGCCTGAATTTCCGCGCTCCATTTTTTGCCGAGTTTCTGCGTCCAGATATTCTGAAACGACGCGACATATTCACCTTCGAGAAAGCGCGCGATCTCGCTCGTGCCGCCGAGCACGCGCCAGTCGATCGCTACGGTCTTGCCCGTGCGGGAGTGATACCAGTCGCGAAAGCCCCGCGCGTACTCATGCCGGATCGCCTCATTGTGCGGCGTGACCAGCACCAGCGTGACGTCCGCCTTTTCCGACGTCGCCTGTTTGGGCCGCAAGGCAAAGGGCAGAGCCACCGTCGCGACTAACGCCAGAACAATGATGATCTGCCGCAGCATGCGCTCGCTTAGCCCACCAAGATAACAACATCTTCCGGCGCCACAGTCGCGAACAACTCGCCGCGCGAGGCTCCGTCCACAAAACGCGGATTGCGCTCAAAAACTTTCAGCACCCGGTCACGCACCATCAAATCATACTGCGCCACTTCGCCGAGATAGACAAAACCACCGATCGTGCCACGCACGGAGTTCTGCGGAGTCTGCTGCACATGACTGAGCTCCCAACATTCGGGCCGAATCGAAAGCGTCACTTCTTGACCCACCACAGGCGGGCACGTCGGATCGCCCAATACTCCGTCAAAACGACCGATCGCCGTCTCCACCGTAGCGGAATCCTTCAAAATTCCAGTGACCTTGCCGGCGATGAAATCCGTCTCACCGATGAAATGCGCGACCGTCTTACGCGTCGGCCGTTTATAAACTTCCCGGGGAGTGCCGACCTGCAAAATCCGTCCGCTTTCCAAAATCGCCATCCGGTCCGAAACTGAGAGCGCCTCTTTTTGATCATGCGTCACATAAACCGTCGTGAGCTTAAACTCTTTGCAGACGCGCCGAATCTCCGTGCGCATCTCGAGTCGCAATTTCGCATCTAAATTCGACAACGGTTCATCCAACAACAAACAACGCGGCCGGATCACCAACGCCCGCGCCAACGCCACGCGTTGCTGCTGGCCACCGGAAAGTTGATTGGGTTTACGATCCGCGTAGTTGCCCATGCGCACGGACTCCAACGCCTCACCGACGCGCCGACGAATTTCGTCCTTCGGCACGCGCCTCTCCTCGAGACCGAACGCCACATTCTCTGCGACCGACATATGCGGCCAAAGCGCGTAGCTTTGAAACATCATGCCCGTGTTTCGCTTGTGCGGCGCGAGTCGCGTCACGTCCTCATCGCCAAACAAAATCTTACCTTCCTCCGGGATGTAAAAACCCGCCATGCTGCGCAACAGCGTCGTCTTGCCGCAGCCGCTCGGCCCGAGCAGGAAAAACAACTCACCCGGCTCAATCGTAAGATCGAGTTGATGCAACGCCGTGACGGCTCCGAAACGCTTCGTCAGTTGCTGGATTTTGATGGAAATCATGCCGGGCGTAGACAGCCGCGGAGGCAAGATTTCACCCCCCGCCAAGTCAAAGTAATAAACCTCAGCCAACCCTTGAGAACCGGTTGCCTCGCTGCCGCCGGTTTGTCTCGCTCCGTCTCAATTCCATGCCGACCCGAACCAAGCGAAAGCCCGCCGCCATTCACCCGGACCTCGAAAGCGTCCTCTACACCGAAGCCCAGATTAAAAAACGCGTGCGCTCCATCGCGCAGGAACTCAAAGCCACGTACGGCGACGGCGAGTTCACGATCGTTTCCCTCATCAACGGCGCGATCATGTTTACCGCCGATCTCATGCGCGAGATCGACAACCCCGTGCGCCTCGACTGCATCCGCATTTCCAGCTACGGGGAAAAAACAAAATCCGTCGGTACGCCCCAAGTCGTCGCCAGCCTGACTCTCGATATTCTCAACCGTCACGTGCTGATCGTGGACGACATTCTCGACACGGGGAAAACGCTCCAGCTCGTCGCCGGTCTCGTCCGCAAACTCAATCCCGCAAGTCTGCGGTCCTGCGTACTCCTCGACAAAGTCGGTCGTCGTGAGGTCGACTTCGAAGCTGATTTCGTGGGCTTCAAAATCCCCGACAAATTCGTTATCGGCTACGGCCTCGATTTCGCCGAGCGCTACCGCAATTTGCCGTGCATCGGAGTACTCAACCCCGCCCGCGCCAAATAAACCCGCGTGTCCGGCGCGGCTCGCTCACTTGCGCCGCGCGCTGAATTTAGCCGCCGCTGGCTTACCTGCTTTGCGCCCGCGCGTCGCGTAATCCTTGGCCTCGATCTTGGCCATTTTCCGATAATCGCCCGTGCGCAAGGCTTCGATCTGATCGCGCAACAACGCCGCGCGCTCAAACTCCAGCCGCCCCGATGCCGCCTGCATGTCTTCTTCGAGCTCGGCGATCACCGCTGCGACATCGTCCGCGTTTTCCACTACGGCCGGTTCCTCATCTTTGCGGCCCGATCCGTCGTAAAGATGCAGACTCGATTGCGCCGAGCGCTTCACGCTGCGCGGCGTGATGCCGTGTTCGAGATTATAGGCGATTTGTTTTTCGCGGCGGTAATTTGTGATGGCGATCGTCCGCTTGATAGAATCGGTCTCCTTGTCCGCGTAGAAAATCACCCGGCCTTTTTCGTGACGGGCCGCGCGTCCCGCCGTCTGCACAAGACTGGTTTCACTGCGCAAAAAACCTTCTTTATCGGCGTCGAGGATCGCCACCAAAGCCACCTCGGGCAAATCCAACCCTTCGCGCAGCAAGTTGATCCCGATAAGGACATCGAAATTTCCCAACCGCAGGTTTCGCAGAATTTCCACGCGCTCAATCGCGTCGATATCTGAGTGCAGGTATTCGACTTTGATTTTCGATTCCCGCAGGTAACTCGTGAGGTCTTCCGAGAGACGCTTCGTCAACGTCGTGACGAGCACGCGTTCTCCCGCCGCCACGGCGAGGTTGATCTCGCTCTTGAGATTTTCGACTTGGCCCTTGGTTGTGCGAATCGTGATCACCGGATCCAAAAGACCCGTGGGCCGGATCAACTGCTCCGCGATCACGGCCGAACACTCCAATTCAAATTTCGCCGGCGTCGCCGACACATAAAGCGTCTGACCCGTGATCTGCTGGAACTCGGGGAAATTTTGCGGCCGGTTATCGAGCGCCGAGGGCAACCGGAAGCCGAAATTCACCAGCGTCGTCTTGCGCGCCAAGTCGCCGTTAAACATGCCTCCGATCTGAGAAACCGTCGCGTGACTCTCGTCGATCATCAGCAGAAAATCCTTCGGAAAGAAATCGATGAGGCAAAACGGTCGCGACCCGGGTTTGCGCCCGGTTAATTGCAGCGAGTAGTTTTCGATGCCGTTGCAGAAGCCCATTTCCTGCAGCATCTCGAGGTCGTAGCTCACGCGCATCTTGATCCGCTGCGCTTCAAGATAGAGCCCCTTCGATTCGAAATAGGCTACGCGCTCCTCGAGCTCGGCCTTAATCGAGGCAATCGCGGGTTCGAGTTTGCCGCGCGTTGTCACGTATTGGTTCGCCGGGTAAAGATCGAATTGGTCGAGCGTGCGGATCACGTTGCCGCTGATCGGCTCAAACTCCGTGATCACATCCACGGCATCGCCAAAAAACTCCACCCGCAATCCGTGTTCGAGGTACGCCGGCATGACATCGACCACATCGCCGCGCACGCGAAAGCAGCCGCGTTTCAGTTCGTAGTCGTTACGCTCGTAGCGGTTTTCCACGAGTCGCTCGAGAAACGCGTTGCGCCCCAATTCGTCGTGCATGCGGATCGCGATGCGCATTTCGGAAAACGTCTCGGGTGAGCCGAGGCCGTAGATGCACGAAACACTCGCGATCACGATCACGTCTTTGCGCGACACGAGCGAACTCGTCGTCGCGATGCGCAAGCGCTCGATCTCCTGGTTGATCGACGAATCTTTCTCGATGTAGGTGTCGCTAGAAGGCACGTAGGCCTCGGGCTGATAGTAATCGTAGTAACTGACGAAATACTCGACAGCGTTGTCGGGGAAAAAATTCTTAAACTCCGAGTAGAGCTGCGCCGCGAGCGTCTTGTTGTGCGAGATAATCAAGGTCGGCCGGTCGCACTGCGCGATGACGTTGGCCATCGTGAAGGTCTTACCCGAGCCGGTCACGCCGAGGAGCGTCTGATGTTTATTGCCCGCCTTGATCGATGCCACCAGCTGCGCGATCGCCTGCGGCTGATCGCCCTTCGGTTGGTAATCGGATGCGAGCTTGAAAAGCATGTTCAACCGGAAACCAACGCCCGCAAATCCGCAACTGTCAGCTCATCCAAGCGCGTCACGACGCGATGAACTTTTCCGTGCAACACCTCCGCCGGATGCGTCGTCGCCACGCCCACCACCTTCATTCCACCCGCGTGGCCCGCTTCGATGCCGGGCAACGCATCCTCAAACACCACGCAACGCGCCGGTGGCACGCCCGTCTTGGCGGCTGCTTTCAAGAAAACATCCGGATGCGGCTTGCCGTACGTCACGTCTTCCGAAGTCACCATCCCGCCAAACAAGCCTTCAAACCCGAGCACGCCCAAAATCGTCGTGATATTTTCCCGATGCGTCGACGAGCCGATGCAATTCGGCACGCCCGCCGACTTCAAGCGCGCGAGAAAATCGTGCACGCCGGGCAACGCCTTCAATCCACGCTCCACGATGATTTCCCGATACAGCGCTTCCTTGCGCAACGACAGTCGTTTCACCTGCGCCCCATCGTCGGGCGCAGTCCAGCGCAACAGATGCGGAATAATCCACTCGTTCTTCTTCCCGAATCCGACCGTAAAATGATCGCTCGGCAGCGTCTTTTTTTCCTCCGCGGCGAGGCGTTCCCAGCTCTCTTCATGGGGGCGCGAAGAATCGATGATCACGCCATCCCAATCGAACAACACCGCGATTTGATCGTCTGCCTGCATCGACATATTCCCCCACTCCACCGCCCCGCGACGACGAGTCAAAGCCCGAAGATTTTCGTCAATGCGCCCCAAAGCCCACTCCAAAAATGCCGCGCCCGGCTCGCATCGCCTTCGGCCGAAATCTCCTGACACAAAAATACCCCGCGTCCGGCAAACAGATCATCAAACAATGGATTCACGCCGCGATAATAACTCCAAAACGTCTCCGCGCGCACGGGCCGGTAGTCGAGATTCGGCGTGAAGCCGACCGTCGCATCTTGATTGGCGCGACGAGCCGGCATCGCCTGGCCTTCGCGCTCGGCCAAGCGCTCCGCGCGCACCCCGCGGCTGCCCGCGACAATCAAGCGACAGGGTCCAACAAATTCAAAAAAACGAAACTGCAACGTCACCCAGGCCTGCCAGCGCCAGAGTTGCCAGCGACGACGCATCTCCAGCTTTTCGCCTTCCGGCACGATGACTCCCGCCAAAAAACTCGGCCGCAACACAATCGCCGCACCCGGCGGCAACGTCAGCACCGCCAACTCGCTCTGTGGATTGGCTTGGTTGGAGAGCGTTACGCGTTGCTCGCCGCGCCCCGCCCGCGCCTTGATTTCAAGCAGCTCAATCAATCCGGTCGCCAAGCACGTAAAGGGAATCCGCCAATCCAACAAAAACTTCGTCGTACGTTCCACGCCTTCATCGGATGCTTGCAAAAACCGACTCTTCACCCACAGACGCTCGCCCGGCTGCAAGGCGATTTCCGCCGACACTCGACTCGTCGCCACTTCGGGCAACTCGGCCAGTTCCGGCGTGAGTCGCACGGCGCGACCACCTGCAATCAACGGCGCGACCCCGAAATACAGCACCAGTTTACCCACCGTCGGCCCGAGAAAATAGAGCGCCAGCGCGAGGTAAACCCAATGACGCGAACGAGCCCACGCGTCTTCCAAATAATGCTGCACTTTAGATTTCTTGGCTTCGGCTGCTTTTAGCTCCGCGGTTTTTTTACCGAGCGCAACTTCCAGACCGTCGCGTTCCCAGGTCGTCCGCGTGTAGTCCTTCTGCAACGTCTCCACGCGGGCCATCGCCGCGGCGCGCAACGCGACCATTTTTGCGCGTTGCTCGGCATTGGCGCGCTGTTGCTCCGGGTTGCCCACCCAGCGATCCCAAGTGCTTTCGAGCGCTTTAAGTTGCTCGATGATTTTGCCGGCCTGCTCGGCCTTGGCGCGCTCAGCCGCGATCTCAATTTTCATCCGCTCCAGCCGTTGCTCCACATCGCCGAGGGCAGACTGAATGTGCGCCCGCTCGCCCATAATCGTCCGGATCACGTCGCGACGCCAGTCCTCGAAATTCACGTTGTCCCTCAGAAACAACCACAGCCCACCTGCGCCCAGCCCGAGCGCCAGGATGAGGCCCGCCGCCGCGGTTTTTCCCACCAACCAGCGCCCGAAATTTAGTAGAATTCCCATGTTAGCAACGCACCGCTTAAGCGCGATGAGTTGCGGTCATACAAGGTTTTCAAACGCCCGATGCCAATTGCTAAACCCGACACTCTGCTCAGACTATCGGCATAAACAAATCGCCGCCGAGCGCGGCAAAACCACCCCTGATCCCATGTCCAAAGCAATTGTCTCCACCCTGTATGATTCGGAGGTCTTCAAAATGGCTTGCCGGCAATTCGACCAAGCCGCCGATGCCATCAACCTCCCCGACGATATCCGTGACCGCACTAAATACCCACGGCGCTGCCTCGCCGTCGCCCTGCCCGTCAAGCGCGACAACGGCAGCGTCACGGTCTTCGAGGGCTACCGCGTCCAACACAATCTCTCCACTGGCCCCTCCAAAGGCGGCATACGTTTTCATCAAAACGTCACCCTCGGCGAAGTCGCAGCCCTCGCGATGTGGATGAGCTGGAAATGCTCCCTCGTCGGCCTGCCCTACGGCGGCGCCAAGGGCGGCGTCATCGTCGATCCCAATCAACTTTCCCTCAACGAACTCGAACATCTCTCGCGCCGCTACATGCAGGAGATGGTCAACTTCCTCGGGCCTCACGTCGACGTCCCCGCTCCCGATGTCGGCACCAATGAGCGCATCATGGGCTGGATGATGGACACGTATTCCAACCACGTCGGCCACGTCGAACCCGGCATCGTCACCGGCAAACCGATCGCCCTCGGCGGTTCGCAAGGCCGACGCGAAGCCACGGGCGCCGGCGTCGCGTATCTGATTAAGCAATACCTGCACGACCTCAAAATCCCCATCAAGAAATCCACCGTCGCCATCCAAGGCTTCGGCAATGTCGGCAGCGAGACCGCGCTCGCCCTCGATGCCTACGGCGCCAAAATCATCGCGATTTCCGATTACACCGGCGCCTACTACAACTCCAAGGGCATCAATCTCAAAAAAGCCCTCAAATACGTCCAATACCAAAAGACGCTCCGTGATTTCGACGGCGGTGAAGCCATCACCAACGAGCAACTCCTCGAGTTGAAATGCACCGTGCTCGTGCCCGCCGCCCTTGAACGCGTGATCACCGAGGTCAACGCCCCCAAGCTCCGTTGCCGCGTCCTCGCCGAAGCCGCCAACGGCCCGACGACCAACGCCGCCGATAAAATCATCGAGCAACGCGGCGACATCGAGATCATCCCCGACGTCCTCTGCAACTCCGGCGGCGTCATCGTCTCCTACTTCGAATGGCTCCAAAATCTTTCCAACTTCTATTGGAGCCGCGAAGAGGTAATCACGAAACTCTTCGGCATCCTCGATAAGGCCAAGGCCTCCGTCGATGCGCAGAAGAACAAATTCCAATTCAGCCGCCGCCTCGCCGCGCTCACGCTCGGCATCCAGCGCGTGGCCGATGCCAAAGCCGCGCGCGGGCTTTTTCCGTAAACAGATTCCGACTCCAAGCGGCGCGCGCATCCGCGCCGCTTTCGTTTTAACCGACGCGCACGAGCAACGTCTCTGCGCCGTAAGTCACGCGATCGCCCGCGCGCACTTTCTTGCGCTTCTGCGTTTCAACGACGCCGTTGAGCCGCACTTGGCCCTCGGCGATCACTTGCTTCGCGTCGCCGCCCGAATCGGTCAGGCCCGCAAATTTGAGCAACTGACACAATTCAATCGGTTCTGCGCGCACGGTCACCACCGTCGGTTCGGCGTCGTTTTTAGAGGGAGTCGGCATATTAGGAAAAACCGCCGCTCAACCCACCGCGAGCAACTCGACCACGAAAATCAACGTCGCGCTCGGCGGGATCGCCCCGGGATAACCGTGTTCGCCGTAAGCGAGGTGAGGCGGCAGCGTCATCTTCACTTTGTCGCCGACTTTCATCGTCGCGACGCCGACATCCCAGCCCTCGATCACCTGACCGGCGCCGAGCACAAAGGTGAAGGGCTCGTTGCGATCCACCGAGCTGTCGAACTTCGAGCCGTCTTCAAACGTGCCCGTGTAATGCACCGTGACTGGGCGACCCTTTTTGGGCGCGGCGCCGGTGCCGGTTTTGAGAACTTCGATTTTGATTTCTGGGAGTGCCATCTCCCGATTCCCGCCAAACGCTCTCCCGCGTCAATCCCGCATCACTGCCACCGCGGCGCCCGCGCCATTGACGCCGCCCCGCAATCCGACCAGCACCAACTTCGATGAAGCTCCCCCAACTCCTCGCCCTCGTCTCGTTCTGCGTCCTCATTTCCCACGCCTCACTCTCCGCTGCCCCGATGACTTCGATCACCTACCCCGCCGCCGCCGGCCCCGGCCAAGCCAAACATCTCGTCTTCCTCACCGGCGACGAAGAATACCGCTCCGAAGAGGGCCTGCCGATGTTGGCCAAGATCCTCAGCCAGCGCTACGGCTTCACTTGCACCGTCCTCTTCGCCCTCGATCCCGACGGCACGATCAATCCCGACAACAACACCAGCCTCTCCGACCCCGCCGCGCTCGACCGCGCCGACGGCATCGTGATGGGTCTCCGCTTCCGCCAGTGGCCCGACGCCGCGATGCAGCACTTCGCCGCCGCCGTCGCCCGCGGCGTCCCGATCGTCGCCCTGCGCACCAGCACTCACGCCTTCAACTTCCCCGCCAAAAGCCCCAGCGCCTACAAATCGTTCAACAACTTCGGCCGCGAGGTCCTCGGCGAAAACTGGGTCAGCCATTGGGGCGCCAACCGCCGCGGCGCCACCCGCGGCATTATCGAACCCGGCGCGGAGAGCGATCCGTTGCTCCGCGGCGTCACCGCGATTTTCGGCGACTCGGGTGTCTATGAAACTCATCCCGTCGCCGACGCCAAAATCCTCGTCCGCGGCCAGGTGCTCACCGGCATGAGTCCCACCGATGCGCCCGACACTTACCTCAAGAAACGCAAATCCGACGGCGTCGAACAACCCATCAACGACCCGCTCATGCCGCTCGCGTGGACGCGCCTCAATCACAACGCCAACGGCACCACCAACCGCGTCTTCTGCACCACCATGGGCGCCGCCACCGATCTCGCCAACGAAGACTTCCGCCGCCTCGTCATCAACGCCGTGCTCGCCGGTTTTGCCCTCGAGATTCCCGCGCGCGCCGATGTTCGCTACATCGACGCGTATGTGCCCACGCCCTACGCTTTCAAAGGCTACCGTCGCGGCCTCACGCCTGCCGATCACGCCCTCGGCCAAGTCCTCCGCGCGGGCACGCCTCCGCCTCCCGCCCCCGCGAAAAAAGACTGAGCTACCCCGCGATGTCCGAAACTCCCGCCACACTTTCGCTCGAGCCCATCGGCTACATCCGCACGGGAAAACAGGTCAAGTTCCAGGCGCTCCATCAACCGTCCGAGCAACAGCCCGAGCGCAACGTGCTCGAGCTCGTCCCCGGCCACAATTACGAGCAAGCCCTCCGCGATCTCGCCGGTTTTTCCCGCGTCTGGCTCATCTGGTGGTTTCATCGCAACACCACGTGGCGCCCCCAAGTCATCCCGCCCCGCGGTCCCGCGCAAAGGCGCGGGGTCTTCGCCACGCGTTCGCCGCATCGCCCCAATCCCCTCGGGCTTACGCCCGTGCAACTCATCGCGATCGAGGGTCGTCGCCTCATCCTCGGTGAATGTGATCTCGTCGAGGGCACGCCGGTCTTCGATCTCAAACCTTACGTCCCAGCTTACGATAGTTTCCCCGATGCCCGCGCCGGTTGGATCGAAGAAGTCGACGCGCTCACGCGCCAAGCCCCGCAGTTCAAAGTCCACTATGCGCCGACGGCGACCGCGCAGGCCGAATGGCTCGTCGCTCATTGGCAGATCGATTTTCGCGCGCGGCTCGAAGAACTCCTCGCCCGCGATCCCACGCCGCACCGCACGCGTCGCATTCGTCGCCGCAGCGCCGACCAACTCGAAATCGGTTGCGGCGCTTGGCGCGCGTTTTTCCACGTCGAGGGTTTTGACGTGACCGTGACCGCCCTCGACGCCGGTTTTCCCCTGCGCTTCTTGCACGACCCGCAACGCGTCGGCTTGCCCGATTGCGCTGCTCAAGTCGCCTTCCTCGCGGTCTGGCCCGAAGCGCCGCGCGCGGTTTAAACCGCCGCGCTCACCGGGCGTTTCTCGTGGCTCCAACGCCACGTATCAATGTCCGTCCAGCGGCCCACCGTTAGGCGCACCTCAATCACGTCGCCCACCGCAAAGTCCGCGCGATCCGTCCGCAGGATGCGATAGCCCCAGTGCGGCGCGCGCCCGGCATCCTTCGGTCCCGAGCTCAGTTTGAGATCCGCATCCACGCGCGCCCGGAAATACACCGCGTAGCCATCAAGCCGCCCCGCGTTCACCACCGTGCGCGAAAAGTTAATTTCCCCCGGCAGGTCCGCCTCGTTTAAGGTGTGTAAATCTACCGAGAGCACCGGCTCCGGCTCGCCTAAAAAGTGATCCACAAACTCCGGATCACTGCTGCGCAGGTGATAATAATCGGGCTCCTGCGGGCGTTGCCGTCCCATGCAGGCATAGTCGTAGCCATGCACGTTGAGTTCCCAGATGAACGGCACGTGCCGCGCGTCGTTCAACTTTATGGGCTCGCAGTAAAAATCGAAACAGCTCGGTAAGATCAGCCCGCCCCGCTTCAGCAGGCGATCCCGCAGGTCACACACGTTGGTCACCATCGCTTCGTCGAAGAGACAGTCGCCCATCTGTTCATGCAAAATCACGTCCACGGACTCATCCGTCGTAAACTCCGAACTGTGCGCCGCGATGAACTCCACATTCTGAATCCCATTGGCCGCCGCCAGGGTCTTCGCGTGGCGCAAAATCTCCGAATGATCCACCGCGTACACGTGAGCCGCCCCGCGTCGCGCCGCAAACGCCGCCAAGATGCCCGTGCCGGTCCCGAGATCGATCACGCGATCCCCCGGCTGGATGTGCCGGGTGATCGCCGCGTGGTAAAACGCCATCCGCGGTTTGTCCGCCAACATCTTCTCCTGTTCGTAGAAATTGGCAAAGTACCAGCCGTTGTACTCTCGGTAACGCGACTCCGGCGATCCATCGCCCTCGGGGAAAAACCACGCCGCCAACCGCGGTCGCGCCACGATCCAGCGCCGCCCTCGGCCGATCACGCGGCTCCCCGCCGAGATCAGGCTCACACTGCAACGCTGCAAAAAAGAAGTTAACATACGGTTGGGCGGAAACCCCTCCGCTCGCGCCACGGTGCCCGCTCCTTCCCGCAGCGCAACCTCAGCTTATGCCATAAGCCCTTAAAGATTGTTTGAAACCGTCGCCCGCCCACCCATCTTCCCCTCGTGGAAACTAAGGAAAGCAAACTCTCATTCGAGACCGCCCTCAATCAGCTGGAGTCCATCGTCGAGACGATGGAGTCCGGCGACGTGCCTTTGGCCGACCTCCTCGCCAAGTTCGAGCAGGGCTCCAAACTCCTGAAAGTCTGCGAATCCCGCCTCAAAGACGCCGAGCTCAAGATCGAGTTGCTCAAAAAACAAAAAGACGGCGCTTCATTCTCCAGCTTCGAGCCCGAGCGCGGCGCCTGAGTCGCATCGGCCTCCTGTACTTTTCACCACCTCCGCCTTTCCTGCTTCCGCTTCTGATGAACGTTTCTCCCGCTCGCCTTCTCGAGACCATCCACGGCCCCGCCGACGTCAAAGCCCTCGCGCCCGGCCAACTGCCCCAACTCGCGCAGGAAATCCGCGACGAAATCATCGCCGTCACCGCCAAGAACGGCGGCCACGTCGGGCCCAACCTCGGCGTCGTCGAGCTCACGCTCGCCCTGCACCGCGTCTTTGATACGCCCAACGACCAATTCGTCTTCGACGTCGCCCACCAAGGCTACGTCCACAAGCTCCTCACCGGCCGCCAAGGCGCGTTCTTCCGCGGCCTCCGCCAATCCGGCGGCACCAGCGGTTTCCTTTACCGCGCCGAGAGTCCGCACGATAGTTTCGGCGCCGGCCACGCCGGCACCGCCTTGAGCGCCGCCCTCGGTATGGCCACCGCCCGCGATCTCCGCGGCAGCTCCGAACACGTGGTCGCCGTCTGCGGCGACGGCGCGTTCACCTGCGGCGTCACGCTCGAAGCCCTCAACAACATCGTCGGCTCCACCAAGCGCCTCATCGTCATCCTCAACGACAACGAGTGGTCCATCGCCAAAAACGTCGGCGCCATCTCCACCTACCTCAACCGCCTCAGCACGAGCAAAACTTACAACAAGCTCCACCACGACATCGAGGGCTTCTTTAAGAGTTTCCCCACCGGCGAGAGCCTGAACCGCGTTTACCACAAATGGAAACGCGAGACGAAGGACTTCTTCGTCGAATCCTCCCTCTTCGAGAAATTCGGCCTGCGCTACCTCGGTCCCGTCGACGGCCACGACCTCGACGCGCTCCAGAAAAACCTCGAGTTCGCCCGCCACGCCGATGTGCCCGTGCTCATCCACGTGCTCACCAAAAAAGGCAAAGGCCTCGAAGCCGCCCTTGCCCAACCCGAGAAATTCCACGGCCTCGGCTCCTTCGATCCCTCCACCGGCGAGAGCAAAGCCGCCGCCCCCGGCACCCCGCCCAATCTCCAAGACGTCTTCGGCCACGCCCTCGTCCGCTTCGCCAAGGCCAACCCCAAGATCCTCGGCATCACCGGCGCCATGCCCAGCGGCACGGGCTTGATCCACCTCGCCAACGAGGTTCCTAAACAATTCTTCGACGTCGGCATCGCCGAGGAGCACGCCGTGCTCTTCGCCGCCGGTCTCGCCACCAAGGGCTTCCGCCCCGTCTGCGCGATTTACTCCACCTTCCTCCAGCGCGCCTACGACCAGGTCATCCACGACGTCGCCCTGCAAAACCTCCCCGTCACTTTCTGCATGGACCGCGCCGGCCTCTCCCCCGCCGATGGCCCCACGCATCACGGTCTCTTCGACATCGCTTACCTCCGCTGCGTCCCCGGCGCCACGGTCATGCAGCCCAAAGACGAGGACGAACTCGTCGACATGCTCCACACCAGCCTGCAACTCCCCGGCCCCGGCTTCATCCGCTACCCGCGCGGCGCCGGCACGGGCGCCAAGATCAAAGCCCAACCCGTCGCCCTCCCCCTCGGCCAAGCCGAGGTCTTGCGCGACGGTACCCAAATCATGATCTGGGCCCTCGGCCCCATGATCGCCGACGCCCTCGCTCTCGCCGAACGCCTCGCCCGCGAGGAACACCTCTCCGTCGGCGTCGTCAACGCCCGCTTCATCAAGCCTCTCGACCGCACGCTCCTCCTCCGCCAGGCCAAGCTCGTACCGCTCATCGTCACCATGGAAGACCACGTGCTCGCCGGCGGCTTCGGCAGCGCCGTGCTCGAAACCTTGCAAGACGCCGCCTGCCCCACCGCCGTCGAACGCATCGGCTGGCCCGATAAATTTGTCGAACACGGCTCGAGCAACGCGATCTTGCGCAGCTCCTACGGACTCGCACCCGACGACATCCACCGTCGCGTCCTCGCCCGCTGGCGCAACCTCCGCGCCGAGCCCGCCCCCAACGACGCCTAAGTCCGTCGGTTAAGATCAGCGTCAGAAGCGCTCCGGTGCGCTTGCCCTATGTCTCTCCCCACTAACATGCGTCTTTTGCAGATCGTCGCGCCCGGCCGCGCGGAATGGCGCGAGGCGCCCGTGCCTGTTCCCGGTCCCGGCGAAGTCCTCGTCCGCATCCGCGCCGTAGCCACATGTCCGCATTGGGACCTCCATATCTTCGGCGGCCAACCGATGTTTCCCGGCGCCCCGCTCGATTACCCTTATCTCCCCGGACAACCCGGCCACGAGGCCGTCGGCGAGATCGTCGCCCTCGGGCCTGAGGTCACTTCATTTCGCGTCGGCGCGCGTGTCGCTGTCTGGCGCGACACCGGGCGACGCCCGCAAGGCTGTTACGCGCAGTTCAACGTGCTCCGCGCCGACGATCTTCTCGAGGTCCCCGCGCACTTGCCCGCAGCCGCGCTCGCTTCGCTCGAACTCGCGATGTGCGTCGAGGTTTCCTTTCAACAACTCGCAACGCTCGGCGGCGTCGCTGGTCGTCGGCTCGGGCTCTCCGGCCTCGGCCCCGCCGGTCTCGTCGCCGTGCAACTCGCCCGCGCTCACGAGGCCGCCGAAATCATCGGCTTCGATGTCGTCGCCGAGCGTCGCGCCCTCGCCTCTCGCCTCGGCGCGCACCGCACCCTCGCGCCCGATGCCGTCACTTGGCCGCCCGCGCGTGATGACTCCGCTCTCGACGACGCGATTGACCTCACCGGCTTGCCCGCGTCGATCGAGTTTCTCATGGATCGCACGCGCCGCTGCGTGACGCTCTTCGGCGTGCTGCGCGAAGACGTGCACTTTAAGCCGCGCCACCTCTTCGGTCCCGGCCTCATGCTCATGGGCTACGGCGAACACCATCGCGCCGCCGCCGAGACCGCCCTGCGCTGCATCGTCGCGGGTCAACTCCAGTTGGCTCCGCTCATCACGCACACGTTGCCCTTCACGCGGTACGCCGAGGGCGTGGAGTTGTTGCGCACGAAACAAGCCGTCAAAATCCTCTTCGATCCGTGGCTCTGATCGCGCAGCCGCGCCGTCGCATCGGGGCGTAAAAAAAAGCCACCCCAGTAAAGGAGCGGCTTTCGTAAAGGCTAACTGAGCCAGACAGCTTAGTGCTTGGCGGCCGCGGGGGCGTTGGTGCCGCCGCATTTTTCGCAGTTCTTGTGTTCTTTGGCGGCGGCGACGCAGCACTCATGAGCGCAGGTCTTGCCTTCTTTTTCAGCTTTCACGCAGCACTTGCCCTTGTGAGGAGCGGCATCTTTGGCAGCGTCGGCCGCGAAGGCAAACGAGGCGGAGATGAGGGCGGCAACGACGAACAGGATCTTGGAGGACTTCATGGTATTTTATTTTTGGTTGTGGGGGACTAATTGGTGCGGGCGGAGGGAATCGAACCCTCCTCTCATGCTTGGGAAGCACACATATTACCGATATACTACGCCCGCATCTCTGAAAAAAGGACAAAATATGCCAGTGTGATGTGCCACTAAGCTGATTTTTGCTTATCGGCCTAGTCAATCGTAGACATTGGCATAATTAGAAAATCCGAACTCAAAAATACATTAATGCAAATATTTAAGTTTTAATGCAAATTTTATCTGAAATCATATGCCACCCGCGTATGCCACCCGCGTCGTTTTTTATTAACTAAAGGCGAGAAAAGAGGGACGTAATTTTGCCATTCTCCCTCTCAGAGAGCAATTTTGCCACAAATGTTGTACATGGCTAGACGATCAGGGGCTCCACCGATATACTACGCCCGCGCTGGCGGGATACGCCACCAGGAGGACTCTCGGCTACGCCACCGTTTCGGGTTTTGTAAGTTCAAGCGTGCTTCCGGAAACATATCTACTTCCAGTAAAGCACAGGCGTCCGAGAGCTCAACCTGAAAAACACTTACGTTCTGGGGCCGATACGATGGTTTCGATCCGCACCGCCGCGATCGACGCACCTAGGCCGCTCACATGCGAGCGCGTTGCGGCCGGTTCAGCATAGATTTCGCCCAGTTCACAACTTTTAGCTTATCAAGCGAGCGCTCGCTCATGACGATTTTCCCGTGAGCTCGAAACCGATCCCAATCCGCATGTACACGTCCTTGTTAAAGGATCTTAAAGCGACGGCCGCCGCCTTGGAGATGACGGACCAAGACGCCATGCGCTTCAGTATGCGACTGGGCTTAAAACTCATCGAGCTTGGTCAATTCGATGCCGTGCAGCCGGTCGTGGAAAAGGCCTTAGCGCAGAGCGGAAAATCCGCTATTGAAGTGATCAAAGCCGTACGCGAGCAGGCGTAACCCAAGTCAACTGCGACCGCGCCGCCGCGGTCACGCTTTCGGCCGGGACGCTGAGCCTATCGCAGAGCGCTGCAATTGTTCGCCGGCTTTTGTGTGTTCATGCTCGAACGCGAATCCCGTGCCTGCAATCCGCGCGGCATCTTTTGTGTATCCGGTCTCGGCCGGGGCTGATAAGTAATCCGCATGAGATTCACCCCACCTCTCCAAGCCCCACCTCCCTCCAGCTGGAGGCTTCGCCAACGGCACGTTGTTTCACTCCTGCTCGCGGTCAGTCTCAGCGCGTTCGCCGCTCCGCCAAATGTCGTCATGATCATCTCCGACGATCAACACTGGGGCGACTACGGCTTCATGGGCCACCCGCAGATTCAGACGCCGCACCTCGATCGCCTCGCGCGCGAGAGCCTCACCTTTCGCCACGGTTACGTCCCCTCCAGCCTGTGTTGTCCGAGCCTCGCGAGCATCATTACCGGTCGCTACCCGCACGAGCACCGCATCACTAGCAACGACCCGACCAAACCGGAGACGATGCCCCAAAACGAGTTCGTCAAAAGTCCCGCCTTCCAAGCTGGTCGCGCGCGCATGGTGCGTGATGTCTCGGCTTGGCCCACGCTCCCCAGCCTCTTGGGCCAAGCCGGCTACGTCAGTCTCCAGACCGGCAAGTGGTGGCTCGGAGATTACACGCACGGCGGCTTCACCGCCGGCATGACCCGTGGCGGCCGCCACGGCGACGAAGGCCTCACCATCGGCCGCCAGACCCTGCAACCCATCACTGATTTCATCACGGATGCGCAGCAGCAGCAGAAACCGTTCTTCATCTGGTACGCCCCGCTGATGCCGCACGACCCGCACAACCCACCCGAACGCCTCCTCGCCAAGTACCGCGCCCAAGCCCCCAGCGAACGCATCGCCAAATACTGGGCCATGGTCGAGTGGTTCGACGAAACCTGCGGCGAACTCCTCGCCCACCTTGATCGCGCCGGCCTCACGAAAAACACCCTCGTAGTCTACGTCGCCGACAACGGCTGGATCACCCAACCCCAAGCCGCCGGCTTTGCGCCGAAGTCCAAACAATCACCCTACGACGGCGGTCTGCGCACGCCCCTCATGCTCCGCTGGCCAGGCACCCTCGCGCCCCACACCAGCGACACCCCGGTGAGCTCGCTCGATCTCTTCCCCACAATTCTCCAAGCCTGTGGCGTCCCCGCGCCACGTGACCTCCCCGGCATCAATCTCGCCGACCCTCGCGCCGTCGCTGCCCGCCCCGCGATCTTCGGCGAATGTTTCACGCACAACTTCGTCGATCAAAACGACCCCGCAACCAGCCTCCGCTGGCGCTGGATCCTCTCCGACGGCTGGAAACTGATCATCCCCGCGCCCCAAAACGAACCCGGCCAACCCGAACTCTACCACCTCCCCGCCGACCAGCACGAGATGCACAACCTCGCCGGACAAGAGAGCGTCCGCGTCAAAGCCCTCCACGCCCAACTCGATGCCCAGTGGCTCGGCACCCTGCGCTAGCAAGGCCCGCGAACCCTATCAGGCTACTTTTGGGCTTTTGGGACGTTCCTAATATTTGATCCCGTGAACTTACCTTTTGATCGGACGAGCATATTTCGTCATTTTATGATCATACCTTTGCGAGGGACGAAGCCGTTAAGTCGGGTTGGGTTCATGCTTTGATGAAAGATGAACCTACTTCGTCGGGGGAAGACCGTGTTTACTTAAGGTACGAGGACGATTCAGCGAAAGCAGATGTGGTTTTCTCGGGGGATGAGGCGAATTTGCCGCTGGGCAGTCTCTCAAAACCACCCACGGCGGGGGGGGAGGGCGGGGCTTCAGTTCTCTTCCTTGGCTTTGCCGTAGCCGTGGAGCACTTCGGCGTCCATGCGCTTAAAATACGCCATGAGTTGCTCGTGGAGCACGCGGACGCGCTCGGGGCGGCGACTCGCGAGGTCGGTGCGTTCGCCGGGGTCGGCTTTGAGGTCGTAGAGCTCGAGGGCGCCGGTCTTCCAGATTTTCACGAGTTTCTCGTCGCCGACCCGGATGGCGGAATGGGGATAACCGCTGGCATAACGGTGGAAAATGAGCGGCTCTTCTGCGCGGGCGACTTTCCCCTGCCCGGAGGCGAGGAGGGCGCGGAAACTGCCTCCATCGAGATCGGCGGGGAGCGGCGCGGGGTAGCCGGCGAGGTCAGCCAAGGTCGGGAGTAAGTCCCAGCCGACGACGGGCACATCGCATTGCGCGCCGGCTTTCACGCCGGGGCCGCGGACGATGAAGGGCACGCGGATGCCGCCTTCGTAGAGCACCCACTTGCCGCCGCGCAGGGGCGTGTTGCGGGGCGGGGTCGCAAAGGTGGAGGGATGATCGAGCTTGTTCTTCACGGGCGGGATGAACTCGGCGGCGCCGTTGTCGGCCATGAAGATGATGTAGGTCGTGCCGGTGAGGTCGAGGCGGTCAACCTCGTCGAGCAAGCGGCCAATGCCTGTGTCGAGATCGGCGAGCATGCCGGCCCAAGCGGCGTTGGCGTGGATGCGGCCCTTGGGTTTGGCGAGGAACTTATCGTAGGTGGCGGCGCGCGTCTGCATATCGACATGCGTGGCGTAATGCGAGAGTTGGAGGAAGAAAGGCGTGCCGGCGGCTTGGTTGCGGCGGATGAAACTCACGGCGCGGTCGGTCAGCGTGTCGATGCGCTTGGGGTCGTTGTTGAGGTCGAAGGCATCCCATTTCGAATCTTTGCCGAGGGCGACGTCGCCATGGCGGTTGCCGGTGTTGCCGTCGCTTTCATCGTAGCCGAGATCTTCCGGAAAGAGGCCGGAGCGGAGATCCCATTTGCCGTAATGCGCGGTGCGGTAGCGGGCATCAGCGGCCTTTAACATCCGGGGAATGGTGAGGCGCGCGGGCTGACCGAGGGCGTAGTTTTTAGGAAAACGTTCGTCGCCCTGGCGCGTGGGGGTCTGGCCAAACTGGATGCTGCGGCGCGTCGGGCAGCAGAGGGCGTCGGGCGCGTAGCCTTGGGCGAAACGCATACCGCTCTGCGCGAGCCGCGCGAGGGCGGGCGTCTCGTGGTAATCGCTACGCGAGCCCGCGAGGTGGTCGTCCATCGCCTGCGAAAGACTCGTCCAGCCGAGGTCATCGGCGAGGATGAAGATGAAATTGGGCGCGGGGTTCGCGGCGTGCGCCCCGTGGCCGATAACTAAGGCGAGCAAGCAAAACAAAGGGCGGGAATACATGGGGAAAAAGCAAGCGATGGAGACCGGAACGACGAAAACGCAGAGGCCGAGTTGAGGGGAAAAGAGCGGCCAGCCGCGGACTCAGGAATACGAGCGCCGACCGTCGAGGGCGCTCTTGAGTGTGACGGAATCCGCGTAGAGTACGCCGCCGCCGCTCGGCAGACCGAAGCCGATGCGCGTGACCTTCACCGCCTGCTCGGGTGGGAGTTGCTCGGTGAGGTAATGGCACGTCGCCTCTCCCTCGACGTCGTTGGACAACGCCAAGATCAACTCCGCCACCTCGCCCGCCGCCAAGCGCGCTTGCAAGGCCGCGAGATTGAGTTGATCCGGCCCGACGCCGTGGATCGGCGACAACTTGCCGTGCAAGACATGATACGAGCCGCGATACGCGCCGCTGCGCTCCAACGCGACGAGATCGGGCACGTGCTCGACGACGCACACCACCGAACGGTCGCGGCGCTCATCGGCGCAGATGCCGCACACGTCGCCCTCGGCGAGATTGCCGCAACGCTCACAACGCCGCACGGAGCGCGACGCGGCTTCGAGAGCGGAGACGAGCGCCGTGAGTTGCGCGGGCTTTTCGACCAGCAGGTGCAACGCGATCCGCTCGGCCGAGCGATAACCCAGCCCCGGCAATTGCTTCAGCTGCTGCTGCAACTTCTCAAAGGCGGGCGTCATGAAATAAAAAAGGAGCCGCTCCGGCGGAGGCACCGCGACGCCGTGACCGGCGCCCGTCTCCGCCGCGAGCCGCCCGCCGGCCTTACATCATGCCGGGCATCTGGAAGGCCGAAGTGACCTTCTGCATTTCGGCGTCGTTGTAAGTCTTCGCTTGTTGGGCGGCATCTTGCACGGCGGCGAGGAGGGTTTCGCTCACGAGCTTCGCGTCTTCCTTCAAGAACTCCGCGTCGAGCGCGATGGAGAGGAACTGACCCGCGCCGTTGATCTTGATTTTGACCGCACCGCCGCCGGCCGCGACGTCGATCTCCTTCGCGGCGAGTTGGGACTGGAGCGACTCGATCGAGCGCTGCATTTTCTGAGCTTGTTTGAGGAGTTTGCCTACGCCGGCCATAGTGGGAGGAAAATTAAGGGTTGATGAGATGGAACGTGAAACGTCGAGAGACGCCCGCGCGCTTAAAGTGACAAGATTTTTTCGTAGCCCTCGCGAAACGTCGGGCACGCCGGCCGCCAGCCCGTGACCGCCTTCAACGCGGTATTAAGGATAATCCGATCCGGCGTGACCGCGCGCCGCCCGCCCGCCGGCACGCCCGTAAACGCCGGCACCGGCAACCCGAGCCGCGCCGCGAGCCACGCCACCATCTCGCCCTTGGTCGCCGCGCCGTCGTCGGCGACATTGAAAACATGCGCGCCCGGCGCCAACGCGCTCACCGCCAGCACCGCGGCGACGATGTCGTCGCGATACGCGAGATTGAGATGCGCCTCGCCCCGCCCTGCCGCCGCGCCCGCGCGGACTTGCTCTAATAAATGATGCCGACCCGGCCCGTAAATCCCCGCCAAGCGCAACACCACGCGCGTCGCCGCCGCCTCGGTGGCGTGAAGTAAAAAATGTTCGGCCGCGAGCAACGTCTCCGCGCGTTCATCGCCGCCCGTCGGGGCTGTTTCATCGACGCGCGCGCCGCCGTCCTGCGGATAAACCGACGTGCTACTCGTATAAATCACCGTGCCCGCCCCACCCTGCGCGCGCAACCAAGCCACAAGGCTCGCCATCCCGTCGCGGTAACTGTGCCGATAGCCTTCGAGCCCGCCGCCGCCCGAGCTCACGCAATTGAGGACAACGTCGGCCCCGCCCGGAATGTCCGCGTGCCACGTGGCGCTCGCGAGATCACCGAGCACGACGTCGCGCACGCCCTCGGCGCGCAGCGCGGCGGCTTTGTCGGCATTGCGGGTCAAAGCGGTCACGTTCATCCCCGCCGAGAGCGCGGCGTGGGCGACGGCGCGGCCGATGTAGCCGCAGCCGAAGATCACGAGCCGTTTACCGGCTAAAACATTGCCATGGGCAGGATCGCTCATTCCTTCCAACCTCACGCCATGCCCCACGTTCTGGCAATCCTCGCCACCGGTTTTGAGGAAATTGAAACCGTCACTCCGATCGACCTCCTGCGCCGCGCCGGCGTCGAGGTCGTGGTCGCAGCGTTGACCGAAGACCTGCTCGTCACCGGCCGCAGCGGCCTCACGCTCCGCGCTGACACCACGCTCGCCGCCGTCGGTGATCGCGCCTTCGACTGCGTCTTTTTGCCCGGCGGGCCGGGTGTCGCGCTTTTGCGCGCCGATTCTCGCGTCCGCCCGCTCGTCCTCCGCCAACATGCCGCCGGTGGCTGGCTCGCCGCCATCTGCGCCGCGCCCACCGTGCTCAACGATGCGGGCTTGCTCACCGGCCGACGTTACACGGCGCACTTCTCCGTCGCGCCGGAATTGCCCGCGATCCTCGCCCATGAACGCACCGTGTGCGATGGTCGTCTCCTCACCAGCCGCGGCGCGGGCACGTCGCTCGACTTCGCGTTGTTGCTCGTGGAAAAACTCGTCTCTCCCGCCAAGGCCCAAGAAATCTCCGCCGCCATCGCCGCCTGATCGTCGTTCGCCACCTCGTCCCCATGTCAAAGTCTCGTCCCAAAACTTACGATTTCCTCGTTATCGGCGGTGGTAGCGCCGGCTTCAACGCCGCGCGTGTCGCCGTCGGCCTCGGCCTCAAGACCGCCATCGTGGACGGCGCGCAGGAGCTCGGCGGGCTGTGCATCTTGCGCGGCTGCATGCCGTCCAAGACGCTCCTCTACATGACGGAGGTCCTCCACCTCGCGCAACAAGGCCGCACCTTTGGCCTCAAGATTCCCTCGGCCCGCGCCGACATGAAGGCGATGCAGGCGCGAAAGAAAAAGATCATCCGCGAGTTTGCCTCGTACCGCGAAGCCGCGCTCGCGTCGGGCAAGTTCGACTTGATCCGCGCCCACGCGCGTTTCCTCGATGCGCATACCCTCGCGCTGTCCGATGGCCGCACCGTCCGCGCGCGTCACATCCTCCTCGGCACGGGCTCCAAAGTCAGCGTGCCGCCGATTCCTGGCCTCGCCGAATCGGGTTTCTGGACGAGCGACGACGTGCTCGATCTCGATTACATCCCCAAGAGCGTGATCGTGCTCGGCGGTGGCATCGTCGCCTGCGAACTCGCTCAGTTTCTCCACCGCATCGGCACGCGCGTCACGCTCATCCAACGCAGCGCTCAACTCTTGCGCGAACACTCCGCGGACGCCGCCGCCGTGATTGAGAAAGCGCTCCGCGCCGAAGGCCTCGAGATCTTCACCGACACCGCGATTGAGCGCATAACCCGCGAGCAGCGTGGCGTGACCGTGCGTTTCCGCCACGGCGGCAAAACCCGCACGCGCCGCGCCGCTCATCTGTTCAACGCCCTCGGCCGCGAGCCCAACACCACTGCGCTCAACCTCGCCGCGGCCGGTGTTCGAACCCGCACCAACGGCCAAGTCATCATCAACCGCTGGCAACAATCCTCCGCGCCGCACATCTACGCCGCCGGTGATTGCTCCGGCCCGCACGAGATTGTCCACACGGCGATTCTCCAAGGCGAACTCGCCGCCCGCCACGCCGCCAACGTCAAAAACCTCAAGCCCGTCGATTGGTCGCATTTGCTCACCGTCGTGTTCACCGATCCGCCGCTCGCCACGCTCGGCCGCCTCGAACGCGAACTCGACGCCGCCGGCGAGCCGTACGTGGTCGCGAGCTATCCGTTTAACGACCACGGCAAATCCATTCTCATGGACGCCAACGCCGGCTACGTAAAAGTCGTCGCCGAGCCCAAGCGCGGCCGCATCCTCGGCGCCGAAATCGTCGGCCCGCAAGCCGGCGAACTGATCCATGTGTTCAGCGGCCCGCTCGCGCTGCGCGCGACGGTCTTCGATCTCTTACGCGCGCCGTGGTATCACCCGACGCTCGCCGAGATCGTCACCTACCCGCTCGAAGAGATCGCGGAGAAAATCGCGGCGCGTTGATCGGCCTCAGCCGGCGATTTTCAAGAGATCAGGCAACTCCACGCGTTTCTCGTAAATCGCTTTGCCGACGATGACGCCGTCGAGATTCGCGTAACGCTGGCCGAGCTCGGCGAGTTTGACGACGTCTTCGCGTCGACTCACGCCACCACTAGCGATCACGCCAAACTTACCCGCTCGCAACATCGCTTCCTGCGCCGCGAAATTCGGCCCGGTCAACATCCCGTCCGTGCCAATGTCGGTGTAAATCAAAGTCCGCACACCGAGCGCGTCCATGCGCCGCGCGAGGTCGAGCGCGCCGGTGCCGGTGGTGTCGACCCAGCCTTTGACGGCGACTTTGCCATCTTTGGCGTCGATGCCGACGGCGATTTTTTCCCCAAAGGCCTGCACGAGTTCGCCGACAAAGCTCTCGCTCTCGGCCGCGCGCGTGCCGATCACGACGCGACTCACGCCGAAGCCGAGCGCTCGTTCGACGGCGGCGCGCGTGCGCAGACCGCCGCCGAGCTGCACCTTCATCCCGAGCGCCGCGATGCTTTGGACGACCGCCAGATTCTGCGGCTCGCCGGTGAACGCGCCGTCGAGATCCACCACATGTACCCACGTGCTCCCATCGGCTTTAAACTGCGCGGCGACGGCGGCGGGGTTTTCCCCGTAAACGGTTTCTTGGTCCGCGCGGCCTTGCAGGAGCCGCACGGCGCGGCCGCCCTTGATGTCGATGGCTGGATAAATGGTCATGCTGTAAAAACGCTTTGCGCCCGCGCCCGACGGTGCGAGATTAAACCACATGTCGTCCTACCGTGTACCCGCCTTTCTTTCCGAACTGCTCCACGCCCGCTCGCCTTCCGGCTACGAGACCGAGGCCCAAGCCGTCTTCGATCACCACGTAAAGCCCGCCGCCGATCTCTACGCCCAAGACGCCCTCGGCAACCGCCTCGCCACGCTCAACCCCAAGGGCGACCCCGTCCTCATGCTCGCCGGCCACATGGACGAGCTCGGGCTCATTATCACCTACGTCAACGCCAACGGTTTCATCTATTTCGACACCATCGGCGGCCACGATCGCACCATCATCTCGGGCCGCCGCGTCATCATCCAGACCGCCAACGGCCCCGTCAAAGGCGTCACCGGCAAGCGCGCCATCCATCTTATGGAAGACGCCGATCGCAAGAAAGTCCCCGAAATCCACGAAATCTGGATCGATATCGGCGCGCGCTCGAAAAAAGAAGCCCTGGAGCGCATCGCCATCGGCGACGCCGCGACCTACGACCACGAACTGGAAATGATCCACGGTAGCGTCGGCACGGCCCGCGCCTTCGACAACAAGGTCGGCGCCTACATCGTCGGCGAAACCCTCATCCGTCTCGCCAAAGCGAAACGCAAGCTCGCCGCCAAGGTCGTGAGCGTCGCCACCTCGCAAGAAGAGATCGGCGTGCGCGGCGCGACCACCGCCGCTTACGCCGTCAACCCGCACATCGCCCTCGCCGTCGATGTCGGCCACGCCACCGATCATCCCGATTGCGACAACCGCAAATACGGCGAAACCAAACTCGGCGGCGGCCCGATCCTCTGCCGCGGCGCCAACATCAACCCGAAGGTCTTCGCCCGCCTCGTCGCCGCCGCGAAGAAATTAAAAATCCCGTATCAAGTCGAAGCCGACCCGCGCCCGACCGGCACCGATGCGCGCGCGATCCAGATGGGCCGCGGCGGCGTCGCCACCGGGCTCGTGAGCATCCCGCTCCGCTACATGCACACGCCGAGCGAAGTCGTGGACTTGGAAGACGTCGAACGCTGCGTCCAACTCTTTGTGGAATTCGCCCTCGAATTGGAAAAGGGCGACTACGCGCATTGGTAAGCGCGACGCTCGCCATATCATTCGCCTTCGGTGCGTCGAAACGCGCCGAGGGCCACCTCGCCACGCCGCCCGCTCAGGCGGCGTTTTCGTTGGACTCGGCCTTGGGCGCGAGGCGCAAGGTAGGCCGACGCCGACCGGCGACCACGGCGGCGTCGATGATGACTTCCGTCACGTCATCGCGCTGCGGGAGTTCATACATGACCTCGAGCATGAGTGTTTCCATGATCGAGCGGAGCGCGCGCGCGCCGGTCTTGAGGTCGATGGCTTTTTGCGCGATCGCCTTCACGGCGTCGCGGGTGAAATGGAGGCGCACGCCATCAATCGCGAAGAGCTTGGCGTATTGCTTGATGGTCGCGTTCTTCGTCTTGAGGAGAATTTTTTCGAGATCGGCGACGGAGAGTTGATCGAGCACGGAGACCACCGGCAAGCGTCCGATGAATTCCGGGATCATGCCGAAGCGCACGAGATCTTCGGGCGCGATTTGCTTCATCACCTCTTCGGGCGTGATCGCACGGTCGGCGGCGTTGACGTGGAAACCGACGGAGCTCGAGCCGAGGCGTTTCTTGAGAATCTGGTCGAGGCCGACGAAGGCGCCGCCGCAGATGAAGAGAATGTTGGCGGTGTTAACCTGAATGTATTCTTGGTTAGGGTGCTTGCGGCCGCCTTGGGGCGGGACGTTGCAGACCGTGCCTTCGAGGATTTTCAAGAGCGCCTGTTGCACGCCTTCGCCGGATACGTCGCGGGTGATGGAGACGTTTTCCGTGGAGCGGCGGGTCTTGTCGATCTCGTCGATGTAGATGATGCCGCACTCGGCGCGTTTCACATCGTAGTTCGCGGCTTGAAGAAGGCGCAGCACGACATTTTCCACGTCTTCGCCGACGTAGCCGGCTTCGGTGAGCGTAGTCGCGTCGGAGATGGCAAACGGCACGTCGAGGATGCGCGCGAGCGTGCGGGCGAGCAGGGTTTTGCCGGAACCCGTCGGGCCGGCGAGGAGGATATTGCTCTTCTCGACTTCGACGTCGTTGAACTCGTGCGCGATCTCCGTAACATCGAGCGTGGCCGGGCCGGAGCCGAATTTGAGACGCTTGTAATGGTTGTACACGGCGACGGCCAAAACCTTCTTCGCGTGATCCTGTCCGATCACGAAGTCATCGAGCGTGCGCTTGATCTCGGCGGGCTTGATGAGGCGGATCGCGGGCTTCGTATCCTTGGCCGTAGCGGGCGCGAGCTCGCGGTCCATGATCGTCTTACAAACGCCGACGCAGGAGTCGCAGATGTACACGCCCGGCCCGGCGATGATTTTCTTCACCTCCGTCTGCGACTTCCCGCAGAAAGAACACAGCGTCATGCGCGATGATTTGGCCATTAGACCAACTTGCCTCAGACCTAGGCGCTGAGTCCAGAGCAGACTTAGCCTCAAACTGTGACAAAATTGCACCCGCCCCGGCTAGGGCGAAGCCCCCGTTAACTTAGCTTTTTAAGCCGCGGCGCTGGGCACCACGATCTTCTGGGCCTCGCGGGTCGAAGCGATCACGTGGTCCACGATGCCGTAGGTCTTGGCCTCTTCGGCATCCATGTAGTAATCGCGGTCGGCATTGCGCTCGACGTCGGCCACGGGCTTGCCGGTGTGCTTGGAGAGCACGCCGTTGAGCGTCGTGCGCCAGCGGATGATCTCGCGGGCCGCGATAGCGATGTCGGCCGTCTGGCCACCCGCGCCGCCGCTGGGTTGATGAATCATGACGCGGCTATTGGGGAGCGCGAAACGCTTACCCTTGCTGCCGGCGGCGAGGAGCACGGTGCTCATGCTGGCGACCATGCCGATGCAGTACGTGACGACGTCGTACTGCATGAAATTCATCGTGTCGTAGATCGCCATACCCGCCGTGACGCTGCCGCCCGGCGAGTTGATGTAAACGTGGACGTCTTTCTTCGCATCTTCCATCTGCAGATAGAGCATCTGCGCGATCACGAGGTTGGCGACGGCGTCGTCGATGGGAGTGCCGATGAAGATGATCCGGTCCTTTAAGAGGCGCGAATACACGTCCATGGCGCGCGTCTCGCGGCCGTTGCTGTCGTAGATGGTGGGATTGGGAAGATAGTAGCTCACGGTAGGATGTTAACGGCGAATCAAGCCTTCGCTGGAGTCGTCGTAACCGTAGCCTTGGAGACGAGGAAATCAACCGCCTTGTCGAAAATGATATTCTGCTGGATGGCGCGGAGCTGGTCGCGATCCTTGGTGAGGTCCTTGACGAGCTTCTCGGGCTTCTGGCCGGAGCGGCTGGCCTCGCGGTAGATGAAGTTGTCGATGTCGCGCTCGCTGACGCTGATCTTCTCGGCGGTGGCGATCTTGGCGAGGATGAGCTGGACCTTGACGCGCTGTGTGGCGGCTTTTTGGGCGCCGGCGAAGAGCTCTTTCTTGTCCTTTTCAAACTGATCCTGCGGCACGCCGCGGCGCATGTTTTCCTCGATGAACTGGCGGAGCACGCCTTGGGTCTCGGAATCCACGAGGCTCTGCGGCACAGGGAAATCAACCTTGGCGGCGATGGCCTCGGTGACTTGGCGGCGCTGCGCGGTCTGGTTCTCGTATTCTTTGCGGAGCTTGAGGTTGTTGCGGACGCTGCTCTTGAGCGCGTCGAGGTTGTCCACTTGCTGGGATTTAAAGAACTCTTCGTTGAGCTCGGGCAACACGCGCTCGCGGATCTCGAGGATCTCGACGGCGTAGGTGGCGACCTTGCCAGCCAACGCGGCGACGGGCGCGAAATCCGCGGGGAACGTGATCGTGATGTCCTTCTTGTCGCCGGTCTTCACGCCAGCGAGGGCTTTGCCCAAGCCCGGGAGCACGCCGTCATTGGCGCCTTCGACTTCTTCCCAAGTCTGCGGGACTTTGCCGTAGATTTGTTTCTCGGGGGCGAGCTCTGTGATGGCTTTGCCGTCAACGGTGCCTTCGTAGGAGAGTTTCACGTAGTCGCTCTTTTGAGCAGGACGCTCGGCGACTTTGAAATCAGCGCGTTCGCCGCGGAGACCTTCGATCACGGTGTCGACTTCGGCGTCGGTCGCCTCGGTGCCGGCGATCTCGGTGGGCAAGCCCACGTAGTCCGGGAGCGCGAATTCGGGCTGCACATCGACCGTGACGGTGACGGCGGCCGAGAGGCCGGGCTCGATGGTGCCTTCCTCGACGTTCACGAGGTTAAGGACTTCGAGTTTCTTCTCGTCGAGGGCGCTGCGGTAGGCCTTGGCGACGACCTTCTGCTTGAATTCGCCGAGGATGTCTTTGCCGTAGCGCTTCAAGACCAAGTTGGCCGGGGCTTTGCCGGGGCGGAAGCCGGGGAGTTGGGCGAACTTAGAGAATTCGCTCACGGTCGCTTGGTATTCGGCGTCGACTTCGCTCTTATCGAGGGTGACGACGATGCTTTTGCGCGTATCGGAGACGTTATTGAGTTGGATGTTCACAGGTAAAAAAGTCGCGGACAGGTTTTCGTTAAAAGAATCGGGCAACCTACGCGACGCACCTGTCCGGTCAATGCCGGATTCGGCCGCGCCGCGCGTCCGGCGGTTGCGCGCTTGCCCCGCGCCCGCGGGATGCGTTTGGTGGCCCCGATGCCGAGTTTATCCGAGCTCATCCGCGACCACGCCCCCGTCCTGCTTTTGGACGCGGCCTCGCTGCGCAGCCAAGTCGGCCTGTTCGCCGCCGACGGCACGGCTCGCTGGGAAACCCAGACCGGAGAAGCCGGCGTCGCGATCTTCCGCTGCGTTGATCGCCTCGGCGTCGACCTCGCCACCGTGCGCGCCTTCGTCTTCTGCGAAGGCCCCGGCTCGACCCTCGGCATCCGCAACGTCGCGATGGCTCTCCGCACCTGGCAAACCCTGAGCCCGCGCCCCGCCTTTGCTTACGGCAGCCTCGATCTCATCGCCCACGCCATCGGCGCGCCCGCGACCGCCATCATTGCCGATGCCCGCCGCGACACCTGGCATTATCAACGCCTCGGCCAACCTCTCCGCCGCGTCGCCACCGCCGAACTCGCCGCCCCACTCCTCACTCCCGCCGATTTCCGCAACTGGACGCCGCTGCCCGCCGATGTTGCCACGACGCCCTACGACGTCGTCGCCCTCCTCGCCCGCACGCCGGAGGCCGCGCTCTTCCGCGCCGTCGAAGCGCCCGAAGCTTTTCTGCACGAAGAACCGAGCTACGCGACTTGGAGCCCGCACATCCACCGCGCGCCCACGCCCGGCGCTTAACGTGCGCCGCGATTCTGCGTCGAGGGAGCGCCCCGCGAAGAAACCGCGCTTGACCCGACGCGCGAAATCCAAAGTTTCTCGCCTCCGTCAGACGCCCCCATCGTCTATCGGCTAGGACGGGTGGTTCTCATCCACCAAAGCGGAGTTCGACTCTCCGTGGGGGCACCACTTTTTAGACGCTACAGAGCTCAGTCGGCTAAAATGACGATCCAACAAATGTTGACCTCCTACCAGTCCTGTAGGGCCGGGAGTAGCTGAATCGTATTCTCCCTTTGTCACCCTAGCTTGTTTCCTCCAATTAGGTAACACGCCTCAACGCGTGAGAAGTGCTTTCGCGGTTTGATCCGATTGCACCTTCACCTTCAATCCGACACGCCCGCCTGTTTTTAAAGCCGAAGGGCCAGAAACATATTCCCAGAAAACCGAGGAGAGCACGTAGTACTCCCCCGGGGGCAAATCCGTAAAATCGAAGTTACCTCCCGCATCTGCCATCGTCGTACGTGAAAATTCGATCGCGCGAGCATCGGGCGGCGCAAGCAAGACCGCCATGGGGCTCATCATCGCCTCAAACCATTCGGTCGAATGCGCGGTCACCGGATTTAGATATACCGCAGAACCTGCGCCCAATTTTACATCGCCGGACCGCGTCTTCATGAATACCTGGCCCACGATCCGGCCCGTACCCTTGGAGCGATACGGTAAATACTCGCTCTCCACAAACGCCGCACGTCGCGGCTGCACGGTCGGCGCAGGCGCGACACAACCGCCAAGCAGCAAAGCCATAGATAGTGTAGCGAGAAGCGACTTCATCATTTTGGCCACATTTCTTCGCCGCCACCACCAGTGCAATCGCAAACCTGCCCCCGTGCGCCCCACCCGCCGCCCCTTTCACCCCCAACCTCGTGCCCTGGCCCTACGATTGTCCCAAGCGCTCGGGTAACGTGCGCGGATGGACCAAAACTTTCTCCGCGTTGATGACCGCGACTATCTTCTCTTGCACATCGAGCCCTGCGGGCCGGGGCGCTTGCGCCTCATCGCCGCCGAGCCTTTGCCGCGCTTGAGGGATCGCGTGCATTACCTTCTCACGCACGGCCAGACGCGCGAACCCGTCCGCGGCCACAGCTTCGCGCCCACCTGCCACCTCGAAGTCACCCGCGCTTATGGGTGAAACCACGCTCAGCGCGAGATTGCCCCGCGGGGTTGGATGCCTTTTTTCTGATCCACCCATGAATCCTACCCCGCTCAGCCCTGCCCTTAGCCGTCGTCGTTTCCTCGCCACCTCGGCCTTGTTGCCCCTCGTCGCCGCGAGTGCTTCCTCCCTCCGCGCCGCCACGCAGCCCATCCCCCGCCACAGCGGTTCCCACCTGCGCACCTCCCTCAACGCCTACTCCTTCTCCGATCTCCTCACCGCTCACGCCAAAGACCCCAGCCAAGGCCTCGACCTCTTCCAAGTCTGCGACTTCGCCGCCAAGCTCGGCTTCGATGCCGTCGACCTCACCGGCTACTTCTTCGAAGGCTACCCGCAGCCCCCCGCCGATAACTACCTCTTCCGCCTCAAACGCCACGCCTTCAACCTCGGCCTCGACATCAGCGGCACCGGCGTGCGCAACGACTTCACCGCCGCCGATCCCGCCACCCGCGCCGAAGGCATCGCCCGCCTCAAAGCCTGGATTGAAGTCGCCGCCCGCCTCGGCGCTCCCACCGTCCGCGCCTTCGCCGATGCGCAACCACCCTTCAAGACCTGGCAACAAGCCTCCGCCAACACCCCGCGTGACCAAGTCGAGACCTGGATGGCCGACGCCCTCCGCGAATGTGCCGCGCACGGCCAGAAGTTTGGCGTCATCGTCGCCGTCCAGAATCACGGCGACTTCATCCGCACCGGCGCCGAACACCTCAGCCTCTTACGCCGCGTCGATCACGAGTGGTGCGCCGCGCTCGTCGACACCGGCAAATACCTCTCCGCCGATCCCTACGCCGACATCGCGCTCATGGCCCCGTACGCGGTCAACTGGCAGATCAAAGAAACGATGCAGAGTACGCTCAAGTCGCCCGCCGTCGATCTGAAGCGCCTCGTGGCGATCATCCGGGCGTCGGGCTACCGCGGCTACGTTCCCATCGAGACGCTCGCGATGGGCCGCAAAGACTACGACCCCTACGCCGAAGTCACGAAGATGCACCAAAGCCTCCGCGCCGCTTTGAGTTAAAGAATTGAGCAACCAATAACCCGCAATAGGTCTAAGAGTTTAATGTCTACGCACGGTCTGACGGTCAGAGCGGCGGGGCTTTGCGTTCGGGGGTCGCGCGCACAGCGTCGACGAGAGTTAATCCCCTACTCTTTTTCCTATGTCGTCTTCGCTTTCCGGCTTGGGCCGGGTTGTTTTGGTTGCTCTGTCGTTGCACTTGGCCTTGGCGGCAGCGCCAGCGCGGGCTTGGCGGTTTGCGCTGGGCGAAGCGCCTGCAGCGGCGGACGCGGTGCGCGTCGCCCCGGGCGATGTGTACGCGGCGGCGCGGGGTTATGGCTTTGAACCGGGCGCGACGCCAGCGCTCGCGACTAAAGGCGGCGGGCTGTCGAGTGAGCGGCCGTTTGTCTTCTCGGTACAGGTGCCGGAGGGCAGCTATCGCGTGACGGTGGTGTTGGGCGGCGGCGTGGCGGCGAGCGACACGACGATCAAGGCGGAGCTGCGGCGGTTGATGGTCGAGGGCGTGCGGACGGCACCGGGCGAGGTGGCGACGCGCACGTTTAACGTGAATGTGCGCACGCCACAATTCGGCGACGGGGCCAAGGTGCGCCTGAAGGAGCGCGAGCTCACGACGGAGTTTGTGAACTGGGATGATAAGCTCACCCTTGAGTTCAATGGGCCGCGGCCCGTGGTGCGCACGATCGAACTCACGCCGCTCACCGACGCGGTGACGGTGTACCTGCTGGGGGATTCGACGGTGTGCGATCAACCGAAGGAGCCGTGGAACAGCTGGGGCCAGATGTTGCCGCGTTTCTTTGGTCCGGGCGTGGTGGTCGCGAATCACGCGGAGTCGGGCGAATCGCTGCGGAGCTCGCTCGGGGCGCGCCGGCTGGACAAAGTACTGAGCACGCTGCGGCCGGGGGATTATCTGTTTTTACAATACGGGCACAACGACATGAAGGAAAAGGGCGAAGGCGTGGGCGCGTTTACAACGTATCAGGCGGACCTGCGGCGCTTCGTGGTGGCGGCGCGTGCGGCGGGCGGGATTCCGGTGCTCGTGACCTCGATGCACCGGAAGAGCTTGGATGCGGCGGGGAAGATCCAAAACACGCTCGGGGACTATCCGGCGGCGGTGCGGGCGCTGGCGGTGGCGGAGCACGTGGCGCTGATCGATCTGCACGCGATGAGTGGGCTCTTGTATGAAGCGCTGGGGCCGGCGCAGATCGGCGCGGCGTTTCAAGATGGGACGCACCACAACAACTATGGGAGCTACGAGCTGGCCAAGTGCATCGTAGCGGGCGTGCGGGCGGCGGGATTGCCGCTAGCGAAACATCTTGTGGCGGAGGTGCCGGAGCTTGATCCGGCGCGGCCGGATGCGGTGGCGAGCTTTGTGATGCCCGCAAGCCCGCAAGCGACGACGCTCAAGCCCGACGGAAGCTAAGTCCCTCCGCCGCGCCAAGTCGGCGGGGACGCGAGGGTGGCGAGAGAAACCGCGGGAGGTGAAACGGGGGCGCAAAAAAAGCGCCGACCCTCGCGGGTGGCGCTTTGGAAGCGGGACTCGTTCCCCTGCCCTCCGGTCGGCGCGCGGGGCGCCGGCGGAAGGTTGCTTGTTTAGTAGCGGTAGTGGTCGGCCTTGTACGGGCCGCTGACGGGAACGCCGAGGTATTCGGCTTGCGACTTGGAGAGGACGGTGAGCTTGACGCCGATGCGCTCGAGGTGGAGGCGGGCGACTTCTTCGTCGAGGTGCTTGGGCAGGCGGTAAACGCCGACCTTGTAGGTGTCGCGGTTCTTCCAGAGATCGAGTTGAGCGAGCGTCTGGTTGGTGAAGCTGGCGGACATCACGAAGGACGGGTGGCCGGTCGCACAACCGAGGTTCACGAGGCGGCCTTCGGCGAGCAGGTAGATGCTCTTGCCGTTGGGGAAGGTGAACAGGTCGTATTGCGGCTTGATGGTGACGCGCTTCACGCCCTTGGCGCTGTAGAGGCGGTCAACTTGAATCTCGTTGTCGAAGTGGCCAATGTTACAGACGATGGCCTGATCCTTCATCTTGGCCATGTGCTCGAGGGTGATGATGTCTTTGTTACCGGTGGTGGTGACGTAGATATCGGCGACGCCGAGGGTGCTCTCGAGGGTGTTGACCTCGAAGCCTTCCATGGCGGCCTGGAGGGCGTTGATGGGGTCGATCTCGGTAACGATGACGCGAGCGCCAAAGCCCTTGAGGGAGAAGGCGGAGCCTTTGCCCACATCGCCGTAACCGCAGACGCAGGCGACCTTGCCGGCGATCATGGTATCGGTGGCGCGCTTCAAGCCGTCGGCGAGGGATTCGCGGCAGCCGTAGAGGTTGTCGAACTTGGACTTGGTGACCGAGTCGTTGACGTTGATGGCGGGGACGAGGAGCTTGCCCTGCTCGTGGAGCTGGTAGAGGCGGTGGACGCCGGTGGTGGTCTCTTCGGAGACGCCGCGCCATTCCTTGACCATCGCGGTGAAGATACCCTTTTGGGTCTTCGAGATTTTCTTGAGGAGGTTTTTGATGACCTGCTCTTCGTGGGAACCGGAGGCGGAGTTGACCCAGTCACTGCCCTGCTCGAGTTCGTAGCCCTTGTGGAGGAGGAGCGTGACGTCGCCGCCGTCGTCGACGACCATTTGCGGGCCCTTGCCGCCGGGGAAGCTGACGGCTTTCCAGGTGAGGTCCCAATATTCTTCGAGGGTTTCACCCTTCCAAGCGAAGACCGGAACGCCGGCTTTGGCGATGGCCGCGGCGGCGTGGTCTTGGGTGGAGAAGATGTTGCAGGAGGCCCAGCGGACATCGGCACCGAGCTCGACGAGCGTCTCGATGAGGACGGCGGTCTGGATCGTCATGTGCAACGAACCGGTGATGCGGACGCCCTTGAGGGGCTTCTTGGCGCCGTATTTTTTACGGAGCGAGATGAGGCCGGGCATTTCGTGCTCGGCGACGTTGAGTTCTTTGCGACCCCAATCGGCGAGGGTGATGTCTTTGACGTGGAAGTCGCCTTTGGATTTTGCGGGAGAGGATTTAGCCATGAAGAGTAAGCGCGGGAGCGCGATGGATGAGGAGGATTACTTGGTGAGAGCTTTGACGGCGGCTTTGAGGGCGGCCGCTTTGTTGGTGTTTTCCCAGGGCAGACCGGTCTTGCCGAAGTGACCGTAGTTGGTCGTCTCGCGGTAGATCGGACGGAGCAGGTTGAGCTGCTTAACGATGGCGGCGGGCTTGAAGCTGAACACCTGCTGGATGGCGGTGGTGATGATCTCGTCGGAGACGACGCCGGTGCCGAACGTGTTGACGTAGACGCTCACGGGGTTCGGGTGGCCGATCGCGTAGGCGAACTGGACCTCGACCTGTTTGGCGAGCTTGGCGGCGACGATGTTCTTGGCGACCCAGCGGCCCATGTAGGCGGCGGAGCGATCGACCTTGGACGGATCTTTGCCGGAGAAAGCGCCGCCACCGTGGCGACCCCAACCGCCGTAGGAATCGACGATGATCTTGCGGCCGGTGAGGCCGGAGTCGCCTTGCGGGCCACCGATGACGAACTTGCCGGTGGGGTTGATGAGGAACTCGGTGTTCTTGGTGAGGAGCTTGGCGGGGAGGACCTTCTTGATGACGTTCTTAATGAGGAACGACTCGATGGTCTTGTGCGCGACATCAGCGGTGTGCTGCGTGGAGATGACGACGTTGACGATCTCGGTGGCGACGCCGTCGACGTAGCGGACGGAGACTTGGGACTTCGCGTCGGGGCGGAGCCATTTCACTTTGCCGCTCTTGCGGATCTTGGTGAGCTCGCGGCCGAGACGGTGAGCGAAGATGACCGGAGCGGGCATCAGTTCCTCGGTCTCGTCGGCAGCGAAGCCGAACATCAGACCTTGGTCGCCGGCGCCTTGCTCGGCGGTCTTTTTACCCTCGGCCTTCTTGGCGTCGACGCCTTGTGCGATGTCGGCGGACTGGGCAGTGAGGTAGTTATTAATGAAAACGGTGTCGGCGTGGAAGACGTCGTCGTCGTTGGTGTAGCCGATGTGGCGGATGGCGTCGCGGATGACCTTCTCGACGTTGAAAGCCTCGTCGATGGGCTTGGTCTTGCCGGTCTTTTTGTCCTGAAGCTTCGGGATGGTGATTTCACCCCCGATGACGACGACGTTGGACTTAACGAACGTTTCGCAGGCGACGCGGCTGGTCTTATCATAAGCCAAGCAAGCATCGAGGATGCTGTCGGAGATGAGATCGGCGACTTTGTCCGGGTGACCTTCGCCAACGGACTCGGAGGAGAAAACAAATGTATTAGCCATAGGGATTGAGGACGCGAACAAAGGCATTCCCGCTGGCTCACGCAAGCTGAATATCAACATATCTTGATTTCCTGATACGAAGAGCCCCTGCCCGACCCGCTCCGAGCTAAAACGACCTCAACCACCGGTCCCCGGCGAGCTCAATAAGGCTCAAGCCGGGCTGGTTTTCTTTTAGCGGACCACGAACTTAAGCCTCCCTCTCCGCGCGGGCCAAAAGTGGCGCGGAGAGGCGGCGTGGTGCGATCAGGCGACGAAGCCGAAACGATGACGCACCTCGTCGGCTTTGATATTGAGGGAATGACCGATGAGTTTGGCGGCGGCCTCGCTGGCGGCGATTTTAACCATGCGGTCGAAATCAACTTTGGGGAGATCGGCGCCCTCGTGCTTGATGGCGTGGAGGCCCATGCCGCGCTCGAGAAGTTCTTCGATGAATTCTTCGCACGCGACGGGATCATCGGTGAAATAACTGTGATGTTCGGGCGGGTGATGTTTGCGGAACGTTTGGCTGTATTCGACGGTGTATTTTTTAAGCATGTTGATTTTCTCCTAAGTTGGGGCGGTGAGCATTCTCGCCGGACGAGGAGACCATACCCGCAAAGCGGCCGCGGGGCGCGGCGCATCTTGCTCAGGAATGAGCGTATCTTGGCGGAAACGCCGAAGGCTCGGAACCAAACGAGCGCAGCAGAAGCCGGCGCGAATGAGGCGGCGCGGACGAGACCGCGCGGGCGAACTCAGGTGAGCGAGACCATCGCTTTGATGACGCCGCTCTCGGGTTTTAACCACGAAGGAAAGGCGGCGATCATCTCGTCGAACGCGGCGCGGTGCGTGATCCAAGGCTTGGTGTCGATGGAGCCGTCCTCGATGAGCGCGATGATGCGGGCGAAGTCGCGGGAGTGGGCGTTGCGCGAGCCCATGATCGTGAGTTCGCGGCGATGCAGCGCGGGGGCTTGCGGAAACGAGAGCTCTTGTTGCGTGATGCCGACGAACACGAGCCGACCTCCGAAGGCGCAGTAGTTGAGCGCGTGGCTCATGGATTTATGGTTGCCGGTGGCGTCGATGACGACGTCGGCCAACTGGTCCTGCGTGAGAGCGGCGAGCGCGGTGAGCTCGGAGCCGTCGCCGCGGGCGACCAACGTGTGAGGCACGACGAGACGCTCGCGGCAAAACGCGAGGCGGGCTTCGTTGGTGTCGAGGACGATGCACGTCGCACCGGCGACTTTCACGAACTCAATCGCGGAAAGCCCGATGGGACCGGCGCCGATGATGAGGACATTTTCCCCGGCTTGGACGCGGGCGCGATCAACGGCGTGACAACCGATGGCGAGCGTCTCGACGAGGGCGAGTTGATCGTAGCTGAGTTGGCGCGAGACATGGAGTTTGCGCGCGGGGAGAATCATGCGCTCGCAGAGACCGCCGTCGCACATGACGCCGAGCGTCTGATTGGTGGCGCAGCAATTGGTGAGACCGCGCCGGCAGGAGTAACATTTTTGGCAATTCAAGTACGGCTCGACCGCGCAACGATCACCGGGCTGCACGTTGACGACGCCCTCGCCCACCTGGAGCACCTCGACGCCGAGCTCATGACCGGGAATGCGCGGATAAGAATAGAACGGCATTTTCCCCAAATACCCGCCGAGATCCGTGCCGCAGATACCCACGCGATGGATGCGCACCAAGACCTCGCCCGCGGCGGGGGCGGCCGGCTCGGGCATGTCGAGCGGGCGGAACGATTGGGGTTTTTCGAGCTGGATGGCTTTCATGAGCGGGGCGTCGGAGCGGCGGGGCGGGATTGAAAAACGAGTTAGTTGTTTTCGGGCAGACCTTCGCGGTGGCCGAGATTGTGAACCGGCGCGAAGATCGCCTGCACCTCGGCGAGCAACTGCGGATCAATCGGCGCGGCGGCCCATTTGGCCCAATTGCGAATGTTGGTGGGATTGGCGCTGCCGGAAACCGTCGTGGCGATATCGGAATGAGCGATGGAGAATTGCAGGGCGAGTTGGGCGATATCCACGCCCTTGCTGGCGCAGTGCGCGGCGGCGGCCCGAGCGGCGGCTTTCACGGACTCGGGTTCTTTCAACCACGCAGGCAACGGCGCCTGCGTGAGCAGACGCGCGCTGAAAGGTCCGGCATTCATGACGCCCACGCCTTTGACTTTTAAGTAAGGGACGGCTTCGTCGAGGAAGCGCGTGTTTTGCAGCGTGTATTGGTTGTAGCTGAGCACGCAATCGACGTGGGTCTGCTCGAGGATGAATTTAAAAATCTTCATCGGGTAACCGCTGAAGCCGATGTAGCGGGCCTTGCCGGCTTGCTGGATTTTCCGCAAGGCCGGGAGTGTCTCGTCGACGATCTGCTGCATGGGCACGAACTCGATGTCGTGGCAGAGAATGATATCGAGGTGATCGGTGCCGAGACGATGCAGCGAAACATCGACGCTCTCGGCGACGCGTTTGGCCGAGAAATCGAAATGCGCCAAGTCGTAGCGACCGAGTTTGGTGCACAGCGTGTAGCTCTCGCGCGGCACGCCTTTGAGCGCGATGCCGAGGAGCACCTCGCTCATGCCGCGTCCGTAGAAAGGAGACGTATCGATAAAGTTGAGCCCGCACTCCAACGCGACGCGCACGCTGCTGAGTGCTTCGTCGAGAGTGACGTTTCGAAACTCAGCGCCGAGGGAGCTGGCGCCGAAACTAAGAACCGGCAGGTGAAGATCGGTGTTTCCGAGACGACGGGTTTGCATAGACGGAGTGAAAAGATGACGCGAACAACTTAGACCGTGCGGCAGCCCATCGTGAGCAGGACGTTGGCCCACAGAGATTGATCGGCAGTCTGGATCGTGAGCACGTGATCGGGACTTTCGACGTGTTGATAAAAATCCCATTTCAGAATCGGCTCAAGTTGCAGCGGCGAACCCGCCTCGGCGAGCACGGCGCGGAACTCCTGCCAAACGGGCGGTTCGCCTTTTTGCGCGTAGGAATCATCGGCGGGGATGCCCATCGTCTGGCAATGATCGACGGGGACCGCGCTCAAGATCGCGCGCAAGACCTGCGCGACCGTGACGACCCCAGGGGAAAGATTGAGCGAGATAATCTCGGCGTGCGGCCCGCGCTTGGTGGAGGCGGGGTAATTGCCATCGGCGATGAGGATTTTCGAGTGATGGCCCGCCCGCGCGAGGACGCGCAGGATGTCCGGATGAGTCAGGGTGGTCTTGAGCATGATGCAGAATTTCAGGATGAAGCCAGGGCGCGTTGAAACGAACGTAAGGTCTGTCGGGCTGCCGTGGCGGCGTCGGGCAGCGGCAGAATTTCCGCCGAGAGCGCGCCCGTGTAACCGATCTCGCGCAGAGCAGCGATGACCGGCGCGATGGCCGTGTGACCGAAGCCGATGGCGCGACGATTGGAATCGGCGAAGTGCACATGACCTAACAGCGGACCGACTTCGCGCAACGCCGCAGGCAGATCCGACTCCTCGATGTTCATGTGAAACAAATCGGCCAAGATGCGGATGTTGGTTGTGCGCAACGTCCGGAGCCACATGGCGGTTTCGCCGACCCGGTTGATGAGATTGGTCTCGTAGCGATTGAGCGGCTCATAAAACAACGGCACGCCGAGGTTCGCCGAGTGTGCGCCGAGATCTTCCAAGGCTTCGGCGAGCCAGGCCAAAGCTTGGGCCCGCGTCACATCGCCTTCCCAACGGCCCTGCATGGAACCGATAATCGCCGGCGCACCGAAAGCTCCAGCCAGATCAATGATACTCCGAATAAATTCCCGCGCGCGCAAACGAATAGCCGCATCGGCATGCGTGAGCGTAAGTTTGTGCACAACCCAACCGGCGCCCGTGCCCATGGCGACGAGTTTGAGCGAGTGTTGACGGAGCAATGCCGTCAGCCCAGCGCGATCAAACCCCTCGGCCCCGCGCGGGAAAATCTCGATCGCCGCAAAACCGAGCGCAGCGGCATCCGCGCAGGCCTCGGGCAAGCCCGACCCATAAACGAACGGGCCACCCTTGGCCTCGGGCACGAGTGAAACAGTGATGGCGGAGTACATCGTTACGGTGAAGGCGTGAGAGCAATCACGGAGCCGCCCGACCGCGAGACTGAAAATCGGGTCGCCGACGCGCGCAGCCCGCGCGCAAGCTTCAACGATCAATGCGACCCGTGATGCGCAGGATAAATTTAAGGGAGTAAAGATAAGAGCGCTCGCGCACGACGGCCGGATCGCCCGCGGTGCCTTGCACGCCCAAGTCGGCAATCGAATCGATCACATTGCCGTCCTCGGGATGTAGCACGATCCACGTTAAAATTTTAATCAATTTATCCTTGGGATAAACTTCCTGCAGGTGATTCAACACCACGGGCGGAAGATAACGCTCCACCGGTTGTTGAATCGAATCTGGCACAGCTGCGACGCACACCAAATTACGCACGCGTTGCACATCGTCGCCCTCGAGTCCGGGGCGCCACGTCAACAAACCCTGCCGCACGGCCTCGACTTCATCCTTGGTGTAATCGGAGGCCTCTTCCTCCGGACCAGCAAACGGCGAAACCACGCCGCCATCCGAGGGCACGCGGAAATCCAGCGCCGCGACATCCTTGGCGGTGATTTTCATCCAAGGCGGTAACGGTGCCGGCGCGGGCATCACCGGCACGGGTGCAGCGACGGTAGCGCCGTCAATTGAAACGGCGATCCGGTCGCGCACCTCCGCCAACAAACCCACTGCCAGCCATGCGCCGAGCACGGGCACCAACCACAACTTGCCCGAGCTGGCCGCAAAGCGCTGCGCGGCATCCCAACGGAATAATTTGGCCCCCGCACTGCAACCCGCCACGCCGATCAAGGCCAACGCCAGCAGACAAAAACCAATCGACCCAAGGCCGCCGCCGGAGACGCACGCTTGCAACGCCTCGACCGCATAACGTCCCGGAAAAAAAGCCGACACATGTTGCGCCCACGTGGGCAGACTCGCCAATTGCACCGCGACGCCGCCGATAATCAGCATCGGCAAAAAAATGCACTGCCCGAGCGCCTGCACCGCCGGCACGTTATCCGCCATCATCGCCAGCACGAGACCCAGCCCGATGAACGCAAACGACACCACGGTGAACGCGACCCAAAGATCCAACGGATGCGACGGCAGCGGCATACCCAAACTCAAAGCGAGCCCGAGCTGCAACGCCCCGGCGCTCAAAATAATCACGTAGCGCGCGAGCGCCGTGCTCACCACGAACGCCCACGTCGGCAAAGGCGTGAGTCGGTACCGCCGCCACACGCCACGTTCGCGCTCGCTCACCAACGTCGTCGGCAAACCAAAGCACGCGCCGCCGAGCACGCTCACCGTCAACAACTCGCCCATGTGGCGGATCAACGGAATCTTTTCGTGCCGATACAGCACCCAAAACGCCACGAGGAAAATCAGCGGAAACAAATAACCGTACAGCAGCGCCATCCGATTTCTAAAATGCAGTCGCAGCGATTGCCCGAGATGTTCGCGTAGTCCGTTCATACGGGAAGGTTCGCCGACTTATTTTCGGGACGCGTGAGTTTGAGGAAAACATCTTCGAGCGAGGAGCGTTTCACCTCGAGCTCCCACAACGTCGCACCTTGCGCCGCGAGCAACACCAGCAGCGCCGTCACGACGGGCGCCGCTTCATCAGTCTCGAAATACCCCGACAATCCCTCGCAGCGCAATGCGCGTAGCCCGGGGAGCCGCGTCAGCGCCGCTGGATCGATGAGCTGAGAAGCTGTGAACCTGACGGTCTGGCCGCCTGCCGCGGTCGACACCAGTTCATGCGGCGTTCCAATCGCGACGATTCGCCCTTGGTCGATGATCGCGACGCGATCACACAACGCCGCAGCCTCATCCAACTGGTGCGTGGACAACAGCACCGTGTAGCCGTCGCGCTTCATGCGGCGGATCTCCTCGTGCAATTCGTGACGCGCCTGCGGATCGAGGCCCGTGGACGGTTCATCGAGAATCACCACCTCGGGGCGATGCACAAACGCGAGAGCCAAGGCCAACCGTTGCCGTTGCCCGCCCGATAACGTCTCGAACGCCGCGTCCGCTTTGGCCACAAGATCGAAGCGTTCGAGCAGACGCAGCGTAGGCTCCCGCTCCGAGTAAAACGCGCCGAATAAGTCGAGGGCCTCGCGGGGCGTGATCTTGTCCTGCAACGCGGTCGCTTGCAGCGCGACGCCGAGTTTGCGTTTCACTTCCCGTGGAAACCGACGCGCATCCAGCCCGCAAATCTCCACGCTCCCCGCATCCGGTTCGCGCAAGCCCAACACGCACTCGAGGGTCGTGGTCTTGCCCGCGCCGTTGGGCCCGAGCAGGCCGAAAATCTCACCGGCTTGCAGCGTGAAATCGACGCCGCGCAACGCTTCGTTTGCACCGTAGCGTTTACGCAAACCCGTGACGCGCACCTTAGTTTCCATAGCGAGACCTCCGGGCGCCGCTCGCACACCTGCCGGTAAAACGGCAGGCCCGAAACCTGCAGAAGAAAATCGACCAAGCGATCATCAAGAAGAGGGGGTGTTTTGAATGAGATAAACCGACAAAAGAGAAGCGAACTAGAAAGAAGGAAACCCCAGCGTCAACTCCTCGCCCTGCGCGCGGCCCGAGCGCCACGTTTTTAGCGGTACAACGCCGTCGTGGGCGCCAGCGTGAGCACGTTGTATTGACGCATCGCGAGTCGCCACCACTCCGCGATAACATCCGCCGGCGAACTCCACAACTCGCGGTGGAGCCAAATCATCGATTCGGCGTCGAGCAGGAGCGCCATTTTTTCTTTGGCGGTAAATTTGGCCGGACCTTCATGCAACAAACGCAGACGCAAAACCGCGAACCATTCCCGCGCTTCCTCGCTCGGACGCCGTTGGCGCAACAAGGCGACGTGCATGGCATTCACATAAGGATCCAGCACCGCCTGCATCAGCCCATAATCCGCGCGCAGCGGTTCAAACGGCGGCAAATGCCGGTAACACTCGGCGAGGTTTTGTTGCAGACGCTTCAGCTCGTACGGCGGATGCGTTTCCTCTGGAGTGAGAAAAACGCCGAGCTCGCGGGCTTTGCGGCCGAAACTGGCCTTGCTCAGAAAAATCGAAAGCGGAATCGACGCCGCCAACCCAGCCAAGACCGGACTCAACCACCAAAAAAAGGCCGGCGAAATGATGTAAGAACTCACGCCCCAGATCAGACCAAAGGCCGTATGCCCCCCGTGCGTGATGATGGCCTCGCGCCAATCCGTGCCGTCTTCCTCGCCCGCGCGCTGTTGCGTCACCCAGCCGACGCCCTGCCCTAGCAACGTGAAGATCACGAATTTAGCATTAAACAACATGTTGATCGGAGCCAGCAAAGCCGAGACCGCTGTTTCGAAAATAGCGCTGAACACCAACCGCACCGCCCCTCCGAAACGCACGAGCATCTCGGGATTACCCAAGGTGAGCACGACACTCACGACCTTGGGCAAAAACAACAGCAACATCGTAAATACGAACAACGACAACGCCTCCGGCACTTCTAACAAAAAGCCGAACACAGAAGTCATATCCTGTGGCCGGAGCCCACCGCCGGGCAACGGGTGCGCCTGCAACCCAAACACATGAATCGTGCTCAACACCAAAAACAGCAGCCACAAAGGCGACGATGCATAACCCATCACGCCCATCAATAAATGAAATCGATTCGCCGGGCGAAAGCCGCGCGCCGTCAATAACCAGGCGTGCTGCATGTTGCCCTGACACCAGCGCCGATCGCGTTTGGCGCTATCAATCAACGTCGGCGGTCCTTCCTCGAAACTTCCTTCGATCTCCCCGGCGAGCCAAACTTCCCAGCCCGCGCGACGCATCAAAGCGGCTTCGACGAAATCGTGCGACAAGATCCGACCACCAAACGGCTCGCTGCCCGGTAAATCCGGCAATGCGCAATGGTCGATAAAAGGCTGTATGCGAATGATCGCATTATGCCCCCAATAGTTGCCGTCATGTTGCTGCCAGTAATTGAGCCCCGCGAGGAAGAGCGGACTGTAGAGTCGGCTCGCGAACGATTGGAGCCGCGCGTATAAGGTTTCGCCATACACGATCCGCGGCGCGGTCTGGATGATGCCCACTTGCGCGTTTTTCTCCATCAACGCCACAAGTTGCACCAAGGCGCGCCCCGTCATGATCGAGTCCGCATCCAACACCACCATGTAACGGTAATTCTTACCCCAACGCCGGAGAAAATCCGCTACGTTACCGGCCTTTTTGTTAATTTGATGCCGGCGCTTGCGGTAAAAGATTTTCCCAAAGCCGCCGACCTGTTTGCACAACTCGACCCAAGCTACCTCTTCCTGAATCCATTGGTTGGGCCGGTTGGAATCGCTCAGGATGAAAAAATCAAAATGCTCGAGTTTCTTGGTCTCTTGCATCGAACGATAGATGACACGAAGTCCTTCGAACACGCGGCTCACATCTTCGTTAAACACCGGCATGACGATGGCCGTCGAAGCGAGCGGCGGCTCTTCGCCGTCAGGAATCGTGGCCGTGATACGGCAACTATCGCCCCCGTGATTCAAGACGTAGAAACCGACGATCGCCGTGCAAAATCCCGTCGCGATGTGCGCAAACAAAACCACGAACAAGGCGAGCAGAACCATTTCCAAACCGCTGATGCCATCGCGCCACAGCAAGTCGGCCATGAACCAGGTCGCCAAACTGGTGAGGAAGAAAATCGACGAGAAAAACACGAACCGCCGGCGATAAAGCCGCTGCGACGTCATCGGTTTCTTGAAAAAAATAGGCATGGGTGATCAGCGCGTCGCGTAGAAAAGTCCGGATAAAATCGCTACAAAAACCAACCACAACAGCAGCGTGCGCAGGATCGGCCATTTCTCGAAACGCTCCAGCGTCTCGCCCGCCGCTTCGGTGATAGGCCCGAGATCGATCGGGCGCGGCACCATGCTCGAAACCACCATGTCCGGCCCAGCCTGGATGGAACTGGCGCGTAACGCCGCCGCGAATTCAGCGGGGATGTTTTGCTCGTCCAAAAAAGCGTACGGCCATTTCTGCGAACCATCGCTCAGCAGCAACGCCACCCGGCCCTCGATCGCGATGCGTTCGTGGGGAGCGCTGTTCTTGACCAGCACCTTGCCAAACCACGAATCCATCCACGCTTCCGTTTCTTCTGCGGCCAATGTCGTAGGATCGAGTGTCGGTTGCGCGGCGTGGCGGACGGCAGCGCGTTCTAGAATATCTTGAATGAGCCGACTCTGATGGAGGCGGTTGTGAATCCGATGCGCGCGCAGATAATCTTCCACGCGCACGTACGCGGCGTTCCACGACTCCATGGAGCCCGTCTTCGGACGAAACTCGCCCGGCAAAAGCATCGGTCGGGAATCACTCACGGTTGCCAGAGGTACGTCCACGTTTCGGTCAACACGTGTGGTGATTTGCGCAGAAAACACCGCAACTCCACCGGCCGGCCACTGCCATCGGGGCGCAAGCCGAACGCGACGCGCCACGTGCCGTTATGCGGATTTTTCTGCACGTTCGAGTACGTGACCTTGGCGCCTTCGCCGGCGGAAACAACCGCCTCGATGTCAGGATCGGGACCGCGTTTACCGAGATACGGGCCGTCGAAATCGAGAATAAAACGCTCAAGATCGGGCTCGTGCGTTTTGGAACGACCGCGGCGGGTCGCCACCGTGAAACCAGCCGGCGGACGGATCTGGTCGAGCGCCCAATTGAGGCGATATTCAAACTCGATGGGCTCGCCGATGGGCGGCAAAACATCGGGCGCCCAGAAGGCCACGATGTTGTCATTCGTCTCGTCCGGCGTGGGCAACTCGACCAAGCGCACGGAGCCCGCGCCCCACGAGCCGACCGGCTCCACCCAAGCGGTGGGCCGCAAGTGATAATTGGCTTCGAGGTCTTCGTAGCTGGAAAATTTGCGATCACGCTGCAGCAGCCCGAAGCCGCGTGGGTTTTGATCACCGAATGCCACAGTGCGAATTTTCTCGGGATTGGTGAGCGGTCGCCAGAGCCATTCGCCGCCACTGTGGTTCACCAGCAAACCGTCGGAATCATGTACTTCGGGGCGAAAATCACCGGTGGCGGTGGTCGTGTTTTCTCCGTGCCAAAACATGCTCGTGAGCGGCGCGATGCCTAGGGTCTTGATGGCGATGCGCGCGTAAAGCACGGCTTTGACCTGCGCAACCGTCGTGGCGCCCGGGCGGATCACAAAACGGTAGGCGCCCGCGACGCTCGGGCTGTCGAGCAGCGCAAAGAGCACCAACTCTTTCGCCTCCGGGTCCGCGCGCTGCACCCAAAATTCCTCGAAGATCGGAAACTCCTCGCCGGCAGGATCGCCGGTGTTGATCGCCAGGCCGCGCGCGGAAAGACCGTAGACGGCTTTTTGACAGAGCAGCCGAAAATAACTCGCGCCCTGAAATGCTCCGAGTTCGTCGCTCGCGGTGTTGAGCGGATAAAGCACGCGAAAACCAGTAAAGCCGATCGTGGCCGGAATATCCCCGAGACGATTTTTGCCGTAATCAAAAAACTGCGGCGAAAAAGCCACGGGCGTCTCGACGCCGTTTTTCAATTCCGAGACTTGGACGGTTTTATCGAAAATAAAACCCGGATGAAAAAACTGGAGTTGAAACGGCAAACCCTCGCGGAGCCCGAGCGACTGCGCCGGATTAAAGCGGATGTCCCGGTATTGGTCGTACGTCAGCTGGCGGAGTTTTTCCGGCACCCGACTGGGGCGCGCGACGTACGGTTTCGCCGCGAGCATTTTGGCGCGGTACCGCAGCGCATCGAAGTCGAACGGCGCGTCACTCGCCGGCAAAGGCGACAGGATCGCAAGACTACTGAGCCAGAACCAAAAACGCAAAGCGCGTGGTTTCATGTTAGTTTTTACAAAAAGAAAGCGCGTTGTTTTTCGGAGATCGGCAGCGCGGCGCGCTCCATCACTTTTAACAAATCTTCCCAGATCATGCGCTTCGAGCGGTTGCTCTGATTACGCAAAATGTAGCTCGGGTGGTACGTCACCATCAACGGACGGCCGGCAAATTCCCGCCATTCGCCGCGGACTTCGCCGAGGGCTTTGAAGGCGCTGCTCCCGAGCAAGCCTTGCGCCGCACTCGAGCCGAGCGCGACGAGCAAGGTCGGTTGCACAATCTCGATCTGCGCGCGCAAATAAGGCAGGCAATAACGCATCTCTTCGTCGGTCGGCCCGCGATGACCAATTTGCCCCGCGGCGGCCGGCACCGTCGCATCCGGGCGCCAGGTCATCAGGCTAGCGAGGTACACCTCAGAGCGTTTGAGTCCCATCGCGCCGATCATTTTGGTGAGCAACTGGCCCGACGGACCGACGAAGGGTTCGCCTTCCGTCTCTTCTTCCAAGCCCGGGGCATCGCCGATAAGCAAAATCCGCGCATCGAGATCGCCCGTCCCGCATACGATTTTCTTGCCCGGCGGTACGTGAGCGAGCGCCACAGGGTCGCCCTGCGCGGCGGCCACCAACGCCGCCCAACGTCCGGCCTTGTCGCCGGCGGGCAACGTCACCACCGGCGGCGGGGGCAATTTGGGCTCCACGACCTTGGGCTTGGCGACCGGCATCGGCGGAGCCGCGATCGGTCGCGCGGCTGAGGCAAGGTTGCCCACGACTGCGCTTGAGCTTTGCCGGCCACGAATCACCGCCCGCAAGGCCAACAAACCCGCCTCAGAGACGCTGACGGATTTGATCCCGGTCGTCTTGAGCCGGCGAAGCTCGTCGGTGAGGGCGTTAAGGGCGGTGCGCATTAAGGCAGGTCAGCTTGAGCGAATATTCAGGAGTTTTTCCACGTACTTGCCAAGTAAGTCGAATTCCAAATTTATCCGCTCGCCGGCGCGCCGCGTCCGGATGTTGGTCAACGCCAAGGTCGTCGGAATGAGCCACACCGCGAAGCTATCGCCTGACACTTCGGCGACGGTCAACGACATGCCGTCGATGGCGATGCTACCTTTGTGGATAAGATAGCGGCCACCGCCCGCCGGCACGCGCACGCGCAGATAAGTGTCCTTGCCGCGCACTTCGAGGACCTCGATCTCGCCTTGGCCGTCGATGTGGCCGGAAACAAAATGTCCGCACATTTTTCCATCGAAGCGTAGGCTACGCTCAAGATTCACGAGTGCTCCCGCCGCCAGCGCGGCAAAGTTAGTGAGACGCCGCGTCTCTTCCAACACGTCAAAATAAAGATGCTGCGCGTCGTACTCGACGACGGTGAGACAACAACCATTGACCGCGATACTATCGCCCATCGCTACGTCTTGGAGCGCAGCGCGCGCCGCGATTTGCAGCCGCCACGACGTGGCGTGCGGGGTGAAAGCCACGACGTGGCCGGTTTCTTCGACGATGCCGGTGAACATGTTTTTTGAAAAATAAGTTATTTAAGTTTTACGCGGAGCACGGCGGTTTCGCCGCCGCGCCCGACGAGCAGGACAAACTCCGTGCGCGCCCCATCCGCTTGAATCGCGGCGAGTTTCTCCGCCGCCTCGGCAAACGACTTGGGCTCCACGCCGTCGATTTCCTTGATCCAATCATCCGTGCGCAAACCGGCGACGGAAACCGGACTGTTGCCTTTGACAAAATGCGCCACGACGCCCGCGGTGTCCGCGACTTTCAGCCGTCGCGCGATCGCATCGCCGTAGACAAACTCCCGCGCCGTGAACCCGAGGCGCTCGTAATACGTCCGGGCGGCCTCGCGCATTAATTTCGGTTCGTCGCCGAGCGTCACCTTCACGTCGACGCGCTCGGTGCCACGCAACACCGTCAGCGTGAGCGCATCGCCCGGCGCCCGACGTTCGACTTCGCGCTCCACATAACTCACGACGACGCGATCTGGTTTGAAGCGCGGCAACGACCGACCATCGATCGCCAGCACGATATCGCGCGCCTGCATTCCGGCTTTTTCCGCCGGGCTGCCTTCAAGGACTTCGCTGACGACGGCGCCTGATTGCGCCTCGAGTTTGAGAAAGGCCGCGACCTCGCGATCCATCGGTTCAAAACCATAAGCGCCGAGCCACGCCAACGGCCGGCCAAATTCGTTGAGCGGCACCCGCGCGAGGTACGGCAACACTTCACTGGTGAGGTGGAACACGCTGCTCTCTTCGACGTTGATCAACATCGTCGGCGAGCCCCCGCGATCCGCGCGCGAGAACTGCAAAAACGTCTGCCCAAACGAGCTCAGCGCCAAACCGACAAACCCGCCGTCGCGATTAAACACCGGCAACCCCGGACCCGCGACTTCCTGTTGAGCGATGCCGGTGCGTTGCGGCAGCGACTGGATCAGCGCCACGCGGCTCTGCAAAAAATACGGCATGAAATCCTCATCTTTGCCGCGCAGCGCGATTCCCCAGACTTCCTCGGCGAGCGCCGGTTCGGTGGCGTTGCCCGGCGCGACAAATTGCGTGATGGGCACGAGCAACGGACGCAGCCGTTCCTCGACGCGCACGAAATGCCAGCCCGTCAAAGCATCTTGTCCGAGATAAACGCCGGCGGCGCTCGCAGGATCACCGGGCCGGTAAACTTTGAATTCCTTTAATTGGGCCGGCACCACGCGCGACTCGATGGCCGCCGCCGGCAAGATGATCGTGCCCTGCGTATCGACCACGACGCCAAACACCACATTGGGTCGGCGATCGACTTCCGTCTCGGTAAAAAATTCCACCGCGACGACGCACTTAAGTCGCTCGGTCCAGAGCGCGGGTAAATCCGCCGCGCGCAACGACGCGACCACGACCCAGAAGGCGAAAAACAAACGGAAACGTTTCATGGTTTGAGAATATAAAGCGAAACGCGCCGGTCGCGCTGCGCCTCGATCAACGTCGGGGCCGGCTTCGCCTCAAAGGCCGCGTGCGCCGCCTGCATCACCGCGAGCGCGTCCACGGGCTGACGATTGATTTTAGTAATAACATCGCCGCGCGAAAGCCCAGCCACTTCGGCCGGAAAGCCCGCCTGCACGCCGATCACGATCACACCGTTGTCGCTGGAGAGTTGATTCTCGCGGGCAAAGGTCCGCGACACCCGCCGCACACTCAGGCCCCATTTTTCAAAGGCCCATTCTTCGCCGACGCGGCTTTCGAGTTTTTCCGTGGTGACGGAAACCTCGGCGGTTTGCGCGCCGCGTTTATAAGTGAGCCGCAGCTTCGCGCCGACCGGTTGGTTGGCGATGAGGTTTTGAATCGGCGGCAATTGCTCAGGGAAACGTCCGTCGACCTTGACGCCGTCGATGGCGAGCAAGATATCGCCCCCGCGCAGACCGGCACGCGCAGCGGGCGAACCGAGCGCGACGCTGTTGATCAACACGCCGGTGTTGAGCGCGAGCGCGTAGAAATTTTCGAGATCTTGCAGAGCCCCCGGCACGAGGCCGATCGTGCTGCGCGTGATCGCGCCGTCGGCGACGAGTCCGTCCACGATGCGACGCGCGATCGCTGAGGGAATGGCGAAACCGAGATTGTTCGCGCCCAAATATCCCCGGGAACTGATGCCCACGACACGGCCATCCTCGGTCACCAGCGGACCGCCCGAGTTGCCCGGATTAATCGCGGCATCGGTCTGGAGCCACGTGTTGAAGGCTCCGGTTTCGTAGCCGTTCACGCCGTTGGTGTCTTCGAAATAGCGATTGTTATTAGAAATAATTCCGCGCGTGACGGTGCGCGTGAGGCCGTGCGGCGTGCCCACCGCAAACACGGTCTGACCGGGGAATAATTTCGCGCTGTCGCCGAACTCCGCGATGGCGAATTTCAACCCGCGGCGTTGGGCGTCGGCGACGTCGATCCGCAACAGAGCCAAATCCGTCCAGTGATCCCAGCCCACGAGCTTGGCGCTTACGCGCTCAAGATTGGACAACGTGATGGAAAGCTCGACGGCGCGCGGACTGGCGACGTGGGCGTTGGTCAACACGAGCCCATCGGCCGAAAGGATCACACCCGAGCCAATGCTCGAAGCGTAGCGCCGCGCGCCGGACTCGAAAGCGACCTCGCGCACGTCGATCCGCACGACGGCGTCGAGGAGACGATTAAAACCTCGGCTCATCGCGGCCTGCGCGGACGCGGCGAACACCAGCGCCAAGCCGAGGGCAAAGGCGAAGGTTGACCGAGCTGTTGAAAGACGAACTATGGAAGGTTTCACGCGATGGCTACCCAGTGCAAAGAATACAACTTCCTAGAGATCGAGCCTCACTGGCAATCTTTCTGGGAGGAAAACCACACCGCTCGCGCCGAGCAAAACTCGTCGAAGCCGAAATACTACGTGCTGGACATGTTCCCCTACCCTTCGGGCGCAGGGCTCCACATCGGCCACCCCGAGGGCTACACCGCCACCGACATCATCGCGCGCTATAAACGCGCCAAGGGCTTCAACGTCCTCCACCCCATCGGCTGGGACGCCTTCGGCCTGCCCGCCGAACAACACGCGGTCAAAACCGGCACCCATCCCGCGTCCAACACCCAAAACAATATCGCCAATTTCAAGCGGCAGATCAAAGCCCTCGGCTTTTCCTACGATTGGGACCGCGAGATCGACACGACCGACCCCAAGTATTTCCGCTGGACGCAGTGGATTTTCCTCCAGCTTTTTAAACGCGGCCTCGCCTATGTCGACGAACGCCCGGTGTGGTGGTGCCCCGAGCTCCGCACCGTGCTCGCCAACGAAGAAGTCGTCGACGGCAAGAGCGAGGTCGGCGGTTTCCCCGTCGAGCGCCGCAACCTTCGCCAATGGGTCCTTCGCATCACGGCCTACGCCGAGCGCCTGCTCGCAGACTTAAAAGACGTCGATTGGCCCGATTCCACCAAGCGCATGCAAGAGGCCTGGATCGGCCGCAGCGAAGGCGCGGAGATTTTGTTCAAGCTAGAGCAAGCCGCGCTCGGCCCGCTCAAGATTTTCACCACACGCCCCGACACGCTTTTTGGCTGCACTTATATGGTGCTCGCGCCGGAACACCCACTCGTCGACGCGCTCACGACGCCTGCGCAAAAATCCGCCGTCGAAGATTACCGCAAGAAATCCGCCGGCAAGAGCGACCTCGAGCGCACCGACCTCGCCAAAGATAAATCCGGTGTCTTCAGCGGCGCCTACGCGATCAACCCCATCAACGGCGCCCGCGTGCCGATCTGGGTCGCCGACTACGTGCTGATGGGCTACGGCACCGGCGCGATCATGGCCGTCCCCGCGCACGACGAGCGCGATTATGAATTCGCCGTCAAATACGCGTTGCCCATCATCCAAGTCATCGAAGCCACCCCGTCCGCCGGCGATACGAGCGAGACGAAGTTGCCCTACGTGGGCGACGGCCAGCTGATAAACTCCGCCGGCTACAACGGCCTCGCTTGGGCCGACGCCAAAAAGAAAATCACCGCCGCCCTCGCCGCTCAAGGCGTCGCAGCGGCCACGGTCAACTACAAGCTCCGCGATTGGTTGTTCTCCCGCCAACGTTACTGGGGCGAGCCCTTCCCCATCGTTTGGGTCAACGAAGCGGATTACCGCCGCGCCGCTGCGGCTCGTCCGGGCGACGTCCCGAGCGCGCCCGTAACCTACACGAGCGAAGGCGTCACGCACTACGCGTTGCCGCTGCCGCCCGCCGCCTTGCCGTTGGAGTTGCCCGTCGTCGAGAGCTACTTACCGAGCGGCAATGGCGAGAGCCCGCTGGCCAACGTCGCCCCGTGGCTCGAGCTCTGGTTCAACGTCGAGACCGGTGCCGCCGTACCCGCCGCGCAACCGCGCCCCGCTGGCGAAGCGTGGGTCCGCGCCCGCCGCGAGACCAACACCATGCCGCAATGGGCCGGCTCGTGCTGGTACTATCTACGTTTCACCGATCCGACCAACGCCTCCGCCTTCGCCGGCCCCGACGCGCTGGGCTATTGGGGCGTGCCCGATCTCTATGTGGGCGGCGCTGAGCACGCGGTGTTGCACCTGCTCTACGCGCGTTTCTGGCATAAGGTCTTGTTCGATCTCGGCGTCGTGCCTCAAGTCGAGCCGTTCACGAAATTATTTCACCAAGGCATCATCCTCGGCGAAGACGGCGAAAAAATGTCCAAGAGCCGCGGCAACGTCGTCAGCCCCGACACGATCATCGCGTCGCACGGCACCGATACGTTGCGCCTCTACTTAATGTTCCTCGGGCCGCTCGAGGCCATGAAACCGTGGAGCATGCAACAGATCGAGGGCGTCCATCGCTTCCTCCAAAAAATCTGGCGCGAGTGCCTCAACGTCGAGGGCATGATCCACCCGAAAATCATCGCCGATCCGGCCTTCACGGATTCGAACGAACTCACCAAGCTCCTCCACGAAACGATCAAGAAAGTCGGCGACGACATCGAAGCGCTGCGTTTCAACACCGCGATTTCGCAGATGATGATCTTGGCCAATGCCGTGCAAAAAGCGCCGCAAGTGAGCCGCGGCTGCATGTTGGCCTTCCTGCGCATCTTGGCGCCGTTCGCCCCGCATCTCGCCGAGGAACTTTGGGCTCGTCTCGGCGAACCCGCCTCGATTCAGCAAGCAAGTTGGCCCGCCTACGACCCGGCCAAACTCAACGTGACCGAGGTAAAGTTGGTTTTCCAAGTCAACGGCAAGCACCGCGGCGATCAACTCGTGCCCATCGGCCTCTCGCAGGACGACGCGGTCGCCATCGCGCACAGCCACGCCAAAGTCGCGCCGTATCTCGATGGCAAAACGATCGCGCGCATCATCTACGTCCCGGGGAAAATCCTGAATCTCGTCGTCCCGTAAAGCGAACGCGATCGGTTTGATCTTCAACGCCGCGCCCTGAGCGCGGCGTTTTTATGCCTGCGTATTTGGCTTCAATCCGCGGCCCGCCTCGCGCAACGTATCACCTTTCACCGTGCCCACCGCGCCCTCCGCTTTTCTTCCCGCCCACTTTGACGCCACGAAACCCGTCGTGCTCATCGCTGGTCAGGGACTTTATCCGCAGTTGGTGATCCAATCCATTCGCCGCGCCGGCATCCCCTTGCGCCTGATCGCCTTTGAGGAAGAAACCAGCCCCGAGCTCATCGCCGCGTTTCCACCCGAAGAGCGACGCACGTTGCTCGTCGGCCAAATTGGAAAAATGCTCCGCGCCCTCGAGGATTTTGGTGCGGGCAGCGCGTTCATGGCCGGCCAGATTTCTCCGCGCAAACTGTTTAAAGGGCTTCATCCCGACCTAAAAGCGATTCGCATCCTCGCGACGCTGAAACGGCGGAACGCCGAGACGATCTTCGGTGCCATCGCCGCCGAAATCTCCGCTATCGGGGTCACGTTGCTCGACGCCCGTTCTTTCTTGGACGACCAACTAGCCACCAGCGGCGCGATGACGGGGCGCTCGTTTCCCATCGAGCGCGACTACTTGGACCACGGGATTCAAATCGCCCGCGAGTGCGCCCGGCTCGACATCGGTCAAGGCTGCGTCGTCCGCAAAGGCACGGTCCTCGCCGTCGAAGCTTACGAAGGTACCGACGCGATGCTCACCCGCGCCGGTACGCTCAAAACCGATCAGACGCTCTTCGTAAAAACCGTCAAAGCCCGCCAAGATTTTCGCTTCGATGTGCCCTGTTTCGGTCTGCGCACGCTCGAGACGATGCAAGCCGCCGGAATCACCGCCGCCGCGCTCGAGACGGGCCGCGTCATCATGCTCGATAAACCCGCGGTGCTCGCCGCCGCGAAAGCTGCCGGCATCAGCCTATTCGGTTTCGAATGAACGCCGTCGCAACTCCGTCCGCCGGCTTGCGCTTTGCGCCCGAGCCCAACACCGTTCGCCCATGAATCCAGACGTCGTCACCGTCGCCATCAAGGGCGTCATGCCCACCGCCAACGGCTGCGCCGTGTTCCTGGGCGACGACCACAAGACGTTCGTCATCTACGTCGACCACTCCGTCGGCAACGCCATCCAGATGTCGCTCAAGGGCGAAAAAAAGGAACGCCCGCTCACGCACGACTTGATCGGCAGTATTCTCCTCGGCCTCGGCGCTCACTTAGAACACATTCTCATCAACGACGCCCGCGAGGGCACATTTTTTGCGCGTATCTTGCTCCGGATGGAAAACGAACTCGGTCGCAAAATCATCGAGATCGACGCGCGCCCGAGCGATTCCATCGTACTAGCCCTCCAACACAAACGCCCGCTTTACGTCGCCCGTGCCGTTTTTGATGGCGTGGAAGACATGTCCGAAGTGCTCGAGCGCGTGCTCAAGCAACAGGCCGACGAATCGGACGAGTCCTCCGACGAAGATAAGTGATCGTGGCCGGCTCGACTCTTACCGCCCTCCCTGCCGGCATCGTTCCGGGCCAGCCGCTCACCGCGCTCGCCCCGATGCAGGACGTGACCGACCTCGCCTTCATGGGCGTCGTCGCGCACTACGGCGCGCCTGACTATTTCTTCACGGAATTTCTGCGCGTCCACTCGATGTCGCGCCCGGAGAAACACATCCTCCGCTCGATCGATGAAAACGCCACCGGTCGCCCCGTCTTCGCGCAGCTCATCGGCGAAGACCTCACCCACCTCGCGCGCACCGTCGACGAACTTCTCCGCCATCCGATCGCCGGCATCGACCTCAACCTCGGTTGCCCCGCCCCGAAAGTTTACAAGAAAAACGTCGGCGGTGGCCTGTTGCGCGATCCGGAAAAAATCGCCGAAATTCTCGCCACCCTGCGCGCCGCCTCGCCCGGCTTGTTCACCGTCAAGATGCGCATCGGCTTCGAGGATACGCGTCACTTCGATCGCGTGCTAGATCTGGTGAACGAACACCGCGTCGATCTCCTCAGCGTTCACGGTCGCACGGTGAAAGAGATGTACCGCAGCGAAGTGCATTACGATTACATCGCCCACGCCGTCTCGCGCGTGCGCTGTCCTGTGCTCGCCAACGGCAACGTCACGTCGCCCGCCGCCGCCGCCCGCATCGTCGGCGACACTCGCGCCGCTGGTGTCATGATCGGCCGACACGCCATCCGTAACCCCTGGATCTTCCGCCAATGCCGTGAGATTTTCTCCGGCCAAACGGTCACCCCGCTTACGCTCGCCAATGTCCGCGACTACGTCGAACGCCTCTACCGCGCCACCCAGCGTCCTGATCTCGAGGAGCGTTACCACGTCAACAAGATGAAGAAGTACCTCAACTTCGTCGGCCAGAGCGTTGATGCCGACGGCGCGTTTCTCCACGCCATGCGGCGCACGGAAACCGAGCGCGATCTCTTCTCGGTCTGCGACCAACACTTGCTCGCCGACCCCGCCCGCCCCTTCGCCCCCGAGCCGTACCCTGGCGTGATCGCCCGCCCCAACTGCGAGACGCCCCACGCCGACGGTTGCTCGCTGGAGACGATCACGGCTTAAAAACCAGCCGCCCGACCGTCCGCGCTGTAGCAGCTTTTCGTATAATCTGCGCAGCAATTGCTTTTGACCGCAGCCTCGCGTGAAACTTAGCTAGCCGACTGCTAATTTCACCCCTTTAATTTATACCCATGTCCGCGAATCCCACCATAATCTACACCATCACCGACGAGGCTCCCGCGCTCGCCACGTATTCGTTCCTGCCGATCGTGCAGACTTTCACGAAACACGCTGGCATCGCCGTGGAAACCCGCGACATCTCCGTCGCCGCCCGCATCCTCGCGGCCTTCTCCGACTTGCTCCCGCCCGCGCAGCGCGTGCCCGACGCCCTCGCCGAACTCGGCGCCCTCACCCTCAAGCCCGAGGCCAACATCATCAAGCTGCCCAACATCTCCGCCTCCGTGCCGCAGCTCAAGGCCGCCATCGCCGAACTCCAAGCCAAAGGCTACGCGCTGCCCGATTTCCCAGAAGTCCCCACCACCGACGCCGAGAAAGACGCCAAAGCCCGTTACGGCAAAGTCATGGGCTCCGCCGTGAATCCTGTCCTGCGCGAAGGCAACTCCGACCGCCGCGCCCCCAAAGCCGTCAAAGCCTACGCCCGCGCGCATCCCCACTCGATGGGCGCGTGGTCACCCACTTCAAAGACCGCCGTCAGCACAATGGGTAAAGATGATTTCTTCTCCAACGAGAAGTCCGTCACCGTTCCCGCCGCGACCACCGTGCGCATCGAATTCGTGCCCGCGCCCGCACCGGCTGGCGCCTCGCCCGAAACCATCGCCAAGGCCGCTCAAACTATCGTCCTCAAAGAAAAAACTCCACTCAAGGCCGGCGAAATTATCGACGCCACCTTCATGAACCGGAAAGCGCTCGGCGCTTTTTATGCGCAACAAATCATGAAAGCGCAGAAAGACGGCACCTTGTTTTCGCTCCACCTCAAAGCCACGATGATGAAGGTCTCCGACCCGATCATGTTCGGTCTCGCGGTGCGCGTCTTCTTCAAAGACCTATTCACCAAACACGGCCCCGCCCTCACTGCGCTCGGCGTTGATCTCAACAACGGTTTCGGCGACCTCCTCAGCAAAATCGCCACGCTGCCCGCCGACCAAAAAGCCGCCATCGAAGCCGACATCGCGGCCGTCTTCGCCGCGCGCCCCGCCGTCGCGATGGTCAACTCCGACAAGGGCATCACCAACCTTCACGTCCCGTCCGACGTCATCATCGACGCTTCCATGCCTGCGATGATCCGCACCTCCGGCCAGATGTGGAACGCCGCTGGTAAAGGCCAAGACACCCTCTGCGTCATCCCCGACAGCTGCTACGCCGGCGTCTACGCCACCACGATCGACTTCTGCAAAAAACACGGCGCCTTCGATCCCAAGACCA